>JANNDM010000191.1:0-5383 GCA_031387725.1 Verrucomicrobiota bacterium | reverse complement strand
CCGGTAGCCGGCGGAGAGAAATCCCTTCAGGTCGCGCATTTGCGTGGCCGGGTCGCAGGAGACGTAGACAACAGCCCGCGGGCCGAATGCGAAGAGCTGCGCGAGGAAGGATTCGTCGCAACCCTTGCGCGGCGGATCGATCACGACCGCCGTGTCCGCCGGCGGGAAGTCCAGCCCCGCGAAGATCTGCGCGGCATCGCCGGCACGGAAGGAGGCGTTGGTGATGCTGTTGGCGGCGGCGTTCTCGGCGGCGAATTTCACCGAGGTCGCGCTCAGCTCGATGCCCATGACCTTCTGGAAGGCCGAGGCACAGCTGAGGGCGAACAACCCGCTGCCGCAGTAGGCATCGACGAGGAACTTCGCCCCGCTGCCGGCGGCCTGTTCGCGGACGTAACCAGTGAAGGCGGGCAAGAGGAACGGATTGTTCTGGAAGAAGTCGCGGGCCAGAAAGTGGAGGCGGAGGGGCTTGGTAGAACCTGCTTGTTGTGGGAGCGAGCTTGCTCGCGAAAGGTTCGTGTCGCGAGCAAGCTCGCTCCCACGGTTGGCTACATCAATCACCTCATGAATCACGGCATCGTAGTCGGTGACGACCCCCTCCACCGCGTGCCGCAGCAGCAACGTGGCATCGCGTTTGTATTCGCCGGCGGCGAGGCGTTGGCGGGTCTTTTCCCGGACCTCAGGCAGCTTCGCGTTGATCTCAGGCGTGGCGATGGGGCACGCGGGGACGTCGATGATATCAAAGCGCGTGCCTTGCTTAAGAAAACCGATGGGGTGGGGTTTTTCTGTTGGAGGGCTGGTCTCCTGACCAGCCGCGGCCGGCCGGGAGGCCGGCCCTCCATGCCAGGCCCGAAAATGCGGCGTGATTTTCGACCGGTAGCCGAACTCGCGCGGTGAGCCGATGACCGGCGCCACCGCGAATTCCACCCCCACCATGTATTTCAGGAGCTCTTCCACCTGCTGGCGTTTCCAGACGAGCTGCTCGGCGTAGGTCAGGTGCTGGTATTGGCAGCCGCCACACTGGCCGAACAGCGGGCACTTCGGGTTGATGCGGTGCGGCGAGGGCGTCAGGACGGCGAGCAGGTCGGCCTCGGAGTAGTTTTTGTGGTTGCGGTAGACACGGACGCGGACCTTTTCACCCGGCAGAGTGAACGGCACCATCACCACCCATTTCCCTTCGCCCAAGGCCACGCGGCCGAGGCCGACACCAAGGTTGGTCAGGGTGGCGATCTCCATCTCCAGTTCATGGTGATAAGGGAAGGGCTCGTCGTTGAATTTTCGGTTAACCACGGGATAGACAGAACACACAGAAGAGACCGATAAAAGGAAATTGCTGATGCTTCTTTCTGTGTATTCCGTGTGTTCTGTGGTTGCGCCCGAAAAAATAACCAGCCTGCAGAATCCCCGTATCAAGCAGCTCGTGAAGCTGCGCGACCGGCGCGACCGCGATGAGGCTGGTCTCTTTCTCGTCGAGGGCTACCGCGAGGTGCGGCGGGCGCTGGAGAAGAACATCCGGCTCACCGAACTCTATTTTTGCCCGGAATGGTTTCTGGGCGAAAACGAGCCGGCCTTGATCGAGCAGGCCAAACAGGCCGGGACCCAGCTGTTCGAGTTGTCCAAGGAGGCGTTCGCCAAATGCGCCTATCGCGACCGGCCCGACGGGCTGCTGGCCGTGGCTCCGCAGTGGAAACACAGCCTCGCCGGGCTGAAGCTGAGCGCCCACCCCTTCCTGCTGGTGGTTGAGTCCATCGAAAAACCCGGCAACCTTGGCACCATTCTGCGGAGTGCCGACGCCGCCGGTTGCGACGCCGTGATCGTGTGCGACGCGGTGACCGACATCTTCAACCCCAATGTCGTCCGCTCCTCCACCGGCGTGCTGTTCTCCGTGCCGATCGTCGTGGCCGACAGTGCGGCGGTGCACGCCTGGCTGCAGGGGAATGGCATCCGCATCGTCGCCACCACGCCCGACACACCAAACCTCTACACGAAGGCCGATCTGCGCGGTCCGTTGGCGATCGTCATGGGCAGCGAGCAATATGGACTCAGCCAGTTCTGGCTCAAGGAAAGCAACCTGCTTGTCCGCATTCCGATGGCCGGCCAGGCGGACTCCCTCAACGTCGCCCTGGCGACGATCATCACGCTCTTCGAGGCCGTGCGGCAACGGAACAGGTGATTGTGATTGGCCCCAAAAAGCACAAAATCCGAATATACTTAAGCCATGACCGCCGAACTGAATAACAACCGACCTTCTGAGCGTGAATCAAGACATAGCGATTGGAGCATAGCATTCAGCAGAATGGCCGCCTTCAAGGACGACAAATTGTTTCAATGATCCTGTGGCGAGTGGAACGAGCTTTGACCTTAAGGAGTGGCAATGGATCAACCCACCTTTCCGGCGCGCAGGTGCTCGATCAACCCCGCGGTGCCCGCGGCCATGGTGACTCGTGGGACGTAACCGAGGTCGCGACGGGCGGCGGAAATATCGAACCAGTGGTCGGTGGCCATTTCCTTGGCGACGAAGCGCGTCATCGGTGGCTCGCCCTTGAGCGGCAGTACCCGCCACACGCCTTCCAGCACGCCGCCAACGGCGCAGGCCTTGCCGAGCGAAATATGCTTGGTGATTTCCGGGAGGCCGGTGCCGCGAAGCAATTCGTTGATCCAATCCCACAGAACGACGGGTTCACCGTTGGTGATGAAGTAGGCTTTGCCTCCGGCCGAGGGCGCTCCAGGCCGTTTGTAACCTATTAGGTTACAAGTCTGGAGGGCCTGCTCGGCGAGGAGGTGGGCGTCGACGACGTTGGTGATGTGCGTGACATCCACTTTGTTCCGGCCGGAGCCGATGATCTTGAGCCGGCCTTTGCGGGCCAAGGCGAGGACGCGCGGCACGACATTTTTGTCACCTGGCCCCCACACGAGATGCGGGCGCAGGGAAACTGTCGCTAATTCGGGCGAGTGCGCCTCGCGCACGAGTCGCTCAGCCGCAGCCTTGCTGGTCGGATAGGCGCAGGGCGCCGCGGTGCAGAGCGGGGCCGATTCGTCGACCCCGGCGAGATCTCCGCCATTATAGACCACGCTGGGCGAACTCGTGTAAACCAGCCGGGGCACGCGGGCCACACGGCACGCGGCGATCACGTGGCGTGTGCCCTCGACGTTTACCCGGAAAAAATCCGCGTCCGGACCCCAGATACCCACGCGGCCCGCAACGTGAAAGACCGTGCCGGCGCCCGTGCAGCCGCGCTCCAGCGCAGCGGTGTCGTCCAGGTCGCCCCGCACCACTTCCGCGCCGAGCTTTTCCAATTCCGGTAGCGGACGGCGGGCAAGGACGCGCACGCACCGGCCCGCACCGAGCAGGCGCTCGGCGATTTTGCCGCCAATGAATCCGCTGGCACCCGTGATAAAAACCGGAGCACTCATCGCTTCAGGGCGCTGGGCGGGATCACGCGCGTATCCAGTTCGTAACCGTGCTTGCCGACCGCCCAGCGCGCCAAGGCCAGCCGGTGAATCTTGGCGTTGTGGCGGACATCCACCGGCAAGTGCGGGTGCAGGTAGGCGAGCCGAATGGTGTCAGTATGGGCGTGGGCGGCGCCGAGCGCCCGCAGTTCGCGGACGCGTTTGCGCCGCAGGGAGGGGGTGGCGACGACCTCCCGAGAAACCGGTTCCACCACAATCGCCGGCCGGTGGCCGTCGTGGCCCGTGCCGATGAGCGCGCAGCGCGCGACATTGGGGTGGGCGTTGAAGATGGGCTCCACCTGTTCGGTGTAGAGCGGGCCGGTCTTGGTTTCCACCCGCTCGGCCTGACGGCCGCAGAACCAAAGCCGGCCGGTTGGGTCGAGGTAGCCGAGATCGCCCGTCCGATGCCAGACCGACCGACCGTCGGTGATTTTGGCGGCGGCGGTGGCCTCGGGGAGCTGGTCGTAGTGGTGGGTCACCACCGGGCCGCGCACGATGATTTCTCCGGTCTCGCCGGTGGGCAGCTCGCGGGCGTCGGCGAGAGTGGCGATCGGCGCATCGGTGAGAGCGATGATCTTGATTTCGACTTCGCGGACCGCACGGCCCACGCAGGTGCCTTTTCCCGTCGCCGTGGCGGTCGCAGTTTCGTTGAGAACTTCCTTTGCACTGATACTGGCGATCGGCAGGGACTCAGTGGCGCCGTAAGGGCTGTGGGCCGTGCCGTTGGGCAGGATTTTCTGCAGATCGGCGAAGAGCGAAGGCGGCACGGGCGCGCCGGCAAGGAGCACGCGCTTGATGGACGGCAGGGTGATATTGTTGGCGAGGCAATGCCTTGTGATTTTCCGCCAGAGGGTCGGCGAACCGAAAGAGTTGGTGACCTGCTCTTGCTGGATGGCGCGGACGATTTTTTCCGGATCGACCGTGGCGGGCCGGCTGGGATCGAGTTCCGGCACGATGGTCGCCATCCCGAGGGCGGGATTGAAGAGCGCGAAGATCGGCAGCATCGGCAGGTCCACTTCGCCCGGTTCGATGCCGTAGGTGGCGCGCACCAGCCGCACCTGCGCCTCGAACATGCCGTGCTCATAGCACACGCCCTTGGGTGCGCCGGTGGAGCCGGAGGTGAAGAGGATGGCGGCCAGATCGCTCGCGGCACTCGCGATCATTTTGGATTTTGGGTTTTCTATTTTCGATGGGCTGGACCCAACCCGCGCAAGGGTGGAGCTGGAAATCCACACCCGAATCTCGACGGTCTTGAAAGCGGAGCGGAAGACATGGCCCATCACCTGCGCGAACGGAATGCCCAGCAGCACGCGGGGCTTCGAGCGGGCGACGCACGCGAGGAAGTTTTTCCGCCCCATGCCGGGGTCGATGATGACGGGCACGACTCCGAGTTTAAAAAGCGCGAAAGCGGCGGCGATGAGCGGCAGGCCCTGGCGCACCATCACCAGCACGCGGTCGCCTGGTCGCACGCCCCGGTCGGTAAGTTTCGCCACCCAGGCGTCAACCTCGGCGTCGAATTCGGCGAAGGAGAGAACGAGATAATCAATGCGCCCATCCGCCGTTCGTCCCCGCGGCACTTTCACGGCGGCCCGCTCCGGCTGGCGCGCAGCCATCAAAGGCAGGTGGCGGGCGATGTTGGCGGATTCAGACACGAGGGGTTTGTCATCTATTAAATGACAAGTATTCTGGGCGCGGATTAGCTTTTCCAGGCGGGCTCGGCCTTGAGCAGGGCGGCCTGCCAGGGCAGGAGCACGGCGTCGATACTCGTGGGATCTCGGGCAATCAGCACGAGCTGCGAGCGCGTGGCGATGAGCGTGGGGTCGAGGCTGAGGCTTGCGGCGAGCCGGTCACGATCGGCCTTGATGCGATCCTGACGGGCGAGCTCCTCCGGCGTCATCGGGTTGAACTCCCGGCGGCGTTCCCGGCGGGGCAGCGT
>JANNDM010000058.1:0-2549 GCA_031387725.1 Verrucomicrobiota bacterium | reverse complement strand
TTTCGAGTCCGGCGGCTCCGTCAATGAGCACCACGACCTTGCCGACGGTGGCCATGCCGCGTCGCAGCGCCTCCTGGCGCAAGCAGGGCCCGAACCAGGGTGGTTTGTACCTCCTCACCAAAGGGCTGGGAGCAGGGGAGTTAAAGCCTGTGGTGGACAATCGCGTTTCATTTTGTTTTAGTGGCGTGGATGCGCGCGAAGACATTTGAAAGCACCGATCCGGTTGAATCAGGATTTCTCAACAAAGTGGTCGTGCGGCGAGTTCTGCCGCACGAACTGGGAAGATGTCAGCAGTGGGTTTGCGAAAAGCATTATCTGGAGAATGCCAATCTGGTGGGCGAACAGATGTGGCACGTGGCGGAGACCCAAGGTCAATGGGTGGCGCTGCTGGGTTGGTCGGCGGCGGCCTATCACTTGAAGGGGCGCGACGCCTGGATTGGATGGAATGACACTCAGCGGCGGGCGCGACTCTCTCTCATCGCCAACAATGCCCGCTTCTGTCTGCTCACCCAAGCCGGCGCGCATCCCAATCTGGCCAGTCACGTGATGGGGCAGTGTCTGCAACGGTTGTCACGCGACTGGCAGGAGGTCTACGGACATCCAATTCTGGCGGTGGAGAGTTTTGTGGACACCCAACTCTTCCGCGGCACTTGCTACAAAGCCACCGGATGGCGGGCGGTGGGTTGCACGGCCGGCTTCAAACGCGTGGCGCAGGATTTTTATGAGGTGCATGAGCGGCCCAAACAATTGTTCGTGCGCGAACTGGCCAAACACGCGGCGCGGACTTTACGGGCGCGCCAGCTCCCCGCGCCCTTGGCCGGACACGAACGGAAGGTGGAACCGCGCTGCCTGTTGCCGGAGCATCAGGTGGACAATCTGCGGCAGGTGCTCCATCGGCAGGTGCCCGAAAGCCGCAACGTACATGGCCTGCGGCACAAACAGGCCACCGTGCTGGCGATTGTCTTCGCGTATCTGCTCTCGGGAGGCCGGGGCGGCCACCGCGGTGTGGCCCTCTTTGCCCAGGATTTGTCACCGAGGCAACGGGCGAGCTTTGGGTGCTGGTTCAACCACCGGGAGCGCCGCTACGAAGCTCCGAGTGAGAACTGCATTTACCGGGTGCTCAAGGCGGTGCCGGTGCTGGCGTTTCAGCAAGCCGTGTGGGCGTGGCAAAAGGCGCGCCTTGGCAGCGACGATGGCGATGTGGTGGTGCTGGATGGCAAGGCCGTGCGGGGCAGCCGGGGCACGCAACTGGTCGGAGCCATCAACGCGCGCAGCGGACGGGTGTTGGGTGTCGAAGCGGTGGCCGACAAAAGCAACGAGATTCCTGCGGGCCAGACGCTGCTGGAACGGCTGGACCTGGACGGCGCCATCGCCTTGATGGATGCGCTCCACACGCAGGTGGAGACGGCGCGCGCGGTCGTGCAGGAGGGCGGGGGCGACTTCGTCCTGGTCGTCAAGGGCAACCAGCCCACGCTGCGCGACCAGGCCCAAAACCTCCTGCCGGAGGATTTTTCCCCCTCAAGTGATGACGGTGAACGCGGGGCACGGGCGCATCGAGTGGCGAGGCATCCAGGTCAAGGAAGTCACGCCCGAACAAATGGGCTTCCCGCATGTTGTCCAGCTTGCGCGCATTGACCGCATTCGCGAGATCAAGGGAGGCAAACAGGAAGTCGAAACGATCTGGATCATCACCAGCCTGACGGCGGAGCAGGCGGATGCGTCACGATTGTTGGAACTGGCGCGGCTGTATTGGAGCATTGAGAACGGCACACATTACCCGCTGGACGTGAGCGCCGGGGAGGATCAATGCCGGGTTCGGCATCCGGTCTCGGTCACGGTGTTGGGGATTCTGCGCCGCGCGGTGCAAGGGGAGTATCGAGCCTGGGCACGCGGGCAGCCGCGCAGTAGGGATCGAACCTTTCCGACCTTCCGTGACAAGATGAGCCGCCGCCTCAACCACGTCATCCGCCTGGCTGCCGGACCCAGCCCGTGACTTTAGAACAGCCCTGGCAGAAGTTCTCGTCCTTTATCTGCTCACTGGCCAGCGTTGAGCCATCGTGATAAACTAGGTCCATGAAGCCTGACGCGGCGCTTGTTCCGGTTTCCTGGCAGCGTATGATTCGCGCCGTGGAAAAGGTTCGCGAACGATTGCTGCGCGCGGCGAAGGCATTGGAGGACGCGAAGGTTCCTTACGCGGTTGTCGGCGGCAATGCCGTCGCGGCATGGGTGTCGCGCGTGGACGAAGCCGCCGTTCGCAACACCCGGGACGTGGACATCCTCCTTCGTCGCACGGACCTTGACGCGGCGACTCGAGCTCTCGAACAGGCGGGGTTCGTTTACCGCCGAGTGGCCAGCCTGGGCCAGCCCGGCGCCCTGGACTTGTTTCTTGATGGTCCCAACGCAAGCGCCCGCGATGCCGTTCATGTGGTCTTTGCCTCAGAAAGAGTCCGAGCCGATAGTCCCGCTCCCGCCCCGGACGTGACCGAGTCGGAACCCGCGGACCAGTTCCGACTGGTAACACTTGAGGCATTGGTGCGGATGAAATTGGC
>JANNDM010000009.1:0-6259 GCA_031387725.1 Verrucomicrobiota bacterium | reverse complement strand
CGGTCGATCCAGTGGCCGTGTTGCAGGAACCGGCGCCGCACTTCCGTCCGCGTGAACACCACCGACACGAAGCTGAACCAGGCCATCGTCGAGACCGTCATCCACAGGCCATAGCCGACTTGCACGAGCTTCGGCGTCGTGACGCTGACCGCCAAGGGAAAGAGCGAGATGAAAAAGAGCGCGGCTTTCGGGTTGAGGACATTGACCAGGAAACCGTTGAGCCAAGCGGCGCGGTCGGTCGGACCGGTCAGGTCTGCCCCCAGTTCAAGATCGCCCGTGCGCGGCTGCGCCCGCAGGGCCTGCACGCCGACGTAGAGCAGGTAGGCCGCGCCGAGGTATTTGACGGTGGTCAGCGCCACCGCGGAGTTTTTCAGGAAAAGCCCCAGGCCGAGCAGACAGTAGGTGATGTGCACCGACAGCCCGCAGCCGATGCCAAGGCTGCTCCACACGGCGGTGCGCCGGCCGTGCGCGAGGCTTTGCCGCAGCACGAGGGCGAAGTCCGGCCCGGGACTCGCCACGGCCAGCGCATGCGCGACGACGATGGTGAGGAACTCAGGCCAGTAATTCATTTCCCGCGAATAACGCTGATGGACGCAGATAAAGGCAAAAAGCCAATTCGGTCATCCGCGCTTATCCGTGTCATCCGCGGAGGTCTCAGAAGAACGCTCAGGGCTTGATCGCACCCTCGCGCAGCTCCATGTCCTGCGGGACGGTGCTGAGCGCCTCGGCCAGCGTGGAGAGCCCTTCCTTGACCTTGACGAGGCTGTCCTGGTGCAGCGTCTTCATGCCGCTCTTCATGGCGAGGCGTTTCAACTCGGCGGTCTCGGCCTCATGGTTGATGGCGGCGATGATCTCCTCGTTGTTCACGAGCAACTCGTGGATGCCCACGCGGCCCTTGTAGCCGGTGCTGTTGCACTTGGAGCAGCCCTTGGGGTTGGCCTTGTAGATCTGGCCGCTCCACTCGATGCCGCGCATGAGCATGTCCTTCTCCCGGCCCTCGGGTTCGTAGGCGACCCGGCAAACCTTGCACACGCGGCGCATGAGGCGCTGGGCACAGACCGCAACGAGCGAGGACGAGATCATAAACGGCTCGATGCCCATGTCGGTGAGGCGGGCGACGGTGCTGGGGGCGTCGTTGGTGTGGAGCGTGGAAATGAGCATGTGGCCGGTGAGCGCGGCCTCGACGGCGATATTGGCCGTCTCCTTGTCGCGAATTTCACCGACGAGGATGATGTCGGGATCCTGGCGCAGAAAGGCGCGGAGCGCAGCGGCAAAGGTCAGGCCGATCTGCCGGTGCATCTGCATCTGGTTGATGCCGGGAAGCGTGTATTCGATCGGGTCCTCGGCGGTGCGGATGACGACGTCGGGGGTGTTCACCTCGTTGAGCGCCGAATAAAGCGTCATGGACTTGCCGGAACCCGTCGGGCCGCAGTGCAGGATCATGCCGTAGGGCTGGCGGATGCACTCCCGGTATTTGGCGAGGTTGGCGTCGGTGAATCCAAGCGCGGGCAGCGGCAGCGTGGACTTCTGCTTGTCGAGGATACGCATGACCACGCCTTCGCCGTGGTTGAGCGGCGCGGTGGAGACGCGGAGGTCGATGTCGATGTTCTTCTTGTTATACTGTTTGAAGACAATGCGTCCGTCCTGCGGCAGCCGGCGTTCCGCGATGTCGAGATTGCACATGATCTTGAGGCGCGCAACGAGCGCGCCCGCGACCTTGGCCGGCAGGCGGAGTTTTTCCTGGGTGAGCCCGTCGATGCGGTAGCGGACGACGATCTCCTTTTCCCACGGCTCGACGTGGATGTCGGAGGTGCCCGCAAAATAGGCGTCTTCAATGATGCGGTTGGCGAGCTGGATGATCGGGGCCGAGTCCTCGTTCTCCAGATCCTCGTCCTTGATCTCGGATTCATCGTCGTCGAACTGGGCGCCGAGCTGGTCCACGACGTCGGAGAATTTCACCTCATCGTGCACCTGGTCTTTCTTCAGTTTCTCGCGGATGTCGCCCTCCCGGCCAAGGAGTCGGACGACGCGCTGGCCGGTCTTGTCCTGGATCTTGGTGGCGACCGTCGTGTCGAAAGGATTGGCAAAGGCCACGAGCAGGAAGTCGCCCACCTGCCCGACCGGCAAAATCATGTTCTTCTGGCAGAATTCGAGGTCGATCTTCTCAAAGGTGTTGGTGTGGACCTTGTAGCGGGCGACGTTGAACGGGGCGAGGCCCAGCGCCCGGCACTTGGCCAGCAGCAGCTGGAACATCGTGATGTGGTGGTCCGTCTGGAGGATCGAATCGAGCTGGTCGCCGGTCGGCTCGTCGGGCCGGGCCAGCAGCACGCCCTTGGCCTCGGCGGTGAGTTTCCCCATCTCCTCGAGCTTGTCGATGATCTGCGTCTGGGTGCGGCCGAGGGGCATGGCTTAGTTGGCGGTCGGGGACTTGCTGTCGCCGGGCACGGGGAAAGGTGAAACACTGCCGCCCAGCGGAGTTCGCGAGCCGCCCGGGGCCGGGACGGGGGATGAACTGCCGCCGGAGCCGGCGACCGGGAATGGGGCGCGGGTGCCGCCGCTTTTCTTGCCCTCGCCGCGCTCCGCATGCAACCGGTCGAGGAAGTCGGCGATGATCTCCATCGTGGTGGCCTGCCAGATGATCTGACCGCCAAGTTTCTTTTCCCAAAAGGAGCGCACGGCGGGGCTCAGGTAGTAGGCGGTGGCGATAAAATGAAAGTCTTCCTCGCGATCAAAGGGCACGCTCCAGGTCGCCCAGCAGGCGTCGAGGTCGGTATCCTTCCGCACGTCGTCCGGCACGTCGTAGCCGCGCAGGTCAACCACGCCGACGCCGTGGTCATCCACCACGTGGTGCAGCACATCCTCCTCGCTCAGAACTTTCTTTTCGTTGACCAGGATGTTGAGCACCGAGCTCTGCCGCACCTGGCCCGTGGCCGCCACCTCGAGGAGGCGCTCATTGGCGGCCTCGAGGTCCTCGAATTTCACGAGGTTATGCTCGATGAGCGCCGAACCGAGCAAGCGGTTGGCCCGCATCAGCAGGGGGCGATATTCCGTCATCATGCGGGGGTTAATTTACTCAACGGGACCGGCTTGGCGACTTCTTTTCCTTGGCCCGCAGTTTGCGCACCCGCTTCAACAGTTCCTTCCGGAGCCGCGGAATGCCCACCTCGGAGAGGCAGGAAAGCGGGACCAGCTCCACCTTCGGGAAGCGCTTCTTGAATTTTTCCAGGTTTTCGATGGCCGCCGGCTCATCCATCTTGTTTGCCGCCACCAGGCGCGGTTTGTCGAGCAGGGCCTCCGAGTAGAGTTCCAGCTCCTGCAACAACTGCTTGTAGTCGTCGCGCGGGTCGCGGTTGTCCGTGCCGGCCAGGTCGATGATGATCAGGAGCAGCTTGCAGCGCTCAATGTGCTTGAGGAAACGGTGGCCGAGCCCCTTGCCCTCGGCCGCCCCGGGGATGAGCCCGGGCACATCGGCGAGCACGAGGCGCTCGTAGTCCTCCTTGTATTCGATGACGCCGATCTGCGGGTGCAGCGTGGTGAAGGGATAGGGCGCTGTCTTGGGGCGCGCGTTGGTGATGAGGTTGGTCAGCGACGACTTCCCGGCATTGGGGAAACCGACGAGGCCGATGTCGGCGATGCTCTTCAGCTCCAGCCGGAATTCGCCGGTCTCGCCCGGCTCGCCGGGGCCGGTCTTGCGCGGGGCCCGGGTGACCGACGACTTGAAACGGGTGTTGCCGAAACCGCCCTTGCCCCCCTTGAGCAGCACGAATTCCTGATGGTCCTCGAGGATCTCGATCACTTTCTCGCCGGTATCGCGCCGGTAGACCACGGTGCCGAGCGGCACGCGGAGGATGGCGGGCCGGCCCTCGCGGCCGTTGCAATCCGCGCCCTGGCCGTGCTCACCGCGTTCGCCGTTCCAGTGCGGCTTGAACTTGAAGTCGATGAGGTTGTTCTGGTCGTCGTCGCCCCGCAGGACCACATCCCCACCCTTGCCGCCGTCGCCACCATTGGGACCGCCCCACGGCTCGTATTTCTCGCGCCGGAAGCTGGAGCAACCGCGGCCGCCGTCGCCCGCGCGCGCCTTGATGGAGGTCTCGTCGATAAACATGGGCCGAAACACGCGCAAAGCGCGCGATAAGTCAAAGTATACTCAGACCGTCACCTTGATGCCCTTGCGGAGGTAGGTCGGCACGTCGAGATCCTGGCCTTCAAAAAGGTTGCGGTCCGATCTCTCGAAGGTGCCGCGGTTCTCCGTCGGCGCGCCCTGAAATCCGAATTCCTCCTGGGTGGGCTTGGCGGTGTGCGTGGCCGCCGCCGGGGAACGCGGCACGGAGGGGCTGACCGTGGTCTTGACGTTCTGGCTGCTGTCCGAGGACACCGAAGTCGCCGTCGGGCCGGCCGTGCGCTCGGAGGATTTCCGGGCCGGCACGGGGACCGCCCGGCGGGTAAAGTTGCGGCTGCCGAGGTCCGTCGTGCCGATGAGGCAGATCTCGACGCGACCCGGCAGCGCCTCGTCGATCGCCGCGCCCATGACCACGTGCGCCTCGCGGCCAAACTCGTCGGTGATGGCTGTCATCAGCTCGTTGACCTTGGTCAGGCTGAGATCGGCCCCGCCGGTGATGTTGACCAGCAGCCGGTCGGCCTTGCGGGCGAATTCCGGGGTGTGGAGCAGCGGGCACTGCTTGAGATCGGCGAGCGCGGCCGAGGCGGGATTCTCCCCGGTGCCGACCCCGAGGCCGAAGAGGGTCTTGCCGCCGCGGTGCTGGAAGACCTGTCGCAGCGCGGTGAAGTCCACGTTGATCAGACCGGTGCGCGAGAGCATGGCCCAGATGGACTTCACGCCGCGACCGATCCATTCGTCGGCGCGGGCAAAGGAGTCGAGCACGCTGGTCTGTTCCGTGCCCTCCTGCAGGAGCACATCGTTGGCGAGCGGGATGACGGCATCACACACGCGCCGCAACTCGGCGAGGGCCTCTTCGGCCTGCTTGCGGCGGCGGCCGCCCTCAAAGCTGAACGGCAGCGTGACAAAAGCGATGACCACCGCGCCCGCCTCGGCCGCAATTTCCGCGACGATCGGCGTGGCCCCGGAGCCCGTGCCCCCGCCGAGTCCGGCAACGAGGAACACCAGGTCGGTGCCCTTGACGATCTCGGCGATCTTGTCGGCGTCGGTCTCGGCGGCCTTGCGGCCGAGCTCGGGATCGCCCCCGGCGCTGAGGCCGCGGGTGAGCGAGCTGCCGATCAGGATCTTGTCCTGCACCGGGGAGGTGCTGAGGGCCTTGAAGTCGGTGTTGATGACCGCGAGTTGGAGACGGTCGAGGTTCTCCATCTTGAGCCGGTCGATGGCGTTGGAGCCGCCGCCGCCGATCCCGATGAGCTTGATGCCGACGTTGCGGTCGGTCAGGGCCTCGAGGGGGAGTTCGTGCGGCGGGAGGCTCATGGTCAGGAGGCGGCGAAGATCTTCGTGAGATTGCTGAGCAGGCCGGTCTTGCGGCGCGGCGGCACCGCATGCTCGTGGGCGGTGCGCAGGCCAAATTGGAAAACTCCCAGCACGGTGCTGAACATCGGGTCCTTGAGCTCATCCTTCACCCAGCCCGGCGGTTCGCCGGCCCGGGCCGGCAGGCCGAAGACCCGCGCGGCGGCTTCCTCGATGCCCGGCAGCTTGGCCGTGCCCCCGGCGAGGATGACACCCGCGCCGCAATGCTCCGCCACAAACGCGGTCCCGAGTTTTTGCCGCACCACTTCGAACAACTCGAGGACGCGGGCGGACGCGATGGCCTCGAGCGCCATCTTGGGGAGCTGGCGGTCGCCAAACGAGGCGTCACCGTTGAGCCAGACTTTTTCGGTCTTGTCCCGGGTCAAGGGGGTGGCGCGACCATGGCGCAGCTTGAGCACCTCCGCCTGGGCGGGCGTGACGCGCAGGCCGATGCTGAGATCGTTGGTCAGATGGTCGCCGGCCACCGGCAAAGTGCCGGTGACGAGCCCGTGGCCATCGCGCTAGAGCACGTAGTCAGTGACACCATTGCCAAGGTCGATCACCAGGGCGCCTTGCGCGCGTTCCTCGGCGCTGGTCAGCAGCGAGCCGGTGGCAAGGCTCGCGAGAACCAGCTCACGCACTTCCAAGTGATAGCCGCCCACGACATGGATGTTGTCGCTGATCTTGCTCTCGGGTCCGTGGACAATCCAGTAGCCGACTTCCAGCCGGCGGCCGGACAAATGCTCGGGATCCGGCACGGCGCAACCATCGAGCCGGAACGGCCGGCGA
>JANNDM010000005.1:0-1690 GCA_031387725.1 Verrucomicrobiota bacterium | reverse complement strand
CCGCCGGCCTTCAGTGGCGCGGTCGGCGAGTTCACTTTCACCTCCAAGGTCGTGCCCGTCACCGCCGCGGTCGGCGAGCCTGTCACGTGGACGATCGAGCTGGCCGGCACCGGCAACTGGCCTGACCTCGCCGGCCTGCCCGAGCGCGAGGTGTCCAACGATTTCCAGATCGTGCAGCCGAAGTCCAAGCGCACGATGAAGGACAACGCACTCTTCGAGGGCTCGCTCACCGAGGATGTCGTGCTGGTCCCGACCCGACCCGGCACCTACCGGCTCGCGCCGGTTCGCTTTACCTACTTCGACCCCAAGGCCGGCACTTACAAGACGGTCGCTAGCGAACCCGTCACGGTGACCATCACCGGCACCTCGGCCCCGGTGCTGGCCCCGGCGGGTTCCGGCGCACCGGTGCAATTCTCCATCGGCAACCCGGCGAGCTCACCGGCGGCCGCGGTGTTGCCCACCGCCGTCGCGCCTGTTCTGCCTGAAAACCTGCCGCGCGACCCGATCCGGGAATCCGCCCGCGGCATCGTGCCCCTGCCTGTCCGGTCTCTGGCTCTCCTCTGTCTTCTGTCTTCTGTCCTCTGTGTTCTGGCCGTCTGGCTGGTGCTCGCCGCCCTCCGCTCCCGCGAACGCGACCCGCAGCGCCTGCGCCGCGAAGCCCGGATCCGGCTGGCCGCCGCCCTCGCCGAGATACGCCTTGCCGCGCCGAAGCCTGGCGAAGGCGGGTCCTCGCTGCTTCGCACTTGGCAGTCCGAGACGGCCAAACTTTGGGAAGTTCCCCACGCCGCGCCGGGCTCACCACTGGTCCACGCCTGTGTCGGACGTTATACCAAGGATGCCGCCGCCGTCTGGGCCCGGCTCTGGTCCGAGGCTGACCGCGCCCTCCACAGCCGCGAAAACGCGCTGCCCACCGACTGGATGAACCGCGCCGAAGGTGCACTGCAAGCGGTGCGCGTGCCCGGTTGGCCGCCGTTCTCGCTCTTCGTTGGTCGCAACCTGTTCCCGTTTTTCGGAAGGACGGAAGAACTGAATACGGAAGGGCTGAACCAAACCATCCGGTTCGCAGGCTGGTTGGTAGTTCTTTTCAGCTTTTCAGCCTTTCAGCCTTCAGCCTTTGGCGCGGAATCAGCCGCCGAGGCTTACACCCGCGGCGATTTCGCCGCCGCCGAACTCGACTGGCGAAAAACACTCGCCACCGCGCCTGCCGATTGGACCGTGCGCCACAACCTCGGGCTCGCGCTCGCCCAGCAGGACCGCTGGGCCGAGGGCACCGCGCACTGGACCAGCGGGTTTCTGCTCAACGCCCGCGCCGACGCGACCCGCTGGGATCTCGCGCTCGGCCTGCAGCGCTCGGGCCTGGCCCCGCCCGAACTCGTGGAATTCTCCCGGGGCGAGGGCCGCTACGCCCTGGCCCGTTGGGCGACCCCCGGCGAATGGCAGCTGGCCCTGGTGGTCGCCGCCCTGCTGATCGCCACCGCGCTCGTCGTGCTCCTCCTGAAAGGTTATGATCGCATCGGCGGCTGGGCCCGGCCGACGGCCCTGATCACCATCCTGCTCGCGATCCTGCTGGCCGCCGCTGGCACTCTCAGTTTGCACACCTATGGCTCACTCGCGCATCCCGCGGCCGTGCTCGTGTGGAAGGCGTCCACCCTGCGCAGCATTCCGACGGAGGCCGACACGACGCAGAAGA
>JANNDM010000178.1:0-16699 GCA_031387725.1 Verrucomicrobiota bacterium | reverse complement strand
CACCATCCGCGCGGCGGCGGGCCGGGCCATTCTGTCGGTCGCGGACAACGGCAGCGGCCTGCCTCCGGAGGCCATGGCGATGATCCTGAAGAAGCCGATCGAATCCACCAAACCCCATGGCACGGGCCTGGGCCTGACCATTTGCCGTCACATCGCCGCGGCGCACCACGCCGAGATGAAAGTCGCGGTCAACCCGGGCGGCGGCACGGTCTTCACCCTCGAATTCCCGCTCGCGGCCAGCTGAGGGTGCTCGCCGAGGTGGAGCGCACTGACCTCAGTGCGCTGGTTTGCGGGCACACAATCCCAGCGTGTTGTGGTCAACCCGCTCCACCCCCTAGTCCGAGCGCACCAGCTTCTCCAGCTCGCTCCGCAGCCACGCCTCCACCGCGGAGTAATCCGGCAACGCAAACCCGCGACGCGACGCGACGCTGCGGCTGACTGCCTTGAACAAGTCGATAGCTGCTATTAAAGCACGAATCATGATCTGCTGATCCGGGGCGGTCGTTATCTCCGTTTGTCGCAGCCTGTTTACATCCAACCACAGTTCAGCCGAACGCGCTTCTGTCCTTGTCCGACGCCCAGCCAACCGGGCCTCCTCCGCCAGCAGGACATATACATGGTCGAACATTTCCAAAGTATACCAGCGCGCGGCCGCACGCAGCTCACCACGGGCTATTTTCTTGAGCAACCATACCGCGTGACGCCAGAAGGTAGAGGTTATGCGTTCGAAATCTCCGGCGGAGATCGTTCGTTCCGGCCAAGGCATTTTCAATGCTGCCAGCCTTTTCTCCCAAGTCGGATCGCCGCAAACCACTTTGTAGCCAGGGCGAAGCACCCTTTGCGTGTTATATATCCCACTAAGCAAAGCCTGGGGATATAGGTGGCGAAGCCCGGGATGGGCTATTGCCCAATAGACCAGCTTAATTTTCCAAGATGTAAGCAGGACAAAATCTGCTTCCAATCCATCTTCAAAAATAACGCCGATCTTGGTTACTCCATCTTCAATCTTTTCGTAATGAGAACACCAACACGGCGCTATTTCAGTAGGCCAAGAACTGTTTTGGTAACGCGCCAAATTTCGCACGATAAGATGATAATCCCAATCAGACCAAGCGTCGACCTGTGACCCTGACTGAACCCGCGATCCAAACTGTATGAGTGCCTCTATGCCGGGCTGCCGGCGGGCCCAGTCAACGATGCGAGATTCAAATTCTTGCGGAGTCATGCTGGCTGCATTTCTGCGTGCGGTGGCACCGGGGCGCAAATCTCTTTTGCGATGCCGAAGCTTGCCGTCACCCGCTTTGTCAGCCAACTAGGTGAGATTCTGGCGGTCGACTAAATCTCTCCGTGCCGCCCTTGACTTACCATTGCGCCATTCCCCTTCCGCCGCTTCAAACCGAACCCAAGTGACCGGCCTCCACCATCCTGCCCATGCGTCGCCGCATTAAGATCACCGGTATTGGCCCGGTCACCCCGGCCGGCACCGGCCGCGAGGCCTTCTTTCGCGGCATCAATGAGCCCGTCAGCCGCGTGCGCGCTATCACGCGTTTCGATCCCGCGGCCGGCCCGTTCGTCGGCGCCGAGGTCCTGGATTTCGACCTGAAGGAGTATGCGCCTGAAGTGAACCCGCGGCGACATTCGCGGCACACGCAATTTGCCTTGGCTGCGGCCATTCTGGCTTTGCGCGATGCCAATCTCACTCCTGAGCAGGCCTGCAAATCTAATCCGGTGGTTGTGACTGGCACATCCCTGATGGATTTTGACCGGATCAGTCGGGAAATAAATACGGTGGCGGCAAAAGGTCCTCGCTTTGCGATGGCCCGGAATCTTCACGAGACTTCCCTGGTAAATGTGCCGGGTGTGATCGCCAATCATATCGGCCCGTCCGTGCGCATGTTCTCGATGCAAAGTTCCTGCTGCTCGGGCCTGGATGCCATCGGCCAAGCGGTTGAACTTGTCGCCAGCGGACAAGCCGATTTAGCCGTGGCCGGTGGCTCGGAGTGTCCACTGACCTATCACCCCATGATAGAATTCACGGCCGCGGAGTTAAGCCCAGCCAACAACGAATTGCCGGAAATGGCTTGCCGACCATTCGATCTCTGGCGGTCCACTGGCGTGATTGGCGAAGGTGCCGCCATGTTCATCCTTGAGCCTGAGAACAGCCCCCGGCCCGCCCTCGCGTGGATCACCGGTTACGGTTTCGCCAATGATACGGATAGCGTGACCTGCTCCGGCATTGGCGAAGCGATCCAGATAGCCCTCGCGAATGCCTGCCGCCGGATATCGGAGGTTGATTACATCAATGCCTGGGGGCCGGGCCATAAGGTAATCGATGCCAATGAAGCGTCCGCCCTCAAAAGAGTTTTTGGAGACGTGCTCGCTGGCATACCCGTTGCCTCCTTGAAGGGTTCCATTGGGACCGCCCTGGCGGCATCAGGGGCCATTCAAGTTGCCAGCGTCGTTCTCAGTCTGCGGCACGGGATGCTCCCACCCACGATCAACTGGGAAACCCCTGACCCCAACTGCCCGCTGAATCTGTCCGCGCAACCGCGCCGCATTGATCCAACCGTCGCGCTAGTCAATTCCCACGGCCTCTCCGGCAGCAACACCGCGCTCGTCCTCGAAAAAGCATGTCCGAACTGATTTTCGCTGCCGCTATCCTGACGCTCGGGATTGGAGCGACAGTCTTCTGGTCCAACCCCCATCGGTTGACTAACAAGGCTTTCTTCGCCTTTTCCCTGATCAATGCGAGCTGGCTCTATTGTGTTTTCATGGCCATGCGCGCAGGAGTGAGACTCCCAGCTGGAGAAGCGGACAATCCGATTCCTTGGATCAGAGCTGCCTCCGCTGCGGGCGCATTCTTCCCCCTTCTGATTTGGAGCATGAAGGAGTCGATTCTGACCGCTGAAATTAGCGGGCCCCGGATTAAAGGCCAAGCGTTGGTCTGGTTTGGCATAGGTTGCGCCCTGGCCGGCCTTTGCTTCACAGATTCTTTTATCCTACAGGGAAATGATCTAGAGAATCGCCCCCGCGGCATCTCATATCACATCTACAGCGCAGTAAGCTTTGCACTTTATTTGTTTCTCATAGTCCAAACATTTCGGCAGTGGCGGATGCAAACTGGCATTCGTCGTCTGGAAATGCAGTTTTTGATCCTCAATGCCGGCATCGCCGGCTTGCTGGCCATTGTCGTCACAGCCGCCGGCAACTATCTCGACCTGCGCTTTCTCTCCCGACTTACTCCGCTGATCATTCTGGTCTTCTTTGGCCTCACGGCCTGGGCGGTTACGGTTCACCGGGTGTTCGACGCCCGACAGGTATTATTATCCGTGGTGCAGCGGCTCACCCTCATCGTGGCCTTGGGCCTGGGTATTCTGGGGATCGACTACCTCATCCGTGACTTTATGCTGCCGACCGCCAGCCTCGTGGTGAGTATCGCCGTAAGCAGCGCCTTCGCCTTCTTGCTGGAGCGCAAGACCCGCGAGTGGTTCCGGCTCACCCCCGAGCAGCATATCGCCGAACTGCGCCGCACTTTGATCGAGGCCGCCCGCAGCGAGCCCAGCCCCGACAAACTGGTGACCGTCTTCGAAGGCCTGTTGTGCACCTGGGGGCAGGCCGGCTACGCCCGGCTGCTGTTCGACAGCGGCGAGATGTATGCCTCCGGCGACATCGAATTCGCCAAGGACCGGCCAGCCCATGCCGCCCTCTGCCGGTCGGGCTGGAGCACGCCGGAAAGTCTCCAACGCCAGCGCGCCGAGCCCGGCCTCGTTGACCTCCGCCATTTTCTCACGGAATTCGATCTCGGCGTGGTGGTCACCGCCCCCCGCGGCAGCACGGCGCCTTCGTCGCTGCTTGTCCTGGGCACGAAAGTGAACCAGCGCCCTTTCACCTATCCCGAGGTGCAGCAGGTCCAGGAGATCGCCGAATTCATGGACAACATCCTGGCCCGCTCCCGCCTCACCTTGCAGGCCCGCCAGTCCGAGCAGCTCGCCACCATCGGATTGCTGGGCGCGAGCCTCGCCCACGAAATCCGCAACCCGCTGGTCTCGATCAAGACCTTCGCCCATCTCCTGCCCACGCGGTTCGAGGACCCGGAGTTCCGCCGCCGGTTCAAGGTCCTCATCCCCGCCGAGGTGGACCGCATCGACAACCTCACCCAGCAGTTGCTCGACCTCTCGAATCCCCGGCGGCACCAGATGGAGCGCATCTCCCTGCATGCCGTCGCCCGCGAGACCGTCGACCTCATGCTCACCCGCGCCACCGAAGCCCGCATCGCCCTGGTCACCGCCTATGATGCCACCGCGGACACCATCTGGGCCGACGCCAGCGCCATGCGCCAGGTGCTCATCAATCTTCTGATCAATGCCATTCAGGCGCTCGAGCCCCAGGAGACCGACCGCCGCGTCGAGTTGCGCACCCGCAGCTCACCCAACGGCAGTGTCATACTCGAGGTCAGTGATAACGGCCCCGGCATTCCCCCGGATCAGCGGGGTAGGTTGTTTCACCCATTTGCCTCCACCAAGACCAAGGGCATGGGCCTCGGGCTGGCCGTATGCGCCGATATTTTGCACGAACACAAGGCCACCATCATTGTGCCTGACATCGGGCGCGGGGGCGCTACTTTCCGCATCACCTTTCCATGCCCGCCACCCTCATCCTGACCACCGCTGACTCCGGGCTCGAAGCCGCATGGAAGAGCCAGCTCCATCCGCGCGAACCCGCCACCTTCGCCCGGCCCACCGACCTGGCCCGCGATCTTCTGCGCCCCGGCGCGCGCGTCTGGGTCACCGACATCAACGATCCCCGCACCAAGTTCTCCTGCGGCACCGGCACTCTGGTCATCCTCGTCGGCCAGCCCCACAGCGTGCCGTTCGAGCAAGCCCGCCAGAACCGCGCGGCCCGTCTCTTCCTCAGTTACGACGACAGCCGCACGCGCCTCGCCGAGACGGTCGGCCTGCTCGAGGAGATCGCGGACAAGAATTCCCAGCTGCAGACCACGCTCGAGCGCACGCGCCGCACGGAGACCCCTTTCCAGCGGGAGTCCGCGCCCGCCCCGGCCCCGGAGCCCGTCGAATCGTGGGATTTCCTGGAGAGCGCCCTCTCCCACCTCGGCGATCGCAACCGTCTGCTCGACGAGTTTCGCCGCGCCGGCCGCTACATCCTGAAATCCGGCAAGGTGCTCTTTTTCTTCCGCCAGTTCGATGCCTTTGTCTCCGATGACGAGGTGCACCGTTGCGAGGCCGGCCACCCGCTCTCGCTCTGGCTGGAGGATCACCCCGCCGCCCTCGACACCTCGCAATGGTCCGGCCCCGACGACCCCGCGCTCGACGCGCCCATCCGCCAGCAATTGCACAGCTGGGGCGCCCGGCTCCTGATCCCCCTCCATGCCTCCGGCCAGCTCCTCGGGTGGATGGCGCTCGGCCCGCGCGCCGACGGCGCCGCCTATCGCGAGACCGACAAATTCCGCGCCGTGCTCCACGGCCGCCTCCTCGAGCGCTGCCTGGAGCGCTCCGCCCAGCTCGAGGATCTCACCCGGATCGAAACCACTGCCACACTCCTGGCCAAATATCTGCCCGGCTCCCGCGTGCTGACCCGCCTCGAGCTGGCCGCCACCGAGCTGCCGGTCGAGGTCCGCGCCGTGGCCAACGAGGCTCTGCACGAACAGCGGACCATCGAGCAGCACGCCCGCCCGCCCCACCGTTACCGCGTGACCGCCAGTCCCGTGCCCGAGATCGACGGGGTCTGGGTGCGCTGGGAGGAAGCCGCCCCCGAGATCGAGCGCATCCGCGCCGAGGCCGAGCGGCAACGCCGCATCCTGTTCCGGACCCTCGGTCTCACCCTCAGCCACGAACTGTCCAACCCGCTCGTCTCCCTCGTCACCTTCGCCCAGATGTTGACCCGCCAGAGCCCCTCGCCAGTCCCCGCTACCGGGGCAGCCGCGCTGGCCTCGGAGGTCGCCCTGGCCACCGAGATCCAGAAACTTGAGGGTCTCGCCGCGCACGCCATGTTGATTGGGGAAATCGCCCAACCGGTCGCCGAGACGGTGGATCTGCAGGCGTTGCTGAGCGAAGTGGCCACTGCCCGGGGTATCACCACGCGTTTCACCGAGGAATCCCTCATCTTCAAAGTGGATCCCAACCTCGTGCGCTTTGCCTTTGGGGCCATCATTGACGCCCTGGCCGCCAACCGGCCCGACGAGGGCAGCACCGGTCTCCTGCTCACCCTGCGCACGGCGGGCACGGACGCCCTCCGCACCGCCATCGTCACCATTGAGGGCAAGCGACTCGAACTCGACGGCACCCTGCCCCTGCCCTCCCTGAGCACGACCCCCAACGAAGGCCGCCTCTCCGTCTTCCTCGCCCGCGAAATTCTCCGCCTCCACGGCGGCGTCCTCCAGGCCGGCCCGGGAATGAAGGGCACCGACATCCAGATCTCCTTCGGTGAGCTGCGCTCCAGCGCCTGAGCGGGCTTGCGGAAGGCTTCAATCGCAGCCTAGCTGGTGGCCATGGAGATCGTGTTCATCAGCGTCGGTTTGGTTATCGGCGCCGCCCTCGGCTGGTTCATCGCCCAAGCCCGCTTTGCCGCCTCGGTCGAACGCGCCCGACTCGCCACTGAGCAGGTGGCCAAGCTCGAAGCCGAGTTGACCACCCTCCGCGCTCGCGCCACCGAACTCGAGACCGAGCGCGGCGCCCTCAAGGAAGCCCAGGCCAAACTGCTCGAGTCCTTCAAGGCCCTCTCTGCCGACGCCCTCCGCTCCAACAACCAGTCCTTCCTCGAGCTCGCCCGCGAGTCCTTCGGCAAACTCCACCAGCAGTCCGCCGACGAACTCGGCAAGCGCCAGCAGGCCATCGACTCCCTGGTCAAGCCCCTCAAGGAATCCCTCGAGAAGGTCGACGCCAAGATCGGCGAGATCGAAAAAGCCCGCGCCGGCGCCTATGGCCAGCTTTCAGAACAGCTGAAATCACTCGGCACCGCCCAGGTCTCCCTCCAGGCCGAGGCCGCCAAGCTCACCACCGCCCTCCGCTCGACCACCACCGCCGGCACCTGGGGCGAACTCCAGCTCCGCCGCGTCGTGGAAATGTCCGGCATGTCGAGCTACTGCGACTTCACCGAGCAGCAGTCCGCCGGCGGCTTCCGCCCCGACCTCGTCGTCCGCCTCCCCGGCGGTCAGCAGATCGTCATCGATGCCAAGGCCCCGAACGACGCCTACCGCGAGGCCGTCAACGCCTCCGACGACAACGTCCGCTCCACCAAGCTCGCCGAGCACGCCGCCAAGGTCCGCTCCCACATCGACGCCCTCGGCGCCAAGGATTACTGGGCGCAATTCCAACCCTCGCCGGAGTTCGTCGTCCTCTTTCTCCCGGGCGACCAGTTTCTTTCCGGCGCGCTGCAGTCCGACCCAACGCTCATCGACCGCGCTATCGCCAAGAAAGTCCTGCTCGCCACGCCCGCCACGCTCATCGCGCTGCTCAAGGCCACCGCCTACGGCTGGCGCCAGGAGGACGTGTCGCGCAACGCGCAGGTCATCGCCGACCTCGGCCGCGCACTCTACGATCGCATCGCCGGCTTCGCCGACAACCTCGACAAGGTCGGCCGCGGCCTCGAGACCGCCAGCAAGGCCTACAATTCCGCCGTCGGCTCCTTCGAGCAGACGCTGCTACCGGGAGCCCGCAAATTCTCCGAGCTCGGCGCCAAGGGTGTGAAGGAACTAGCCGACCCCACCACCGTCGAAACCACCCCGCGCGACGTCATCAAGCGGGCGTGATGGCATGAGCCGCGAACACGAAGGCTGCTGGCAGCCGGTCTACGCCGAACTCGATGGCGAGGAGGCGCCGAAGATGATGCTCGACAGGATGGAGCTCGAGTTGGCCGGCGGCGAATACGCCGTGCGTTTCGGCGGCGTCACTGCCGACCAAGGCACCTACACCATCGACGCCGAGGGCCAGCTGACGCTCGCCGGCATGATCGGCCCCAACGCCGGCAAGAGCATCCCGGGCATCTACAAGTTCGCCGGCGGCACCCTCTCCATCTGCTACGGCCTCGGCGGCACACGACCGAAAAAGTTCGACACGCGCGGCGGAGAGCAGCTCTACCTCGCCAATTACCAGCGGATTGCCAAAGACTGAAGGAGAGAATGGCTGAAAGGCTGAACGCATTTGATGAGCGGCTCGACACGCAAAGCCAAAGCGCCCCTATGCTGTTTCCTGTAGCGAACTGCTAACTTTTTCAGCCTTTCAGTTTTTCAGCTCTTCCGCCTTTCTGCCCCCCATGCACGTCTCAGCCCTCCACCTCTACCCGGTCAAATCCCTCCGCGGCTTCGCCGTGCCCGCGGTGGAAATCGACGAACTCGGCTTCGCGGGCGACCGCCGCTTCCTGGTGATCGACGAAGCCGGCAAATTCCAGACCCAACGGCAAATCGCCCGCATGGCGCTGGTCAGCACCACCCTCGCGAACGGCATCCTCACCCTCTCGGCCGCCGGCGCCGGCAGCATCAGGGTCCAGACGGCCTCCGACCCGACCGCGCGGCTCCACCCGGTGGCCGTCTGGAAAAGCGAGGGCATGCAGGCCGAGGACTGCGGCCCGGCGGCGGCCGCCTGGCTGAGCAACTTCCTCCAGCTCAAATGCCGACTGGTCCGCATCGGCGAAAAATTCTCCCGGCCGGTCCTCAAGTCCGCCGCCCGACCCGGCGACCTCTTCACCTTCGCCGACGGCGCCCCGTTCCTGATCGTCAGCGAAGCATCCGTCGTCCACCTCAACGCCCGCATCCAGGAAAACCACGGCGAGCCGGTGCCGATCAATCGCTTCCGGCCGAACATCGTCGTGAACGGTTGCGAGGCCTTTGCCGAGGACGGCTGGAGCCGGTTCAGGATCGGCGACGTGGTTTTCCGCAATGCCGGCACTTCCCAGCGTTGCATCATCACGACCACCGACCAGTTCACGGGCGCACGCGGCAAGGAGCCGCTGAAGACCCTCGCCACGTTCCGCCGCGATCCCGCCAGCCGGTCGGAAGTCATCTTCGGCATCAATGTCATCCACGAAACCAAGCGCGGCACCGTGCGCGTGGGGGACCAGGTTGAGCTGCTGTAATCGTGGGAGGGGCTTCATGCCCCGACATGTCGCGGGGTAAACCCGCTCCCACAAAATCATCCCTTGCTCTGTCATTCTTGAGATTCATCCGTGTTTATCCGTGTCATCCGTGGTGAAACCGTTTTGCCTTGGACCGGATGAATCTGCTCCAACAGCTCCCCGATTACGAAACGCTGCTGGCCATCGGCGTCACGCTCGTGATGGCGGGGGTCATCCTGCGTGGCTTCGCCGCTCAGGCCCGGCGCGATCTCGCCCGGCGCAAAGAACACCGGATCGATGCCCAGAAATCCAGCGATGCCCACCTCAGCGAGGAATTGGCGCGCCCGCCCGGCTGGTTCGAGCGCAACCTCGGCTTGCTGGCCAACATCATCCTCGTCGTCGGCGTCGTGACCACCTTCGTCGCCTTCACCCGGAGCTGAGGTAGGCGCACCGGCCCGGTGCGCTGCTCAACCAGACTTTCGCTTGGCGGCGATGGCCCGCAATTCCTTCGCCGTCAGCAGGTCTTTCTCCCGCCCCATCGCTTCCTTGGCTTGGATCAGATCCTCAAGGGAAATCACCTGATAGAAGCGACCATCGACTTCCAACGCCTCCGCCTTCTCCCGCAACCGTTTGAAATCCCCCACGCCCAGCACCGACGACAGGATGTCCACCATCCCGATGTCGGTTTGCAAATACAGATTCTGCAAAGGTTGATTGGCGGGAGGATACTGCAGAAACGAAAGCCGCTGGGGCGTCATGCGATGAACGGGATTCAACCCGCCCAGTGCCTGCCGCAGCCGGGCCACGTTTTCCGCCGAGAACACGATGCAGATGTCCACGTCCTTGGTCACATAGGCCGACCCGTGAGAAACGGCCGCATAGCCGCCCACGATGACGAACTCCAATTCGGCATCGGCCAGCCTAGCCAGCAGCTGACTGAAGCTTTGCATCAAACTCCTTTCTCGCTGCCTGTAGTTTCAAAACCAGATCCAAGGCCGAGTCGTGTTGTTCCCAGCGTTCCTTGACGGACAACGCCAGGTTGGAATCCAGCAAGCCGAGGTCTATGCCAGCCCGACTAGCCTCCTCAAGGGTCTTGGTGCGTTCGGCTGGATTCATACCATCACTATTGGCCAAATGTGCTGAACGGCAAAGCAGAATCTCACTCCTCGCCGCTGACGCGCCCGCGCGCCGACTTGTGTTTGGCGCGGTGTTTCTTGGTCTCGATCATTCGCACCTTCTGGCCGCGGGATTTCTGGCGCTTCTGCCGCCGGATGAGTTCCCGTGCCGCCTGCGCTTGATTGGCCGACTCCTGACGGCGCCAGGCCAGTTTCTCCGCCAGTTCGGTCCAGGCCAGCAGACGGTTGACGGTCTGGCTGCGTTCGCGCTGGCAACGCACCTCCACCCCGGTCGGTTTGTGCCGCAGCCAGACGGTGGACGAGGTCTTGTTGATTTTCTGGCCGCCCGCCCCCGCCCCGCGGATAAAATGTTCCTCCACCTCCCCCGGGCGCACGCCGAGGGAGACAAATCGCGCCCGCAGCGGCGCTTCCACGAGGTCCGGAAAATCAGCCATGTTTTTGTCCGCCAGAGTGAAACCAAACCCCGCCCCCACAGTCAAACCAACCTCCTCCAGCTGTGTTCCGCCGCATCCCGCATGCGGCTTGCCCCACGGCCCTTGCCCCGCCTAACTTCGCGCTCCTACTTTTCCCTATGATCAACGGTCCCACCTGGTCCCAGAAACTCCGCACAGAAATCGGCAAGGCTGTCATCGGCCAGGACGCCGTCATTGAACGCATGCTGGTCGCCCTGCTGGCCAACGGGCACGTCCTCCTCGAGGGCATGCCGGGCCTCGCCAAGACGCTCCTCATCAAGTCTCTCGGCTCCGCCCTTGGCGTCCAGTTCGAGCGCATCCAGTTCACCCCCGACCTGCTGCCCAGCGACGTCGTCGGCACCATGATCTTCTCGCCCAAGGACGGTGGGTTCACCACGCACAAGGGCCCGATCTTCGCCAACCTCGTCCTCGCCGACGAAATCAACCGCGCCCCCGCCAAGGTGCAGTCCGCCCTCCTCGAGGCCATGCAGGAACGCCAGGTCACCATCGGCGGCCACTCGCATAAACTCCCACGCCCTTTCTTCGTCATGGCGACGCAGAATCCGGTCGAGCAGGAGGGCACCTACCCGCTGCCCGAGGCGCAGACCGACCGTTTCCTTTTCAAGCTGCTCGTCGACTACCCGTCCGCCATCGAGGAATCGGCCATGATGGAAATGTGGGGCCAGGTCACCCAGCAGCCTGAGGTCTCCGCTGTCTCCAGCGGCGAAGAATTGCTCGAGCTCCGCGTCCAGGTTGATGCCATCCATGTCGCGCCTGCCGTGCAGGCCTACATCCTGGCGCTCGTCCGTGGCTCGCGGGATCTCGCCGCCCAGGCCGAGGGCGGCGCCGCCAAGCGCCTGCTCAATTTCGGCGCTTCGCCCCGGGCCTCGCTCGCTCTCTTCCAGGCCGGTCGCGCCCTCGCCTGGCTCCGCGGTGGCGACTACCTCTCCCCCGCCCTCGTCCAAGAAATCTTTCACGACGCCCTCCGCCACCGGGTCGGCCTCACCTACGAGGCCGAGGCCGAGGGTCTCACGTCCGACAAGATCCTCGACCAGGTCCTGATCCGCACGCCGGTGCCGGCTGCCGCCAAAAACTGAAAACCAGAAGAACTGAAAAGCTGAAACCCGGCGCCTGCCCCGTTTTGTTTCCGGTTCAGCCCTTCAGTTTTTCAGCCCTTCAGCCCTTTCCCATGTCCGCTTCCCTCGTCACCTCCCAGCTCGCGCTCCTGCGCCAGTTGGAGTGGCGCGTGCGCCACGCCGTGGAGAACGTGCTCAGCGGCGAATACCGCTCCGCCTTCCGCGGCCGCGGCATGGAGTTCGACCAGGTGGTCAAATACACCTTCGGCGACGACATCCGCGACATCGACTGGAACGTCACCGCCCGCCTCGGCGAGCCCTACCGCAAGAAGTTCATCGAGGAGCGCGAGGTCTCGTTGCTGCTCCTCTTTGAGGACAGCGTCAGCCTCCAGTTCGGTTCCGGCGCGCAATCCAAGCGGGAGGCGCTGCTCGAGCTCGCCGGGCTCGTGATGATGCTCGGGGCCGTCAACCGCGACCGCGTCGGCTTCCTGCACGCCTCGCCCGCCGGCTACACCTTGAAGGAGCCCGTGCGCGGCCGGGGCCAGATTCTGCATGCCGCCGCCCAACTCCTCGGCCAGACCCCGCCGCCGCTGGAGGCCACTGGTCAGGCGGAAAATTTCGTGCCTTGGCGCCTCCTCGCCAAGGCCGCGCCACGCCACAGCATCCTCATCTGGCTGGGCGATTTCCCGCCGCATCGCCCTGAGCTCGCCGAAGGGCGCATCGAGCCCGAGGGTTGGAGTGTGCTCTCGCGCCGCTACCAGACGATGGGTTTCCGCGTCAGCGACCCGTGGGAGCTCGACTTGCCGCCCGACCGCATCCTCACCAGCTACGACCCGGTCGCCGGCCGGTTGGTGAACCTCAACGGCGCCTCCACCGCCCAGCGCACCGCCCACGCCGAATGGGTGCAATCGCGTGAAACTGCGTTCCGTGTTATTTTCCCCAACATCCTGAGCCGGCTCACGGTCCGCACTGACGAAAACCGACTCGACGCCCTGGTCCGTTTCTTCCACGCCCGCATGCATGCGGGCCGCCGCCGCTGATGACTACCCCAGCGCCGTCACAATTCTTCAGGTGGAGCGCGTTGACCCCAACGCGCTGGCTTAGCCCCATTTCCCGAAAGCGTCTTGAGGTCAAGCCGCTCCACCAGTCCCCCGACACTTGTAACCTATTAGGTTACAAACGTCACCTCAACCAGCCATGAAGGACTACGCCCTCCATGATCCGCTCTGGCTGCTGTTGCTGCTCCTCCTGCCGCTTCTAATCTGGGTGCGCGGTCGGCGCGGCGCTCCCGTGCTCGTTGTGCCCTTCGCCGCGGCGTGGCACCGGCCGTCGCTCATCCCCACCTCTCGCTGGCCCGCCGCCCTGGCCATGACCGGCCTCATCCTGCTCATCCTCGCTCTCGCCCGACCGCAGATCGTCGAGGACAAGCGCGAAGTGAAGCAGCAAGGCTACGACCTGATGCTCGCGATCGACCTTTCCGGTTCGATGCTGGCGGAGGACTACGAACGCGGCGGTGACCGCATCAACCGCCTCCAGGCCATCAAACCCATTATCCAGGCCTTCATCAGCCAGCGCACCAGCGACCGTATCGGCCTGGTGGTTTTCTCCGGCCGCGCCTACACCCTCGCCCCGCTGACCTTCGACCATGACTGGCTCGCGCGCCAGATTGAACGCCTCAAGATCGGCCTGATCGAGGACGGCACCGCCATCGGCGACGGGCTCGGCGTGGCGCTCACCCGTCTGGAACAGGCCGGCCGCGAAGAAAACAACAAGCGCAAGGGCGCGTTTGTCGTGCTGATGACCGACGGCGCCAACAACCGGGGCGTGCTCACCCCGGAGCAGGCGACCGAGATCGCCAAGTCGCGCGGCCTGCCGGTCTACACCATCGGCGCCGGGCGCGATGGCCTGGTGCCCATGCCGGTTTTCGATGACGCCGGCCGGCGGCTCGGCACGCGCCGCGTGATCTCCGACCTCGACGAGGGCCAGCTGCGCGCCATCTCCGACGCCACCGGGGGAAAATTTTTCCGCGCCTTCGACCTCGACACGGCGGAGAAAGCCTTCGCCGCCATTGACCAGGCGCAAAAGATCGAGTTCACCGCCAAGTCCTACCTGCTCACCACCGAACTGTTTCACTGGTTCGCGATACCCGGCGCGGCGTTGCTGTTCCTCGGCGCCCTGTTCGCCCTGCCGCCGCAACTTCCTTTCCGCCGCAAACGTGCGCCCTCCACCGCATGAGCTTCCACTCCCCGCATCTCCTCTGGCTGCTCGCGCCGCTCGTTCTGCTCTTCTCCTGGGAGCTGGCGCGCCACTCCGCGCGCACCGTGGCGAACTGGCCCAAGATCGCCCGCGCCTGGGCCGGAGCCTTTGATGTCTCGCTCGGCACCAAACATACCACGGCCGAGACCCGCCCGCGGATCTGGCTCTGGTTCGGGCTGGCCCTGTGCCTCGTCGCCCTGGCCCGCCCGCAGTGGGGCGTCATCGAGGAACAGGTGTTCGACCAGTCACGCGAGGTGCTCATCGCCGTGGACCTGTCGCGCTCCATGTTGGCGCAGGACGTGAAACCCTCGCGCCTCGACCGCAGCAAATTGCTCATCACCTCGCTGCTCGACGGCCTGAAGGGCGAGCGCGTCGGCCTCGTGCTGTTTGCCGGCACCGCGTTCCTCCAAAGCCCGCTGAGCGCCGACTATGAGGTGCTGCGGGAGTTTCTGCCCGCGCTGAACCCCGAATATCTCCCCGAGGGCGGTTCGAATTACAAGGCCATGCTCGAGTCGTCGATGTCGGCTTTCGGCACCTCCACCGCCGACCGCTACCTCATCATCCTCAGCGACGGCGAAAGCACGGAGGAGACCTGGAAGAGCCTGACCGATTCGCTCAAGACCAAGGGAATCCGGGTCATCGGCCTCGGCGTCGGCACGGCGCAGGGCTCTTTCATCCCGGAGGCTGGCGGGGGCTTGGTGAAGGATGAGCGCGGCGCCGTCGTCATGTCGCGCCTCAATAGCTCCACCCTGCAGGAACTCGCGCAGGTGACCGGTGGCGCCTACACCGACGCCAGCGCCTGGGTGGACTTGCCCGCGCTGCTCAAGAAAACCGTCGACGCCGGCCGGAAGGGGGAGTTTTCCGAGAAAAACACCGCGCGCCTCATCGAACGCTTCCAATGGTTCCTCGCCCCCGGCCTGCTACTTCTGCTCATCAGCTTCTGGGCTGAGTTCCCGGTCCGGCCCCGCGAACGGGCGCTGCCCTTGGCGGGCGGCGTTAAACTTAAAGCGGTAAGCGGTAAGCTTGGAGCCATGGCTGCATCTGCGGTTGTCTTGCTTGCAGCTTACAGCTTATCGCCTGAAGCCTCGGCGCAGGAAGCGCCGAGCGACACCCTCGCCAAGCCCCTCTCCACCACGGTGGCCCGGCTGGCGGCGAAAGACGTCGTGAATGCCAGGGAATATTCCGAGATGGCCTCGACCACGATCACCTATGGGCAGCGCGTGAAGTCCGCCCAGCAGCACCCGCCGGAGAATGTCATCCGCGACGCCCTCCAGGCCGTGGACGCCGGCGAAAAACTCGACGCCAAGGCCGCCGACTGGCCGAAGCTCCGTTCCGATCTGGAAGAGCTGCTGAAGAAAGAAGAGCCCCCGCCGCAGGACCAAAAGAAACAGGACCAGAAGGACCAGCAGAAGCAGGACAAACAGCAGCAGAAAAACGAGCAGAACCAGGATCAATCCGACCAGCAGAAATCCGACCAGCAGAAGCAAGACCAGGAACAGAAGGAGGAGCAACAACAACAACAGCAGCAGCAAAACAAGGACGCGTTCGGCGACATGAAGGACAAGCCGGAGCAGAAGAAGCCCGAGCCGAAACCGCAACCCGGCACCCAAAAGGTCGGCGGCCAGCAGGAAAAAAAGCCCGCCGAGCCGGTCGACGCCGAACTCGCCATGCCGCTCCAGAAGCTCGAACAGGTCCGCCATCAGGATTCTCCCGCCAAGCTTCAACAACTCATGCAAGGCCAGCAACCCAAGCAGAAAAACACGGGCAAGAATTGGTAATGAATATGCGCCAGCTTAACATCTTTCTCGTTCTCTTTCTCGTTCTCTCCGGAAGCGCCCGCGCCCAGACCGTGCGCTGGGAGCCACCCGGCGGTCAGCTGGGCTTCAACCAGGTGAGTGATCTCGCCCTGGTGTTCACGGATTGTGAGCCCGCCGGCGACCCAGCCCTGCCCAAGGTCGAGGGCCTGCAGTTCGGAAGACCCTCGCAAAGCAGTGAGATGAACATGGTCAACTTTAGCGTCACGCGCCGTTTTTCTCTCACTTTCCCCGTGCGGCCCGCCAAGCGCAGCGCCTTCACCATCCCGGCCTTCGAAGTGAAAACCGACAAGGGATCCATTACCGTGAAGGCCGCCACTTTCACCGTCGGCGACGCCACCGTCGGCTCCTCCGGGCTCGCCGTGAACGACGTCGCCTCGGCCAAGCTCACCACGCCGCGCGCCGCGTTCTGGGCCGGCGAGGTTTTCCCCGTCAGTTACAACCTCAACATCGTCCGCCGCTATTACCACTCCATCGCCACCAACGTCGAGTGGCCCGCCTCGCCGCTCGTGACCGAGGATTGGAGCAAGCCCGAACTCAACGAGACCCTCCTCCGCGGCGAGCGCTACGTCGCCCTGCAGCAGGCCACCCGCGCCTACGTCAAGTCACCCGGCACCTACTCGGTCAAACCCGCCACGCAGATGGTGAACCTGATGGTCGGCACCTCCGGCTTCGGGCTTTTCTCCCAGCCCACGGTCGAGCAACGCGCGATCGAATCCAGCCCGCTGGAGCTGACCATCAGGCCGCTGCCGTCCGCACCGCCGGCCTTCAGTGGCGCGGTCGGCGAGTTCACTTTCACCTCCAAGGTCGTGCCCGTCACCGCCGCGGTCGGCGAGCCTGTCACGTGGACGATCGAGCTGGCCGGCACCGGCAACTGGCCTGACCTCGCCGGCCTGCCC
>JANNDM010000099.1:0-24623 GCA_031387725.1 Verrucomicrobiota bacterium | reverse complement strand
TCGCCGGTATCTCGATCAAATCGGCGGACAGCTCAGCAGGAATGGTCACCCAAGGCAGGGCGAAGTGGGCCCGGGGATCCCTGATGTTGGCCAGCACTTCAAGTGCGGCGAGCGAACGCGACTCAGCGCAGTAGACGAGGGCAACGTCCGGCAAGTTCCACCGCCCCGCGAACAGGGCGGCCCCTTCGCCGGTAAACGCCTCCCGTTCGTGCCGCTGGGGCGTAAGCCTCCAGATCACGAACAGGTTCATGAGAAAACCCCGTGCTCAATCCGGCCGATTAAGTTTTCCACATCGCGTGCGCCTGGCTCCGTATGGGCAAAATCGAGCGGCGTCCGCCAGCCCAAGGCCGGCAGTTCGGCGTGCAGCCACTTGCGAACATCCTCTTCCGTCACGAACAACTGTTTTGCCCGGTCGAAGACGCGCATCAAACGGGCGGCCCTTTCGCCTTCCGGAATGGTAAGGCGGGTTTTGCCGGCCACCCGACGGGCGTAAGTGCGAGCGGGAATGTTGATCAGTTTCGCCAGCTCCTCGTTGGTGAACCCGGCTTGCTTGCCAAAATTGACTACATCCATCACCGGCAAGCCTTCTTCGACGCGCAGCACCATGGCATGGTTGTCGTGGACTTGCTCGTAGGTGGTGGGCTTGGGTTTGCGGGTTTTCATGCCGCCAAGCTACCGGCTTCGCCTGTCGGCGCAAGCCGAAACTGCCAGCTGGCAGGAAGAAAGCTGCCATATGGCGGTCATTTGTAGCGGCGGTCTATGACCGCCGGATGGCAAGTTTCTCGACGGCGGTCATAGACCGCCGCTACAGCTTCAGCACTTCCGCCAGTTTGCTGGCGTCGCCGCCGCCGCCCTGTGCGTAGTCGGGCTTGCCGCCGCCCTTGCCGCCGAGCTTGGTGGTGAGGCCACCGATGAGCTTGCCGGCGGCGAGGCCGGCCTTGATGGCTTCGGGCGAGCAATACGCCACCAGACTGACCTTGCCGTCGAGCAGCGCCCCGAGCAGCACGACCGCCCCGGCGCCGACCTTGTGCAGCACCTGGCTGCCCAGCGAGCGCAAGGCATCCTGGTTCTCGGCCGTGACAACCGCGGAGACCCATTTCAGGCCGTCCTTGGTGACGGCTGCGGTGGCGAGTTCGTCGGCGATGCCGGCGGAGGCCTTGGCCTCGAAGGCTTTCAGCTTCTTCTCCAGTTCCTTTTGGTGCGTAAGAACAATCTCGAATTTCTGGACGACGTCCGCCACACCGGCATTGAGCCGGTGGCTGACGGCCGAGAGCGCCGCCTCTTTTGCTGCGATATGGTCGAGGGCAGCCTGGCCGGCGACGGCCTCGATGCGTCGCGTGCCGGCGGCAATGGCCATCTCGGCGACGATCTTGATCACGCCGATCTCGCCGGTCGTGCTGACGTGCGTGCCGCCGCAGAGTTCCTTGGAGTAACCACCGATGTCGACCACGCGGACCCGGTTGCCGTATTTGTCGCCGAAAAAGGCAAGAACGTCGGCCGGTTTCTGGTCATAGTCGATCTCGGCCGAGACGACGGCGGAATTGTCGATGACTTTCTCGTTGATGAGCTGTTCGCACTCCTTGAGCTGGGCGTGCGTGAGCGCCTCGAAGTGGGTGAAGTCGAAACGCATCCGGTCGGGCGTCTTGTGCGTGCCGAACTGGCGGACGTGCGTGCCGAGCATCTTGCGCAGGGCCCAATGAATCAGATGCGCGGCCGAGTGATGCCTGTTGATCGATCGCCGACGCTGGAAATCGACCTTCAGGGTCACGCTGGCCCCGATCTTTGGAATTTGGCCTTTGGCGTTTGGCGTTTCCGCCGTGGCCAATTTGTGCAGATAACGCCCGGATTTATCCTTAATGCAGTCGGAAATCTGGAATTCCACGCCGTCGATCAAGGCGGCTCCTGTGTCGCCGACCTGACCGCCCATCTCGGCGTAGAAAGGAGTCTGGTCGAACACGAGATAGGCGTCCTTCTCGGTCTTCACGACGTCCACGAGATTGGCGTGGGTGGCATGAGCCGGGTCGATGTTGTAGCCGACAAACTTGGTCGCCTCGGCCACAGCCTCGCCCTCGGTGGAAGCGACAATGACATCGGTCTTCCGCGCCGCCCGGCCGCGTTCGCGTTGCTTTTCCATCTCGGCTTCGAAGCCTGCGACATCAACCGTCAGGCCGCGCTCGGTGGCGAGGAGTTGGGTCATGTCGAGCGGGAAGCCGTAGGTGTCGTAGAGGAGAAACGCGACCGAGCCTGGAATGGTCCGGGGAGCACCCGCGTCCCGCGGGTCCGGCGCGGCGTCCCGCCGGGCCGTCTCCAGGGGTGCATCGCCGGTCCAAAGGAACTCGTAATCGCCGACGGTGGTCAGCCCCGCTTCCTGCGGATTCCGGACGATGTAGCTGAATTTTTCCTGCAGATCGCCTTCGGACCGGATCAGACGGTCAAAGGACTCTTTTTCCCACACGCCACCTGTCGTGCCGCCCCGCTTGTTGATCGCATGGGCGGTGAAAGACTTGATCGAATGGAGGATGTCACTCAAGGGGTGGAACTCCGGCGATTCACCTACCGAGGGCGTTTTGGGCTGTGGTTCAAGCAGCAGGTGAACATGGTCAGGCATCACACAGGCGGCGAAGAGCTGGTAGCGGCCTTCCCGATGACCGTGCAGAATGCCTTCGAGCACGATCCGGCAAGCGTCGGGTGCAAGCGGGTGGCGTCCGAGCGTGGCAAAGGTCACATGGTATTTTCCCCACGGACGCTCAAAATGCGGGAGGTTGCGCTTGGTGTAGCGGACATCCTGAGGGGCATCCGGCGAGACGCCGGATGCTACACGCGAGACGCGTGTGCTCCCCGGACCAGAGAGAGCAGCAATTTCCCCGGAAAAGACTGCCAGCCCGCGATCCAGCGTCCGGCCGAAGGACTCTTCCTCCGCCCGGATGGCCTTCTCGACCATGACACGCTGGGTCTTGAGTTCGGGAAACACGTCGCCGAGGGATTCGATGACGGGGGCGACGAGCGCCGAGAAGTCGCCGGTCCTCAGGCCGAGGTTCTTCTGACCATACATGATGCCGCGGCGGAGGATGCGGCGGATCACGTAGTTGCGGCCCTCGTTGCCGGGGAGTATGCCGTCGGCGATGGCGCAGGACACGCAGCGGGCGTGGTCGGCGAGGACGCGGAAGGCGACATCAACCGTCTGCTGCTCGCTCAGGCCGGTGCGTTCGGTGGGGACGGTGCCGGTGTAGGTCTTGCCGGAGAGGGCGGCGATCTTGTCGAAGGTCGGCTTGAAGACGTCGGCGTTGTAGTTCGACGGTTCGGCGGAGAAATCCTTGAAGCCGTTCGTCGTGGCGTGGATGCCGGCGACGCGCTCGAAGCCCATGCCGGTGTCCACGTGCTTGGCCGCGAGCGGGGCGAAGCTGCCGTCGGCGTTCGCGTTGAACTGGATGAAGACGTGGTTCCAGATCTCGATGCAGCGCGAGTCGGAGGCGTTAACGCGCTTGCGGCCCTCGGTCTCGTCGTCGGAAGGAAGCAAATTGAAATGAATCTCAGAGCACGGGCCGCAGGGGCCGGTGTCGCCCATCATCCAGAAATTGTCCTGCTTGTTGCCGTGAACGATGTGGACGGCGGGATCGAGGCCGGCGTCCTTGAAAATCTTGGCCCAGATGTCGCAGGCTTCCTGGTCGAAGTCGGAGGGATCACCCTTCCCGGGCTTGTAAACGGTGGCGAAGAGGCGCTTGGGCGGGATGCCCCAGACCTTGGTGAGCAGCTCCCAGCCCCAGGTGAGCGACTCCTTTTTGAAATAATCGCCGAAGGACCAGTTGCCGAGCATCTCGAACATCGTGTGGTGGTAGGTGTCGAAGCCGACATCCTCGAGGTCGTTGTGCTTGCCGCCGGCGCGGATGCATTTCTGGGTGTCGGCCACGCGCTGCCACGGGGCGGTCTGGTCGCCGAGGAAATAGGGCACGAACTGGTTCATGCCGGCGTTCGTGAACAGCAGGTTGGGGGCCGTCGGCATGAGCGAGGACGACGGCACGATGGTGTGCTGTTTCGACTTGAAGAAATCGAGGAACGACGTGCGGATCTGGGCGGAGGTCATTGCGGGAATGACAGGCAGGAGACAGGGGCAGGGGGTGGATTGGCAATAATGGAATCCATTGCCCGGGGTCATAGGCCGCGGGATGGCAGTTCAATCAGAGCGGATGTTAAGCAGCGGCTGACCAGGCCGACTCGTAGCTCGACAGCCACAGGGGTGCGACTATTGTCGCGCCATCTGGCAGCATATGACCGTCTCTGCCAGCGGATTGAATGAAGAAGCCCCCGCCCACCGCCAAGAAGACACCGGCCAAGAAGCCAAACGCAGCAGCATTAAGGGTCAACGAGCAGGAATATCGCAATCTGGTTGAGACCTCCCACGACCTGATCTGGTCGGTGGACGCCCATGGGCGATGGACGTTTGTGAATGCCGCCGTGCGCCGGATCTACGGCTATGAGCCGGCCGAGATGCTGGGACGTCCGTTCACGGATTTTGAGACGCCGGAACAGGCGGAAATAGACCTGAAGGTGTTCGCGCAGATCAAAGCCGGCACGCCTCAATTCAACTACGAGACCGTGCACCAGCGCAAGGACGGCTCGCCCGTGTGGTTGAGTTTCAACGCCGTCGTGCTGCACGACCAGACGGGGAAAGTGATCGGCACCACCGGCACCGCGCAGGACGTCACTGACCGCCGGCAATCCGAGATGGCGCGCGACCTCTCCCTCTCGCTGACGCGCGCCACCCTCGAGTCGACGGCCGACGGCATTCTTCTCGTTAATTCCGAGGGGAAAATCGAAACCTTCAATCGCGTCTTTGCGCGGATGTGGCGGATACCCGACGATGTGCTGGCCGCCAAGGACGACGACCAGGCCTTGGAATGGGTCCTCAACCAACTCAGCGAGCCGCAGAAATTCATCGACAAGGTTTATCATCTCTACGCCCACCCGCAGGAAGAAAGTTTTGACACCCTGACGTTCAAGGATGGCCGGATGTTTGAGCGCTACTCCCGTCCGCAGCACATCGACGGGCAGGTGGTCGGGCGGGTCTGGAGCTTCCGCGACATCACCGAACGCAAGCAGGCGGAGCAAGCCCTGCGCGAGAGCGAGGCAAACTTCCGCGCGCTGTTTGAGCAAGCCGCGGTGGGCGTGACCCGGATGGAGACCTCCACGGGACGGTTTCTCGAGGTCAATCGCAAGTATTGCGAAATCACGGGCTATAGCCGGGAGGAGCTGCTGCAATCGGATTTCCAAACCATCAGCCATCCTGAGGAGCTGGCGGAAGATCTGGCCAACATGGCCCGGCTGCGATCGGGAGAAATTCGCGAGTTCACCATTCCGAAACGGCATGTGCGCAAGGATGGCACGCTGGTCTGGCTTGAGCTGACAGTATCGGCGCTGTGGCTGCCGGGCGAATCACCCAGCCAGCACATCGCGGTGGTGCAGGATATCACGGCACGCCGGCAGGCGGAAATTGCGCTGCAAGAGAGTGGCGAGAAATTCCAAGCACTCTTTGCCCAGAGCCCCCTCGCGATAGTGCTCACCACCCTCCCGGAGGGCCGGGTGGCCGACGCCAACGCGGCGGCCGAACAACTCCTCGGCCGAAAACTTGATGAAGTGCGCGGGAAAACGACCCTGGAACTGAATGTCTGGGCAGATCCGGCGGACCGCGATCACTATTTGCAGGCGCTGCAACGCGAAGGCACCCTGAGGGGCTACGAGTTGAGGATGCGGCGGAAGGACGGCGCCGAAATCACTGTGCTCTACACTGGCCGGGTGGTCCACATCGGCGGCCGAGCCTATGCGCTCAATTCGATGCTCGACATCAGTGCGCGCAAGCAGACCGAGGCTGAGCTGCACCAAGCCAGGCAAATGGTTGAGGATATTGTCGAATCGGTGGATGGGATTGTCTGGGAGGCCGACGCGCAGACCTTTGCGTTTACTTTTGTCAGCCCCCAGGCCGAGCGGATGCTGGGATATCCCCTCTCCCGCTGGACGGTAGAGCCGACCTTCTGGTCCGACCACATTCATCCCGACGACCGCGAGCGCGCTGTGAATTTCTGCCTGCAAAGCACGACGAAGATGCGCGACCACGAGTTCGAGTATCGGATGCTCGCCGCCGACGGGCGGGTCGTCCAGGTGAGGGACATCGTGACGGTGGTGGTAGAGCAGAACCAACCCGTGCGGCTGCGCGGGCTCATGTTGGACATCACCAAGCAGAAAATGCTGGAGGAACATCTCCGCCAGACCCAGAAGATGGAGGCCATCGGCCAGCTTTCCGGGGGGCTCGCCCACGATCTGAACAACCTGCTGACCGTGATCAAGGGCCACATCGGTCTCCTGCGGGCCAAAAACCAGATCACCCCGGAAATCGCCGAGCCGGTCCAGCAGATTGAAAAGGCCGCAGACCGGGCCGCCAACCTGACCCGGCACTTGCTGGCTTTCAGCCGGCAACAGGTCATGCAGCCGGTCGTGCTGAACCTCAACGGGATGGTCTACAGCCTGGCCAACATGCTGCGCCGGCTCCTGAGCGAAAGCATCGAGATGGTGGTGGAGTGCGCGCCGCAACCGCTGCTCATCCGGGCGGATGAAGGCATGGTGGAGCAGGTTTTGCTCAATCTGGTCGTCAATGCGCGCGATGCCCTCGCGAGCACCGGATCCCTGCGCATCACGACGGGGCCGGTGGATTTTGATGAAACGGTGGCGCGCCCGACGCTCCCCAAGCGCTCCGGGGCGTTCGTCTGCCTGGCGGTCAGTGATACGGGCCGCGGCATCCCCCCTGAAATATTGCCGCGCATTTTCGAACCATTTTTCACCACCAAGGATATCGGCAAGGGCACCGGCCTGGGGCTGGCGTCGGTCTATGGCATCATGCAGCAGCATGGGGGCTGGATCGAGGCGGAGAGTGAGGTCGGCCGGGGCACCACCTTGCGCGCTTATTTTCCCCGGCTCGCCTCTGCGGTGCCGGAAAAGCCCGCGGAACAGGGCAAACCAGTGCTGCGCGGTGGACACGAGTGTATCCTGTTGGTCGAGGACGAGTCCGCGGTGCGGGTGGTGGCGGAGGTTGCATTGGTGGGTCTCGGCTACCGGGTTTTCGCCGCCGCCAACGGCATGGCGGCACTGCAGGTCTGGGACTCCCACCGGCATGAGATCCAGTTGCTCCTGACCGACCTCGTGATGCCCGGTGGCATCACGGGTCGGGATCTGGCGGCGCGCTTGCGGACCAGTGCGCCCAAACTAGCGGTCATCTACATGAGCGGCTACAGCAAGGATCTGGCCGGGGGCGAGTTTCCCGTGCAGGAGGACGCGAACTTTCTGTCCAAGCCCTTTGATCTGGCGAGCCTGGCCAGCATGGTGCGCGCCGGCCTGGATCGCAATGCGAGCAGCCAGCCTTTTGCCCATCGTTCCGTCTGAGCCGACTCACTCAGCAGACGGATCGGCACCTTTTTCGTTGCGGGGCGGTTGGTGGCGGCAAATCTAGCGGCGTGAAAATCCACGTGTTGCCCTCCGGGCCCATCCAGACCATCGGTTATTTGCTGACCGAGCCCAAGCTGGCTGAGGCGGTGCTGGTGGACGCACCCGGCGACATCTTGGAGAAAATCCAGCCCCTGCTGGCCAAGGAGGGCTGCACGCTAAAGGAACTTTGGCTGACGCACGGCCATTGGGACCACACCCAGGATGCGGCCAAGGTCGTGCGCGCGACCAAGGCGCTGGTGCGGGGCCACGCCGCCGACCGGATGCTATTTGAAAGCCCTGAAATCATGGAAGAGCGGATGGGGCGCAAACTCGGGCTGGAGCCGCTCCTCGTGGATGTTTGGATCGGGCAGGGGGATAGGTTCTCCGCGCTGGGCCGCGAGTTCGAAGTGCGGCACGTGCCGGGGCACTGCCCGGGTAACATTCTATTTTATCAGCCGGCAGCACCTGCCTCCGCCGAGGCTCCGGCACGGCAAGCAGGCGTTGCCTTTGTGGGCGATGCGTTGTTCAAGTCCGGAGTTGGCCGCTGGGATCTGCCCGGTGGCGATTTTGAGCTCCTGGCTAAATCCATCCGCGAGCAGATCTACACGCTGCCGGATGAGACCGTGGTCTTTCCGGGGCATGGACCCCGCACCACCGTCGGTGCGGAGAAGTCAGGCAATCCCTACGTCACGGTAGTCGCGTCATGAGTCTAACTGACCACGAGTCATTCATGCGGCGGGCGCTCGCGCTAGCGAAGCGTGCCTGGGGGGACACGCATCCGAACCCGATGGTAGGGGCGTTGATCGTCGAGGACGGGGCGGTGGTCGCGGAGGGGTTCCACGCCCGGGCCGGCGAAGACCATGCCGAGATCAGCGCCTTGAAGGCGCTCGGGCGGAAGCCCGCGCCCGGGGCCGCGCTCTATGTGACGCTGGAGCCCTGCTGCACGCACGGCCGCACGCCACCCTGCACCGACGCCATCGTAAATGCCGGCCTCACACGCGTGGTGGTGGGCGCGACCGATCCCAATCCGGCGCACGCCGGCCAGGGGTTTGAATTGCTCCGCGCGGCCGGAGTCGAACTCGTGACCGGCGTGCTGGCCGAGGAGTGCACCGACGTTAATCTGATCTTCAACCACTGGATGGGCACCGGGCGACCGTTGTTCGCCGCCAAATCGGGAGTGACGCTCGATGGCAAGGTGGCGACGCGCACGGGCGACTCCAGATGGATCACCGGGGAGCAGTCGCGCGCCGACGGCCACCGCTGGCGGCGCCTCTTTCCGGCCATCGCCGTCGGCGCCGGCACGGTGCGGGCCGACAATCCCCGGCTGACCGCGCGGGTGGAAGGGGCCGAGTGGTGTCCGTGGCGGTTTGTCTTCGACGGCTTGCTCCGCACGGTGGCCGATGCGTCGATGCCTGCTCTCTACACCGACGAATTTCGCGAGCGCACCATCGTGGTGACCACGCCGCACAGCGGGTTGGGCTATGTGCGCAAACTGGGCGCCTTGGGCGTCAAGACCTGGGTGCTGCCATCAGCGTCGCCCAAGGTCAGCTTTCCGGACTTCCGCAAACGCTGCGGCGAGGAGGGCATCACGGGGGTGTTCTTCGAGGGCGGGGCGCAGCTCCTGAGCGAATTGCTGCAGATGCGCGAGTTGGATTATCTGTTCACTTATCACGCGCCGGTGCTCTTCGCCGATGACAAGAGCAAGAGCATCCTGCGCGGCTTGCGCACCGAGACCCTCGCCAACGCGATCCGACTCGAGCGGGTGCGGCACGCGGTGCACGGGGATGACACGCTAATACGCGGTTTCATCAAATACCCGGAGAGGATGTTTGTGGACGAGGCGACCTTCACGCGGAAAAACTTCGACGTGTGACCCAGGCTTCACCGGGCGGCCATTATGTTGATCCTTGGCTATCCTTCCTGCCCTGGTGTGAGAAATCCGATTCCGCGTAGCAATTGACTTAAGGCCATGAAACCCAGGCTTATTCATCTCGCGACAGGCAATCCGCATAAGGCGGCCGAATTTCAGCGTCTGGCCGAAGCCTCCGGCCTGCCGTTGCAGATTCTCGCGGTCGCCCAGATGCCGGTGGTCGCGGAAGACACCGGAACATTTGCCGGCAACGCCCGGAAGAAAGCCGCCGCATTGAAAGCGCTGCTGCCACCTGACGTCTGGGTGCTCGCCGATGACAGCGGACTATGTGTCGATGCGTTGGACGGTGCTCCCGGTGTGGACTCGGCCTACTATGCCGGGCCGCAAGGAGACAGCGCCGCGAACCTGGGTAAATTGGTGGCGACGATGCGGCCTGTGCCCGAGGGGAAGCGCGGAGCTCATTTTAAGTGTGTGCTGGTGTTGCTGGGGCCCCGGGCCGGGGCGCAAGTGTTTGAGGGGCGCTGCACCGGCACGCTCCGGCGCGATCCGGCCGGCGGGGCTGGTTTCGGCTACGATCCCTTGTTTGTGCCGCGAGGATATGAGCTGACTTACGCCGAGCTGGACGAGGCGGAGAAAAACCGCATAAGCCATCGCGCGCTCGCGTGGCAGAAATTCGCGGAGTGGCTACGATCGAACCTGTTTTGACGCGCAACTCACTAGGGCGTGTATTGAACGTCGCCCGGCCAGCTCCGCAGCAGCGGGGCTCTGCAAACCGCGCGTAGATTCCCGGGAGCTTGCTCCGGGGAGTAGCGCTGGCGAAAGGGCGGCGTTCAATACACGCCCTAAAACTTACAGGGCGTCCGTGTTTCCGGCCTTGGCAAACATCGCGGCCGCTTGGGAGCGCCGGCTGATGCCCAATTTGGAGAAGATCGTAGAGAGGTAATTTTTAACGGTCTTCTCGGTCAAGTCCAGCCGGTCCCCGATTTCCTTGTTGGTGAGTCCCTCCGTCAGGAAGGCCACAACTTTGCGCTCCTGCGGTGACAGCAGGCCCAGCTTGGTGGCGGCGCTCGGTTCGTTGCGATGCTTGACGAGATTGAGCGCCTGGCCCGCCATCGAGGGGTCGAGCACCGATCTGCCACTGGCCACCGTGCGCAGGGCATCCGCGAGCGCCGCACCATTGACATCCTTGAGCAGGTAGCCCTGCGCCCCCGCGTTCATGGCCTCCTGCAGGTTGCGTTCATTATTGCTCGAAGTCAGGATGAGCACCTGCGTCTGCGGCCGCACCTTTTTTAATTCCCGGCAGGCGTGCAGACCGGAGTGATCGGGCAGATGCAAATCAAGCAGCACCGCGTCCGGCTTGTGCCGGGCCACCGCCGCCACGCCCTCGGTGGCCGTGCCGGCTTCACCCACGATCTGAATGTCCGCGCAATCCTCCAAGGCGCTCCGCAGGCCGAGGCGGATGATCGAACTGTCGTCGATCAGGAGCACGCGGATGAGCTTGGCCGGGGCAGACGCGTTCATGCCGGCGACGCAACGGGGAGCGTCAGTAAAACGCGAGTTCCTTTTCCCTTGGTGGACTCGACCTGCAAGTTGCCGCCGAGCGCGACGGCCCGGGCCTGCATGTTGCCCAGGCCGTGCCCGGAATGTCCGAACCCCGTGGGGGTGAAACCATGGCCGTCATCCTGCACGGACAAGGCGATGCTTTGCTCATCCCGTCCCGCCAGCAGGGTGATATGGCGCGCCTGTCCGTGCCGCAGGCTGTTGCTCATGGCTTCGCGCAGGATGTTCATGATCTCGGCAATATGCACCGGAGCAATGAGCGCCACCGCCTCGTGATCGAGCCGGTGTTCGATCTGCACATTCTGGCCGTCGGCAAAGGAAGCGATCAGGTTGCGCAAGGCCGCACTGAAAGACTGCCCGGTGACTTGGGCCGGCTCCAATTCCTCCAAGTAAGCCCGCACTTGTTGATTGAGCCGGCGCAGCTCGGTCATGCACATGTCTACTTTCCGTTGGAGTTCGGGCGTAAACGGGGCTTTCTTCTGCACACTCTCCAGAGTCAGACAAACGGCATAGAGTGTCTGGCAGATATTGTCGTGCAACTCCCGGCCCAGCCGGACGCGTTCGGCCACGGACTGGCCCAGCAGCGTGCGGTTGACCTGCAAGTCCTCTTCCGCCCGCAGGCGGGCACCATGCTCCTGTTCGAGGGCCGTGCCGCGCTCATGGGAGATTTTCGCGAAATGCTCCATGCCGACCGCATGGGCCCGGGAAGCGGCCCACGGGGTGTGGCTGCCAGTGTCGACCGGCGGGGCTTGCCGGGCGGAGAGGGATGCCAGCAGGAGCGGCACGAGGGCCAGCAGCAAAGCGAGCAGCACCATCGCGGCCATGATCCGTTGCTGCAGGACCTGCACTTTCAGCAAGGCCGGCGGAGCGAAGGTAACCCGCACCTGCCAGCCGGGGGTGCCGGGCAGGGTTTGGGCGAAGGATAACAGCGGGCCGGCGGGCGCGTCAGCCGGTGGCGGCGTGGTGCGAAACATTTCCACGGTCCCGCCCAGCAGCGCGCCGAATTCACGCAGAAAGGCCTCATCCCATAACGCGGGCGGACGGGTGCTGGTCGTCACGGCCTGGGTGAGACGCGCCCGCAATTCCTCGACGGCCACCGTCTGCAACTGCCGGGTCTCGCGGTGCAGCCACCATTGCAGTGTGACCGCCGCGCCCAGGAAGAGCAGCAGGAGAAGCAAGGCCAAGCCGAGGGAGCGCGTATTGAGGTTCATGACGGTGACTGACAGGGTGCAGAATAGACGGTTTGGAGCGAGCGCGTCAAAACCTTCGACAAACGCCCCGGGTCAGCTAGGTTTTTGACCCTTTTATGCAGTCTTTCTACATTACGACCGCCATCGACTATGTGAACGGGTCGCCCCACCTGGGTCACGCCTACGAAAAGGTGCTGACGGACGTTATCGCCCGCTTCCGGCGGCAGATGGGGGACCGGGTGCATTTTCTCACCGGGGTCGACGAGCACGGGCAAAAGGTGCAGGCCAGCGCCAAGAAACGCGGCATCGCCCCCCAACAGTTCGTGGATGATGTCAGCGCGGAGTTCCAAGCTTTGCTGCCCAAGCTCAACATCTCCAACGACGACTTCATCCGCACCACCGAACCGCGCCACAAGCAGGTGGTGCGCGCGGTGCTGCAGCAGCTCTTTGACAAGGGCGAAATCTATCAAGCCGAATACAAGGGCTTCTACTCGACCCGGCAGGAGCAATTCCTGCAGGACAAGGACCGCAATGCGGACGGCACCTGGCCGGAGATCTTTGGCGAGGTCACCGAGATCACCGAGAAAAACTATTTCTTCAAGCTGAAGCAGTATCAGGGCTGGCTGGTGCAATATCTGGCGGACAACCCGGATTACATCTTCCCGGCTTTCCGCCAGAAGCAGGTGGTGGAATTTCTGAAGGAACCGCTCAACGACCTGTGCATCTCGCGACCGCGCGAGAGGCTGGAGTGGGGCATCCCGCTGCCGTTTGACGAAAACTATGTCACTTACGTCTGGTTCGACGCCCTCTTGAACTACTATTCGGCGGTCGTGGACCGGCCGGAGATCTGGCGCGAGGCGCACCACGTCATCGGCAAGGATATCCTGGTGCCGCCGCACGCCGTCTATTGGCCCATCATGCTGCAGGCCGCCGGTCTCCCGCTCCCGCGGGGTTTCATCGTCCACGGGTGGTGGCTGCAACGCGGGGCCAAGATGTCGAAGAGCACCGGCAACGCCCTCAACCCGCTCGATCTCGTCACCGAATTCGGCGTGGATGCCTTCCGCTATTTTCTTATCCGCGAGATGAACGTGGGGCAGGACAGCGACTTCACGATCGAGCAATTCATGGTCCGCTACAACAGCGAACTGGCCAACAACCTCGGCAACCTGGTCAACCGCACCCTTAACATGACCACGCGCTTCGCCGGGGGCGCGCTGCCCGCCGCCGAAACGGCCGAAGAGCTGGAGAAAAATCTGCACATCCTTTGGACCCGGACCCGCGACGAGTTCATCCCGCTCTGCGAAGGCTATCAATTTCACACCGCGTTGGAGCGGACGATGGTCTTTTTGACCGAGACCAATGCCTACATTGAAAAACGCGCGCCTTGGAAACTCGGCAAGTCCGCCGATCCGAATGATCAGGCCCGGCTCCGCACCTCCCTGGCCACAATGGCGGAGGCGTTGCGGCTGGCGGTCGCCCTCATCCAGCATATCACGCCCGGCACCACGGCCAAGATCAACGCTGTGCTCGGTTACCAACCCGGTGCGGTCTGGCGCGACGAGCTGACTTGGGGGATCAAGCTGAATGGCGCCAAGGTCGCGCCGGCCCTCGTGCTCTTCCCGCGACCGGCGCCACCCGCCAAGCCGTGAAGATCCTCCCGGTCAATCCGACCGAGAACGTGACGCCCGAGTCACTCCGGGCGTTCCTGGCCCAGTGCCGTGCGCTCGCCCGGGAGGCCGGCCGGCCGCAGCTCGTCAGCATCAGTCTGGTGGTCGATCAACTCGATCCGCTCGCCGTCCTGGAGTCCATCTTTGAGCCCGCGGAATTGCATTTCTACGTGGAGCGCCCCGCGCAGGGCTTCGCCGTGGCCGGGGCCGAGGCCGTGCTGGAGTTCAGCGCGTCGGGCCGCGGGCGCTTCGCCGCCGCCAAGGAATACATCGCCCAGGTCCTCGCCGACACGATTGCCGTCGGCCCGCTGGAGGAGCCTTTTGCCGGCCCGCATTTCTTCCTGGCCAGCTGCTTTGCCGACGAGCCACCGGGGGATGGACCGTTCCCGGCCCTCCGTTTGTTCGTGCCGCGCTGGCAGGTGGCGCGAAAGGAAGACAGCACGGTCGCCGTCGCCAATCTGCTCGTCAGCGCCGACTCACCCGTCGATCTGCTCGCCGCGAAAGTGTGGAAGGCCCACGCCAAGTTCCGGGCCTTCGACTACCAGCGGGCCCGGCGGAGGGATCGTCCCTCGGCGCCCAAGGAGGCCCAGGAACTCGGCGGGGCCTACCCGCCGGCCGTGACCCAGGCTTTGCGGGAGATAGCCCGGGGGGATTATCAAAAGACGGTGCTGGCGCGGGCCCGGCGACTGACGACGAGCGAGGAATTCCATCCGCTCGCGGTGCTCAACCATCTGCGCCAGCACTATCCGGCCTGCTACGCGTTCTCGATCGCCAACGGGCGGGGCCAGAGTTTCATCGGGGCCAGTCCGGAGCGGTTGGTGCGCGTCGCCGGGGGCCGGATGCACACCGAGGCCCTGGCGGGTTCGGCGCCGCGCGGCGAGTCGGCCAGTGAAGACGCGGCCTTTGCCCGCGCGTTGCTGCTGAGCGAAAAAGACCAGCGCGAGCACCGGCTGGTATTTGAGTCGATCTCCCGCCAGCTGGCGGACCTCGGCCTCACCCTGGAGCACACCGGGCAGCCGCGCGTGCTGGGCCTGGCCAACGTGCAACACCTGCACCTGCCCATCAGTGCGGCGCTGCCGGCGGCCGTGCACATCCTTGATCTGGTGGCGCGGCTGCACCCGACGCCCGCCGTGGGCGGCGCACCCCGCGAGGCCGCCCTGGCCGCCATCGCGCGGCTCGAATCGTTTGCGCGCGGACTCTATGCCGGGCCGCAGGGGTGGGTGGATCACCGGGGGGGCGGGGAATTCTTCGTCGGGATTCGCTCGGCCTTGGTGGATGGCCGCACCGCGACGGTCTACGCCGGTGCCGGGATTGTCGCCGGCTCGACCCCCGAGAAGGAATTTGCGGAAACCGAATTGAAGTTCAAGGCTCTCCTCGAAGCCCTGACCCACACATGAGCCGCCCCGACGACAACCGACTCGACTACCGCAACACGAACAGCCTGTGGGGCAGTGTCCTGGCGGAGACCCTGCACCGGTCGGGCCTGCGGGAGGTGGTGATCTCGCCGGGTTCGCGTTCCACGCCGCTGACCATGGCGTTCGCCCGGCATCCCGGCATCGAGGCGATTCCCGTGCTCGACGAGCGGTCGGCGGCGTTTTTTGCCCTCGGGCTGGCCCGGCAGCACCATCGCCCGGTAGCGGTGCTGTGCACCAGCGGCACGGCGGGCGCCAATTATTTTCCGGCGGTCATCGAGGCCCAGGAAAGCGGCGTGCCGCTGCTGGTCCTCACCGCCGACCGGCCGCCGGAGATGAGGGAATGCCGGTCCGGCCAGACCATCGACCAGCAAAAGCTCTTCGGCAGCCATGTGAATTTTTATCACGAGCTCTCGGTCCCCCAGGCCACCCTGCCCATGCTGCGCTATTTGCGCCAGACCACGGCGCAGGCGCTGGAGCGGACGCAATGGCCCGTCAGCGGCCCGGTGCATCTGAATGCGCCGTTCCGCGATCCCCTGCCGCCCATCGGGGACGGCATGACGGGCGCGCTGCGCACTGAACTCAATGAGGCAAAATTCTTCGCGGTCCTCAAGCCGGTCGAACCATTGGAGATAATCCCCCGGGGTCGGCTGCGATTCGGGAACCGCGGGGTCATCATCGCCGGGCAGGCGCGGCCGCGTGATCCCGCGGCGTATGCCAGCGCGGTGGGCGCCATCAGCCGTAAGCTCGGCTGGCCGGTGCTGGCGGATGCCCTGTCGCCGTTGCGGCACCACGCTCACCGGGTGCCAAACCTGGTCACCACGTATGATTTTATCGCCCGCTCGCCGGCGCTGACCAGGCAGCTGCAACCGGATCACGTGCTTTGCCTGCATGACTGGCCCACCAGCAAGGCGCTGAGGCAATGGCTGCAAGGGGAGGATTTGGCCGTCACATTTGTCAGTTCCCATCCGCAGAATCCGGATGCCCTGCACAGTCGCTCCCGGGTGCTGCGCTGCCCGGTGAAAGCACTGGCTAGGGTGGTGCAAAGCGGCGGGAAATCCCAGGTGTGGCTGGCGGGTTGGTTGCACGCCGAGCGTCAAGCGGTGCGCCGGCTCAGCCGCGCCTTGGCGGCAACGGATGAGCTGTTCGAGGGGCGGGTGAGTGCGCTGCTTCCGGCGGTGTTGCCGAAGGGCACCCCTATGTTGGTGGCGAACAGCATGCCGGTGCGGGATCTGGAATATTTTTGTCCGGCCAACAACCGCGGCCTGGGGGTGCATTGCAACCGGGGGGCCAACGGGATTGACGGCACGCTCTCCACGGCCCTGGGCCTCGCGCATGGCAACCAGCCGGCGGTGTTGCTGACAGGGGATCTCGCGCTGCTGCACGACACCAACGGATTCCTCTCGGTGCCCAAATTCCGGGGCAGCCTGACCATCGTGCTGATCAACAACCGGGGCGGCGGCATTTTCGGCCACCTGCCCGTGGCCCGGTTCGAGCCGTTTGAGGAGTTTTTCGCCACGCCGCAGCAGGCGGACTTCAAGAAGCTCTGCGCGGCCTACCGTGTCCGCCATGTCCTGGTGCGCAATCGGGCGCATCTGGAAAAGCTGCTGGGAAAACTGCCACCGCGCGGCGTGCGCGTGCTGGAAATTCGGGCCGACCGCCGGCGGGATGCCGCGACCCGCCAGATCCTGTTCCGGAATGTGGCGGGCTAACCCACCAGCGGGAGCTGGATGGTGAAGGTCGTGCCGGCGCGGGTGGATTTGAAATCAATGGCCCCGCGATGGGCCGCGATGACCGCCTTGGCGATGGCGAGACCGAGTCCCGTGCCACCGGTCTTGCCGTGGCTCACGAAGGGTTCGAACAAAGTGGCACGAACCTCCGGCGGGACCCCCGGGCCATTGTCGGAGACTGTGATGATGCATTGGTTTTTCTCCGCGCGCCCGGCCACTGTAATCACGCCGCCCGGTTTTTGGCCGAGCGCCTCGCGGGCGTTCGTGACGAGATTCTGCAGCACTCTCAGTAGGCGGTCGGGATCGAGCGGCAATTGGAGCCGGGTGGACTTTATCCGCAATTTCACACCGGCCCGCCCCAAGGGCACGATGTTGTCTTCCTGCAATTCGGAAAAAACCCCGGCCAAGGGCTCGACCCTGAGGCGCAACCGGGTCTCACCCCGGGCAAAATCAAGCACTTCCTCGACCATGCCGCTGAGCCGTGACACCTGCCGGAGGATGATCGCGCAGAGTTCCTGCGTCTTGGCCTGGCGGTCGTGTTTGGCGATCAGCTCGGTGACCAGCTTGATGGTGGAAAACGGTCCGCGGAAATCATGGACCATGCTGTTGGCCATTTCCCCGACGAGCGTGATCTTCTCCTTGCGCACGACCTCGGACACGAACCGGGCGTTGGTGGCGCGGAGATCCTCGCTGATGTGGCTGAAGAGCCGCAGCACGGTATGCCAGGAAGATTGCGCGAGCAGTTGGAGGAGGGGTTTTTGCGCGATGCGGCCGAGCTGAACCGGGCCGTCGGCCAGGGCGGCGGTGCTGCGCGTGGAGCCGTCGAGCACGCCGAGTTCACCGAAATAATCGTCGGGCCCCTTGGAGGCGATGATCTGCGGTGTGCCTCCCGGGTTTTTTTTGGTCAGCACCACGCGGCCCTGGAGCACCAGGTAGACGCAGTTCGAGACACTGCCTTCCTGAAAGATGACAGCTTCATGGGGAAAGCGGACCAGCCGGACCGCCTGGGCCAGCTTGTTCCCCTGCTGGGCGGGAAAGTGGCAGATGAAGCGATGCAGGCGAACGTCCATGGCTAGGGCGCAGAAGAAGGGAAAGACCGAAAAACTGAAAGACTGAAAGAGTGAGGAACGGCCCGGGGTATCCCGGTATTACCTTAACGGCTGACTGTGACCGCCGGGAAAACGGCGCAACTTTCGACGGCGGTCACAGACCGCCGCTCCAGGCGAGGGAGAAAGTGAACTGCGTCGCGGCGGGAATTTCCGTCAAATTTCGGCCTTTCAGCTTTCAGTCCTACAGCTGGATGGGCAGGCCGACCTCGATGATCTGCATCGGCGGCAGGCGGTAGTAATCACGCACCGGCCGGGCGTTGCGGCTCAGGAGTGAATAGAGGCGCTTTTGCCAATGCCACATCTTGGCCTCTCCGCCCGTGATGATCATCTCCCGGTTGAAGTAGTAGGTGGCCTCGTTGAGTTTCACCGGCACACCGGCGGCGCCGACTTGCTCCATGAGATGCTCCACGTCGGGCGATTCCATATAGCCGTAGCGTGCGATGGCGCGCCACACGCCGTCGCCGTTGCCAATCTCGCGCACTTCCAGGCGCTCTGCCGCAGGCACGGTGGGCACCTCGACGGTCACGACGCTGAGCAACACAACGGTCTCATGCAGGACCTTGTTGGCCTTCACGTGGTGGAGCAGCACGAGCGGGGTGCCCGTGGGATTGCCCGCCATGAACACCCCCGTGCCCCGCACGCGCACGATGCGATCGGAACCGGCGATATTGCACAGCTCGGCCTCGGTGATTTCGTTGGCGTAGATGCGGCGGAAGATCTCGTCCTTGCCCTTTTTCCAAGTGTGCATGACGGCGATGATGCCGATGGCGACCACGATCGGGAACCAGCCGCCGTCGGTGAACTTGTGGATGTTCGAGGCGAAGAGCGGCACGTCCATGAGCAGGAACAGACCGCAGAGCAGGCCGGCCGCCCACGCGGACCAGCGCCAGTGCTTGCGCAGCACCGCGTAGAACGCGATGGTCGTGACAATCATGGTGCCGGTCACGGCGATGCCGTAGGCGGCGGCGAGGCGTTCGCTGGAGCCGAAGGAGAGCACCACGTAGATCGCGCCTGCGGCCAACAGGCTGTTGACCAGCGGCAGATAGATCTGCCCGGATTGGTCTGGGTTGGTGTAGGTGATCTTGAGCCGGGGGAAATAACCGAGTTGGATGGCCTGCCGGGTGAGTGAAAACGTGCCGGTGATCATGGCCTGACTGGCGATTACGGCGGCCACGATGGAGAGCAGCGTTAGCGCTAGGCGCGGCGCCCCTTCCGGCACGAGGGCGAAAAAGGGATGGGACATGTCAGTCGGATTGGCCAGCACCCGCGCGCCCTGCCCGAAATAGTTTAGGACGAGACCGGGCCAGGCGCAAAAAAACCAAGCCCGGGCGATGTGCCGGCGGCCGAAGTGCCCCATGTCCGCGTAGAGCGCCTCGGCGCCGGTGATGGCCAGCACGACAGCGCCGAGCAAGGCGGCCGCCTGGCCGGGGTGGTCGGCCAACAGACGGAGACCGAGCAAGGGGTTAAGCGCCTCAAGCACCTGCGGAGCCGCCATGATATGCCAGGCGCCAAGGCTGCCAATAACCAGAAACCAGACGAGCATCACCGGGCCATAGATGCCGCCGATGGTCTTGGTGCCTTTGTATTGGAATGCAAAGAGACCCGCGAGGATCAGGGCTGAGATGAAAGGGACCTTTTTCGCAAAACTCGGATCAAAAGTGTTCAAGCCTTCCACGGCGCCGAGCACGGAGACGGCGGGAGTGATGATGCCGTCGCCATAGAGCAGGGCTGCGCCCACCAGGATGACCAGGGTGAGTGCCCCGATGCCAGCCGGCGCTTTGCCGCGATCGGTATGGCTCAAAGCCAGGAGCGCGAAGATGCCGCCTTCGCCTCGGTTGTCGGCCCGGGTAACGAAGATTAGATATTTGCCCACCACCACCAGGGCCATGGCCCAGAAGACAAGGGAAAGGGCGCCAAGCACCCCTGTGGCCCGCTCGACCGGCGGCAAGTAGTTCAGGCATTCGCGGAGTGCGTAGAGCGGGCTGGTGCCGATATCGCCGAACACGACGCCCAGTGCGCCCATGGTCAGGCCGGCTTTGGCCGCCGTCCCGACAGGTGTCGCTTGGGTGCTCATGGAAAAGCGGTCATTGTCGGGCAGTGGCCCCGCAGTCCAAGCAGATTTAGGCATCGCATTGGAAACTGCTTGACCCTCCTTCGCTTGGACAAGCTACGGAGGGCGGGCCAGTTTTGGTAAAAAAACGGCCATTCGTGAAAACGGTTGCGGCTCAAGGCGTTTCCACCAGCTTGGCCCCATGGCCACCGCTTGGAAAACCGCCAAAAAATACGATGACATCCTTTACCACAAGGCCGCCGGCATGGCGCGGATCACGATCAACCGGCCGGAGAAGCGCAACGCCTTCCGGCCGCAGACCGTAGCCGAGATGCACGACGCCCTGCTCGACGCTCGCGAGGACCAGAGCGTTGGGGTGGTATTCCTGACGGGCGCGGGCCCGACCAAAGACGGCAAATACGCCTTCTGCGCCGGCGGCGATCAGGCGGTGCGCGGCCACGGCGGCTACATCGATGGCAAGGGTGTGCCCCGGCTCAATGTGCTCGAGGTGCAGAAACTCATCCGCTCGATGCCCAAGGTCGTCATCGCGCTCGTCGCCGGCTACGCCATCGGCGGTGGCCATGTCTTGCACGTGGTGTGCGACCTGACCATCGCGGCCGACAACGCCGTCTTCGGCCAGGTCGGCCCCAAGATGGGCAGCTTCGACGGTGGGTTCGGCTCCAGCTACCTCGCCCGCCTGGTTGGGCAAAAGAAGGCCCGAGAAATCTGGTTTCTGTGCCGTCATTACAACGCCGCCGAGGCACTGGCGATGGGGCTCGTCAACAAGGTTGTGCCGGTGAAGGACCTCGAGGCCGAGGGAGTGGCCTGGGCGAAGGAAATCCTCCAACGCAGCCCGTTGGCCATCCGTTGCCTGAAATCCGCCTTCAACGCCGAGCTCGACGGCCAGAGCGGCATCCAGGAACTCGCCGGCAACGCCACCATGCTTTATTATATGACCGAGGAAGCGAAAGAGTTCATGACCGCCCAGAAGGAGAAGCGGAAACCCCAGGCGGAAAAATTTCCTTGGCGGCCGTGAGCACGGCCGACTGATCAGCCGCTGCTCTTGGCCTCGGCTTCCGTCGCCCAGACGACGAGCCAGCCGCTGTCCTTGTCGACATAGGCGATGGTGGCGGCGGCGGTCTCGGCGGCCTCGACCGAGGCTTGAGGAGTGGCCTGGCGGGTAACATAGAACCCGATGACCAGGGCGGCAGCGGCGGCCGCAAGCGGGGTGCTGAACCAGATGAGCGGAGCGAGCGGACGCTTCTTGGCCGGCTTGGTCGTTTCCCCGTGCAGCCGGGCGCGGAGGCTGCGCCATTCCTGGTCCGCGTCGGGGACGGCCACATTGGCGGCGTCCGTCTTCAGGAATGTGACCGCCTCGCCGGCGACAGCGCGCAGATGCCGGCAGGTGGGACAGGTGGCGACATGGGCTGCGAGTGTGGCGTGCTGCTCCGGAGTCAGCACGCCATCCCGCTCAGTCAGCAGCAGAGGCTCAATGTCGTGGCAGTTCATAGCGTCAGGCGGTGAATGGTTTAACGGCCGCGTCCATAGCCCCGGCCATGATCATCGCGCCGGTCATGGCGGTCATAGCCCACCCAGACGCGATCGGTGCGGTAGGTGTAGTAGCCTTCGACATAGCGCCGGAAGCTGCGGCCATGGTGACTGCGCTCGACGACCCAGCAGCCCGGCACCCAGACTCGAACACTGACTTCCCTCCAGTAGCCGTTGTCGCCGCGATCGCCACGGTCATCGCAGCGGTCAGTGCGGTCATTGACGATGACGGTGCTGTAACGCGGGTAATCGTTGTGGCGATTGTCATTGATGGCCGAGGCCACGATGAGGCCGCCCAGGAATCCGCCGACTATCGCCAGGCCCTTGTCGCTGGCTTGGGCCGGCTTCGGGGCGAGGGAGAGGGCGGTGACGGTGATGAGAGCGAGAGCGGTGATTTTGTTTTTCATAGGTTCTCCAAGGTTGGGTTCATTCCTTGGGACGAAGCTCACCGCTGACTTATTCAATAATCTGGGAGAAAATTACGGGGGCTATGCAAGCTATTGGCTGCCAGGGTTATCTGCCCACCAGAATCACGGCATAGACTTCACCCTTTTTGCCGGTCGAGGAACCACCAAGCACCGTGGTGCCTCCGCGTTGGAGCACAAATTCATGCCGCACGGAGCCCCAGCGAACCTTCAACAGCACGGTTTTCCCGTCGGTGCTTTCCGTGGCGAGTTCCACCCGCTGGCCATCGCCCACACTCAACTCGCCTTTGGCGGGCACGACCAGCGACGTCGAATCTTCCCCGAGATAACGAAAGCTCTCGAAGCGCAGGATGCGCCTGAGGTTCGGCACGTAGGCCGCGAGGCGGCGGTCGGACTCACCGCTCTCGTTGGAAGCAGAGATGAGGATGGCCTTGACGGTGACGGTCTCAGATGCACGGGCGAGGGAACCAAGCCCGATGATACTGGCGAGCAGTAGGGTGAGGCGGATGGAGTTGAACGCCGCCCGGGACATGCCGAATGACTGGGCGGCGTCCCAACGCCCGGAATGATTTTGCTGCCTATGGCAGCAGGACAATTTTGAGTAGTTCATGGTTTGGCTCCTAGTTTGTGCGCCAGAAGGCGGCGCGCGTGATAAAGGCGGGACATGACGGTGCCGGTCGGAATAGACGTGGCTTGGGCGATCTCCTCGTAAGAAAGTCCCTCGACCTCCCGCAAGGCAAGCACGGCGCGCAGCTTGGGCGGCAGTGCGGCCAAGGCGGCGTGCAGGGCGATGTGGCGTTCATTGCCCTCAGCCAGGGTGCCGGCGTCGTCGGTCGTGGCGGGCTCGGGTGCTGATTCCACTGTGGCATCGCCGGTGTCGAATGGCAGGAACCGGTCGAACCAGCGGCGGCGTTTTCGCAGATGGTCAAGGGAACGCCGGGTGGCGATGGTATGGAGCCAGGTGCTGAAGCGGGCATCGCCGCGGAATTTCGGCAATTCGCGCCACACGGTGAGCCAGATTTCCTGACACACATCCCGGGCATCGGCTTCGTGGCGCACGATGGCGTAGACCAGCCGGAAGGTTCTTTCGTAATGCTTGCGCATGATGGCGCCAAACGCCGGCTCATCCCCCGATTGCGCCCGGCGCAGTAAATCAGGGTCCGGATCGGGTTGTGGTGGCTGCGTGTTGGGCACGGGGTAGGGGGACAGGGGGAGACTCAGGCCTGTTCCGCTCGAGGCAGAATGATGTTGGCATCCAAAGGCAGGTCCAAGTGCAACAAGCTGCGATTGAGCGCCGAGTCGTCCGGCGGTTGCTGGCAGAACTGGTAGGCCTCGCCCAAGGCGATGTGGCTTTGGGCGTTCTCGTCGAGCAGGGGGTGATAGAACAGACGGCCGGAGTTCTGCCAGTTGGTGGGAGGGGCTTTAAACCCCGCCAACCCAAAGTCGGGAGGTAAACTCCTCCCCGCATTCCCGACCACGGCCACTTCACCGAGCCGGCAGGCACCTTCATCGGTGTCGAGCAGGCGCTTCAGCAAATCGGTTCCGGTCTGCGCGGTGGCGGCTACGACGTGGCCACGTTTGAACTGGAGTTCGATCCCGGCAATGACCGCCCCGCCATGACTGATGGGGCGGGACACACGCACCGTGCCCTCGGCGGAGTTGCGGTGTGGGGCGGTGAACACTTCCTCGGTGGGCAGGTTCGCGACGAAGGGCACGTCGGACTTGGTGGTGAGCCCGGCTGTGCGCCAGACATGTTCCGAGGGTAAAGCCACCGACAGATCGGTGCCTTCGCCCAGGTAGCGGAGCGTGCGGTGGCGCTGCGCATTCAGCTGGCTGCATCGCTGGCGCAGTGCCTGCAAATGGTTTTGCCAGGCCGCGATTGCAGTGACTTGCGATGGAACCCGACCCCCGGGCGGGTTCTCAACAGCGCGCCCGGAGGTCGCGCTCCACCTCGGAATCCTCAGTGCCTCGAACACCGTCTCCCACAGCGCCGCGAGGCGCTTGTCCGACGGCAAGTCGGGGTAGACGGTTTGAGCCCAGGCAGGAGTCGGCGCCGGCGCCACGGTCCAGTTGGTGGCTCCCTGCATCAATTGCCGGGCAATCGGCCCAAAATGCTCCCAGCCAATCCGCTGCAACTCGGCGATATCCGCAGCCGGAAGCCCGGCCAGCAGGCCGGGCTGGCTGCTTTGGAGAAAAAGGAGGGCATCCGTGTTTTGAACAAATAACTGCATCTGCCGGGCGTTGGCGGCCACGAGTTGGACGTAACCGCGCCAGTCTTTATTTAAACAAAACTCCCTGAGCCGTGCTCCGTCTCCCCAGATGACTTCGATGTCGGCTGCGGCCGCACGCTTCACTGCTTCGACGATAACTTCCGCACTGCGGGCGACGCCCTGCAATTCGTAGGGCTCGGCGATGAGCAACCGCTGCCCAGGCTGCAGGTTGAGACCCACGCGCACGATCACATCGGCGAAGACCGCGAGACGAGATGCGAAGTCCGGAAGCATGCCTCCAATCAGGCAGAAATCACGGAATCACGAAAGGGCGGAATGGCGGACGATACGCCGGGCTGCTTCGGCCGGAGCCAGCACGCCG
>JANNDM010000098.1:0-2408 GCA_031387725.1 Verrucomicrobiota bacterium | reverse complement strand
CGGAGCGGATCTCGCTCTCATTTTGTTTCCTTACATGGTGTTTGTCTGCCTGGCGGCGGCGTTCAGCGCGGCCTGTCAGGTGCTGGGACGTTTCTCCGAGCCGGCCCTGTCCCCGGTTTGGCTGAATCTTGCGATCATCGGAGCGCTCGGGCTCGGCGGTTGGTGGACCTGGGGCGACAGCGCACGGATGAATTTGCTGTGCATTGGCGTGCTGGTGGGCGGTTTCCTCCAAATGGCCGTCCCGGCTGGCGTGCTGTGGCAGGAAGGCTGGCGGCCGCGTTTCGACCTGCGGGCCGACGACCGCGTGCGCGAGATGGTCAGCCTGATGGCACCGACGGTCATCGGCTCGGCGATCTACCTCGTCAATATTTCCGTTTCCCGTTTCATCGGACTTTCGCTCAATGACAGTGCGGCGCAGGTGCTGAACCTCGCCACCCGCGTCATGGAGCTGCCCATCGGCGTGTTTGCGTCGGCGATCACCACCGTGGTGTTTCCGCTCATCGCCCGGCACGCGGCGAAGCAGGACTGGCCGGCGCTGGCGAAAGACTACCACCAGGGACTCCGGCTGGTGATGATCATCAATGTCCCGGCGGCGGTTGGCCTGGCCCTGCTGAGCGAACCGATCACCCGGTTGTTGTTCCAACGGGGGGCGTTCACCGCCGCCGACACGACGCAGATGACCCCGATCCTGGCCATCTACGCATTTGGTCTGCCCTTTCTCTCGTTCACGACGGTGGCGTTGCGGGGGTTTTACTCCCTGAAGGATACTGCGACGCCGGTGCGGGCCGCGGCCCTTAGTTTTGTCGTGAATCTGGGGCTGAGCATCGTCCTGATGCGCTGGTTTTCCACCGTCGGGCTCGCCCTGGCCGGCAATATCGCCGTGCTGGTGCAGGCGTGGTTCCTGCAAACGCGTCTGACGGGCCGCCGGAGTGAACTGAATTTCGCGCTGCTGCTGCCCAACCTGGGCAAGATTACGGTCGCGAGCGCACTGATGGGTGCGGTCGTGTGGGGCGGAATGAAACTGACCGCACCTTTGCCCCTCCCCGGCAAGGCGCAGGATCTCATCGTCGTGGCCGGCCTGATACCGGTCGCCGGTGCCGTTTACGCCGGGTTGTTGTGGGCGCTGAAAATCGAGGGACGCGATGAACTCGCCGCGTTGTGGGCTCGCTTCCGCAACAAACAGGGGATGGGCTGATGGCCGACCTGCCGCAAGTGACGCACAACGCCGCCGCTCATCGCTACGAGACGGTGGTGGACGGACATCGGTCGGTGTGCGAATACGAGCTGGTGGACGGCCGGATGGTTTTCACCCACACGGTCGTGCCGACCGAACTGCGCGGCCGGGGCATCGCGGAAAAACTGGTGCGGGCGGCGCTGGCCGAGGCGCGTGTCGCCGGGCGGCGCGTCGTGCCACAGTGCTCTTATGTCGCCAAGTTCATTGAACGGCACCCGGAATACCGCGATCTGCTGACGTAGGTGGAATCCGGCCTGTCCGCCATAGCCTTGGCGACGGCGGAAGGCCGCGTTCCACCTCACGGTGCCCAATAAAAAACCCGTCCCGCAGGCGCGGGACGGGTCGAAAGAGTGGGAGGCGAACTCAGGCCTTCTGCACGAGGCCGGCCTTGATGGCCTTGACCGAGACCCACATGCGCTTGCTGCCGCCATTGGGCAGCTTGACCTTGATCCACTGCAGATTCGGGCGGAAAAGGCGGGTCGTCGTGCTGGTGACGTGCGTGCCGATGCCGCCGCTCTTCTTGGACTGACCCTTGCGGTTGATAATCTTGCCCTTGGTGGGGCGTCTGCCGGTGATAGCGCAAATTCGTGCCATGGTGTTTCTTGAGTTAAAAGGTCAGGAGTAAAGGACGGCTCTTCGCCTTAGCAAGGGAATTTTGGAAAACTCCCCGCCGGCGTTTCACTTGCGCAAAGCGTGGAGGGCCTGAAACTTCTGCCCCATGTTGGCTGGATGAAGCAATTGCATCAGCATTCTTTTCCGCGGACTGAAACTGGTCGCTTCGGTCTTCGTGATGGCAGCGAGTGCCTCGCTGGCTTGGCTCATGAAAAAGCTCTCCTGGGAGTCGACCCGGGTTTCGCCAAAACCGGCGCGAACCAGCCCGTCCTCCAGCCAGTCCCAGCAAATGTGGCCGGTGATGTCCTGTTTGCCCGGGCGTGCGAGCAGGTCGGCTCCCATTTTCTGCCGATGATAGGTTCGGATGGTTCCGGCGGGAGTGTGTTCGGCGAGTTCGGCCCAGAATTTGCCATAGTCGAAGGCCAGGAACAGTCCGGACCATTTCGGCCCGACGAGGCGCTCGAGCATCGGCACCGTCCGGATCGGCAGATCGATGTGGTAATTTTCCTCGGCGACCTTGGGCAACCGCTCGGCGTAGGCGGCGAGTTCCGCGGAGAACGCG
>JANNDM010000096.1:0-3882 GCA_031387725.1 Verrucomicrobiota bacterium | reverse complement strand
CGCGTGGTCGTGGATCGGGCTGCGTTGCCCGCTGCTCCAACAGAGCACCAGCAGGTTATACCACGGCCCTTCCGCCACCAGGTTGCGGCGGTAATGCGCGGAGTCGAACCGCACAAAAGCCCGCAAGTCCTCCAACGTGACTGCCGATTCCTGCAGGAGACGGCTCAACTCGTCGAGCTGGGCGCGCCCGGTCAACTGGTCGAGGTAACCCACCAACGGCCCCAGCACGGGTGGCAGGGGATTTTGCGTCAGGGTTTTCATAAATGCGTTCCGCCCCAGCCGTGGATCACGCCCAGTGAGACGACCGAGACGATGATCCAGAGGATGACCGCTTGCAAGAACGGCCTCCAGCCCACTTCGCGCAGGGCTTCGCGGGACAGCCCGGCCCCGATGAGAAACAAGGTCACGGTCAGCCCCTTCCGGGCGACTTCGGTCAATACGCCCCAAGCCGCCTCTCCCGCCGGCAGGTAGGTGGCCGTCGCGGAGGCCAGCAGGAACAGGCCCACGAACCACGGCACCTTCGGCTTGGTGTCGCGGCGCGCCAGCATCGCCGCCCCCGCCACGAGCGGCAGGATCCACAACGCCCGCGCCAGCTTGACCGGCACCGCCGTGGCCAGCGCCTCCGGACCGTAGCGCGCCGCCGCGCCCACCACCGAACTCGTGTCATGGATCGCGATCGCCGCCCAGTAGCCGAAATCCACCGGGGCGAGTCCCGCCCAGTGCCCGATCACCGGAAATACAAACAGCGCCACCGCGTTGAGAATAAAAACGCAGCCGAGCGACACGGACATCTCCCGCGGACTGGCGCCCAGCACCGGTCCCATCGCGGCGATGGCGCTCCCGCCGCAGATCGCCGTGCCGGTCGTGATCAACTGTCCCGTGATGCGCTCCACCTTGAGCAGCTTCGCCAGGCCCCAGCCCAGCAACACCGTCAGCACGAGGGACAGTGCCGTGGCCCAGGTGCCCGTCAGTCCGGCCCGACCGACCGCGTCGAGCTTGAGGCCGAAGCCCAGTCCGACCACCGACGCCTGCAGCAGATACTGCTGCACCTTTACCGTCAGTTTTGGTTGGGGATTGCCCAGGGTCAGCGCCAACACCAGCCCGATGCCCAGCGCCAGCGGCGGGGTCACGCCCGGCAGGCAGCACGCGGCGGCGAGTCCCCACAAAAGCCAGATACGAAAAGTTGGATTCATCCTAGAAAACGCCGTTGGACACAGAGGACACGGAGACAAACAGGAGGGGCACAGAGAATTGCTTCTGAAGAGACGTAATTGCGGTGTTCACTTGGCAGGTGAAACCCGGGTTTCCAAGACCGTATCTCGAAAGATTTCTCCGTAAACTCTTTCGGGGCTCTGTGATCTCTGTGACAGGATTGGTCTGCGGAATTTGGATTCATTTACCTGCGCCGGGCAGGATGGTCACCCGGGAGGCGTGTTCAAGGCCAAGATGAGCGCAGAATCCCCAGCGGCCCATGGCGTGAGCCTTGTGTTTCGGACGGACCGGGGCATTTTGCCGTTCGACGTCGCAATTGAAATAAACCGCGCTCCGCCCACTCTCACTGCCTGATGAAACTATCCCGCTTGTTTTGCCTCCTGCTCGCCCTGCCCGCGCTCGCCTGCGCCGCCGAATCCAAGTCGGTGAAAAGCGGTTCCGTGGCCGCCCAACTGGTCACCGACGCGGCGGTCATCGAGGCGGGCAAGCCCTTCACCGTCGCCCTGCGCCTGCAGCACGACCCGCACTGGCACAGTTACTGGATCGCCCCGGGCACGGGCTATCCCACCTCGTTGACCTGGACGCTGCCCGCCGGATTCAGCGCCGGAGCAATCCAGTGGCCGACTCCGCATGTCGTGAAAGATTCCGCCGGCAAGATCACCGGCAACGGTTACGAGGGCGAAATTTTCCTGCTGATCCAGCTCACGTCGGCGACTTCACTTGCGCCGGGCACAACCGTAAAGCTCACCGCCACGGCCGAGTGGCTCATGTGCGAGACCGTCTGCATGCCTGGCGATGCGAAACTGGAGATCTCTCTGCCGGTGGGCGCGGCCCAAGCCGACGCCATGTGGACCGGACCCCTGGCCGCCGGCCGCGCCCAGTTGCCGGTCGCCAACTCCGGTTGGAACATCACCGCGTCGCACGACGGCACCCAGCTCACCCTGCGCCTCACCCCCCAGTCGGGCACCACGCATCAGCCGGACGACCTGCACTTCTTCGCCGCCGACGGTTTCACGGACTACGCCCAGAAGAATAGTGTCACCCAGGACAACGGCACCTTGGTGATCACCGCTCCGCTTGATGCTGCGGCCGACAAAGCCACCAAGCGTCTGACCGGTGTGCTCGCCTCCGCCAACGGCTGGAAAGCCGGCTCCGGTTACGGCGGCCTCGTGATCGATGTGCCTTTGCCTGAGTTTGCGACCTCAGTGGCCGGCAGCGCCCAAGGCGCGGGTAGCCGGCCGGAGCAGAACTCAGGACAAATCCCGGGCGGCCAAGAGGCCGCAACGGGATTGCTCGGCACGCTGCTCCTGGCCTTCGTCGGCGGCATCATTCTCAACCTCATGCCCTGCGTCTTCCCCGTGCTCGGGATCAAGATCCTCGGCTTCGTCAACCAGTCGGGCAACGACAAGGCGAAGATCGTGCAGCACGGCCTGGTGTTCACGGCCGGCGTGCTCCTTTCGTTCTGGGCGCTGGCCGGCGTGCTGCTCGTGCTGCGCGCGGGCGGCTCGCAGCTCGGCTGGGGTTTCCAACTGCAGTCGCCGGCCTTCGTTTTCGCGATGGCGTCGTTTCTCCTGATCTTCGCGCTCAACCTGAGCGGGCTGTTTGAGATCGGTCTGTCCGCGACGGGAGTCGGCGGCAATTTGCAGATGCAGGAAGGCTTCACCGGTTCGTTTTTCACCGGGGCACTCGCCACGCTGGTCGCCACGCCGTGCAGCGCACCGTTCCTCGCGCCGGCGCTCGGCGCCGCCTTGTCGCTCTCCGCCTTTGAGTCGATTTTGGTTTTCACCGCCATCGCCGTCGGTCTCGCCCTGCCCTACCTGCTGCTCTCGATTTTCCCGCAAGCCATCAAGCTGTTGCCCCGGCCGGGCGCGTGGATGGAGACGTTCAAGCAGTTCATGGCCTTCCCGCTCTACGCGACGGTCGGCTGGCTGCTCTGGGTGCTGGCCGGCCAGACCAAGGACGATGACAACGCTTTGCTCCTGATCGTCTTTGGCTTTGTGTTCGTCGCGATGGCCGCGTGGGCCTACGGCCGCTTCGGGCAGGCGCACGGCCAGCCGGGCAGGCAGCTTTTCGGCCGCACCTTTGCGGCCGTGTTGCTCGCGGGCGGCCTCTACACCGGCTGGCCGCACGAAGCGGCCGCCGCCCCGACCGATGGCAGCTACCAAGTGACGTGGGAAAAATGGAGCCCCGAGGCCATCGCCGCCGCGCAGGCCGCCGGGCACTACGTCTATGTGGATTTCACCGCCCGCTGGTGCGCCACCTGCCAGACCAACAAGGCGGCGCTCTTTCACAACAATGAGGTGCTCGCGGCTCTGGCGAAAAACAACTTTGTCCTGCTCAAGGCCGACTGGACCAACCGCGACCCGAAGATCACCGCCGAGCTCGCGCGCTGGAACCGCTCCGCCGTGCCGTTCAATCTGATCTATGCCCCCGGCAAGTCCGACCCCGTCGTGCTACCCGAATTGCTCACGCCGGACCGCATGCTCGCGGCGCTGGCCGAAGCCAAGGCGAAGTAAGGGGCTTCGGCCGTATTTGCAGTAACTCCGGCTTTGTGGGAGCGGTGGGTGACCGGGAGGGGTGGTGGGGGCGGGTAGCCCACGCCCCCAAATTACAAAAAAATTGCAAAACCCGGCCGAAGCCCGCGGGGGTAATGCGGAAGGCGGGGGCGGG
>JANNDM010000171.1:0-7192 GCA_031387725.1 Verrucomicrobiota bacterium | reverse complement strand
GTCACCGTGCCCACGGAGTCGGATTGATTGCTGCCCAAAGCAAGCACGGCGGTGCCCCCATCCACGGTCACCGCCCCGGTGCTGATCACGTTGCTGGCTCCATAGGCCAGGGTGCCGGCACTGACGGTCGTGGCGCCGGTGTAAAGATTGGCGCCGCTCAACGTGAGGGTGCCGGCCCCGGTCTTGGTCAGGCCGCCGGTGGTATTCGTGCTGGCGCCGGAAAGGGTCAGATTGGTCGCCCCCGTCGTCACCTCAATGGTGGCGGTTGTTCCCGTGTTGATGGTGAAATTGCGGTTCGTGCTGTCGGTGCCGCCCGTAAAACTAAGCGTGCCGCCGTTGAAGACGAGATTGGCTGCGGCGGTGCTGGACGAGCCCAGGTTGCTGGCGGTGCCCCCGTTCGCCACATCGCTGATGGACAGGATCCCCGCGGTCAGGGTCGTAACGCCCGTATAGGTGTTGGCCCCGGAGAGGGTGAGGGTGCCGGAGCCCGTCTTGGTAATATTGCCGGCCCCGGTGCCGCCGTTGGCAATGACCCCCGTGATCGACGTGTTGCTCGATCCCGTGACCGTCAGCGTGTGTGCCGTGTTGTTGTTGGAAAGATTCACCGTGCCAAATGTCAGGCCCCCCGAAGCTGCATTCCACGTTTGGTCCGCGCCCAAGGTCAGGATGCTGCTAAATGTCTGGAGCTGGGTGTCGTTGTTGACGATGCCTGCCGCCCCATCGATGCGGAGCGTATTCCCGGTAAACGTGAAGGCATTGGTGCCGGCCGAGGCGCCGAAGGTCACGCTCAGTGCCCGGCGATTGGCTCCGAGTGCGACAGTTGAGTTTGCCCCTCCGGCGAGATTATCCTCGTCGAAAACAAGGTCATCACCATTGGCGGGCACCGCGTTGATGCTCCAATTGGCCCCGGTGGCCCAAGCCGTTGAGCTGCTACCATCCCAATTAACGGTCACGCCCGGCGCCTCACTGACCAGAACCAGTCCAATAAATGCCAAAAGCGCGAAGCGAACAGCCACATATTGTCCAACCAGGGGGATGGGAATAGAGGTTTTCATGACGCGAACAGTAAATTGCATGGGAGGCAGCGCTAGCGCAACTATACGAGAGTTTATTAGGGCAGTCTAGATAAAATAGGGGTTAATACTCAGTCTTAATTTTACATTTACTCTTAAAAATGGCATTTAAGAATCCACGAAAATTATAGGGTATAACACCCTATTTTGGCTTGAACGCATTCATCGATACTGCTGAATTGCCGTTGAAATGACTTCCGTGCGCCATCTCTTGCCTTCTTTTTGCATTGGGGTTCTTAAGTGTTTTCTTTTGTCGGTCGCCCTTCTTTTTTCCGGCGCAGCGCTGCAAGCTCGCGACGAAGGCCCGACTGTCCTCTACAAGCCGTCCCTCAAGCTCATAGAGGGTGATCAGCCGCTCCACACCAGCTACGTGCTGGAGATCACTTCCCCGCCCAGCGCCGCCGCCGCCTCGGATATCAGCATCAACCCGGTGGTGGTCTCCGTCTCCAAACCGGCCGGCGTATCCAACGCCACCGCCCTGAGTTTTGTCACCCTCAGTCCAACGACTCTGGTCTTCAACAGGCCGAATCAAACCCTGACGACCACCGTGACCGTCGATGTCCCGGTGGGAACAGAGGCCGGTGACTACATTTGGGCCATCACCACGCCCGGCTGGGCGGCAGGCACGCTCGACCCCTTCGCCTTCATTAATGCGAAGATCACCATTCCTCAGGTGCCCTTCCCTCCGTCCATCACGCTCAGTGCCCCCCTCGACGGTTCCGTCTACACCTATGTGGCTGGTGGCCCACCCGTCTCTATCCCGCTTACCATCACGGCCACCGCTCCGGCCGTTTCCCCGATCTTCGGCATCGACGCCGATGTCGGCGGCACCGCGGTGGCGCTGACCTCCACGAGCCTGCCCGGTGCGACCGTGACGGCCAATGGGACCATCCAGCTCAGCCAAGCCGGGCTGTATACCGTCCGGGCCCGGGCCACCAACAACGTCAACACCAGCTCGGACACCGCGGAGATCACCGTAATTCTCCAAGTGCCGCCGCCGGTCGTGACGCTCACTTCTCCGCCCGTCGGCGCCAGCTACACCTACCCCGGTGCGGCCTTGAGCATCCCTTTCAGCTTCAACGCGACCACGCTCTACGGCAGCTTCACTTCACTGAGCGCGACCCTCAACGGCAATCCCGTCGCCGTGACTCCGAGCGGCCTCGCCACCCTGAATGCCACCGGCACCGGGACACTGTCCGTCAACGCCAGTGGTTCCTATGTCCTCGCGGTCACCGCCACCACGCCCTACGGCACCGCCTCGGCCAGCCGCACCCTCACGGTCAGCGCCGCGTCAGCGCCGCCGACCCTGACCATCGCGGCCCCGGTCAACGGGACGGTGATCACCCGCGTGGCCGGCAGCGCCCCCACCAGCGTTCCCTTTGACTTCACCGCCACCGCCGCCACCGGCGCCACCATCAGCGGGCTGACCGGCTCCCTGAACAGCAACAGTCTGGTCATCACCCCCACGGGCCTGGGCACCGGCACCGCGCGCGGCCGGGGCAACCTGCTGGTCAGCGCCCCCGGCACCTACACCTTTGTCGCCGGCGCGACCAGTGGTGGCACCAGCGCCGCCCGCTCGGTCAGTTTTACCGTCATAGAAACCCCGCCCCAGCCCACTTGCGGCGTGGAATGGCTGCCCCCGATCTCCCTCGGCAAGGTGCAGAAGGGTGGCTCCACCCTCCCGATCAAATTCAATCTCGATTGCCGCGTTTGTGGCGGCACTGGCCATCACGACGATGATGACGACGATGACCATCATGATGGTGACGACGACCACGACGACCACGACGACGATGATGATGACCACGACTCCTGCCGCCATGAGCGTGATACCTCCGTGGTCATCGCCATCTATAAAGTCGGCTCCAGTTCCGCGCCTGTGTTGTTCACTTACAGCAAGAACAGCCCGAACGACGGGAAGTATACAATCAACTCGAACGGCATGTATCACATGAACTACCGGGTGCCGAAGGGTGCCGGCACCTACCATATCGACGTCTATCGCAGTGCCACCACACCCCAGCTGCTGGGCACGAAGGAATTCACCGCCCGCTGACGCCGGGCTTCCCTTTAAGGCAAAGGCCCGGCCGATGGGCCGGGCTTTTTTATTGCCGGCTCTGCGGAAAAGATCGCCCCGGCCGGACTATAAAGACGTCCCAAGAGCAATAGACTGTCATTGCGCGGAGCGGAGCGACGACTTGTCCGCCATAGCCTTGGCGACGGCGGAAGCAATCCGTCTGGATCGCCACGGTGCGCTTCGCGCACCTCGCGATGAAAAAGTCTAAAACTTAAAGGACGCTGGTATTACATCCGGCAGATCAGGAGTTCGCGCTCGAACATCAGCTCCTTCGGCAACGAGGCGTGCAGGTCGAGGAACAGTTCCTCGTGGCCGAGCACCTCGGTGCGCCAGGCGGCACGGTCGAAGGCCTGGAGTTCCTCGAATTTCTCCTCGGGGAAATCCATGCCGGTCCAGTCGATGTCCTTGTAACGCGGCACCCAGCCGATGGGGGTCTCCTTGGCGCGGCCGCCGGCGCGGACGCGGTCGACGATCCATTTGAGCACGCGCATGTTCTCGGAAAAGCCGGGCCACATGAACTTCCCTTCCTTGTCCTTGCGGAACCAGTTCACGTGGAAAATGCGCGGCGTCTCGGTGAGCTTGCGCTGCATGCTGATCCAGTGACGGAAGTAGTCGCCCATGTTGTAGCCGCAAAACGGCAGCATGGCCATCGGGTCGCGGCGCACCTTGCCAATCGTGCCGGCGGCGGCCGCGGTCATCTCGGAGCCCATCGTGGCGCCGACATAGACGCCGCTGCTCCAGTTGAACGCCTGGTAAACGAGCGGCATGGTGGTCGCGCGGCGGCCGCCAAAAATGATGGCGCTGATCGGCACGCCCTCCGGGCTCTCCCAATTCTCGTCGATGGTGGGGCACTGCGAGGCCGGCGCGGTGAAGCGGGCGTTCGGGTGCGCGGCCTTGGCGCCGCTTTTCCGGGCAATATCAGGCGTCCACCTGTTGCCCTGCCAGTCGATGGCCTCGGCGGGCGGGGTCTCGGTCATGCCTTCCCACCAGACGCCGCCGTCGGGGGTGAGGGCGACGTTGGTGAAGATGGTGTTCTTCGCGAGCGCCTTCATGGCATTGGGGTTCGTGCTGTTGCCCGTGCCGGGCGCGACGCCGAAGAAGCCCGCCTCGGGGTTGATGGCGCGCAGGCGGCCGGTGGCATCGGGCTTGATCCACGCGATGTCGTCGCCGACGGTCCACACCTTCCAGCCCTGTTTCTGGAAATGCGGGGGCGGGATGAGCATGGCAAAATTCGTCTTGCCGCAGGCACTGGGGAACGCGGCCGCGACATAGGTCTTCTTGCCGGCCGGATTCTCGACGCCGAGGATGAGCATGTGCTCGGCCATCCAGCCTTCGTCGCGCGCCATGGCGGAGGCGATGCGGAGCGCGAAGCACTTCTTGCCGAGCAGGGCGTTGCCGCCGTAACCGGAGCCGTAGGACCAGATCTCGCGGGTCTCCGGGAAGTGGACGATATATTTCTCCTTGTTGCACGGCCACGCGGCGTCCTTCTGGCCCGGCTTGAGCGGGGCGCCGACGGAGTGCACGCAGGGCACGACGCGCTTGAAATCCTTGTCGATCAGATCGAACACCTTCTGGCCGATGCGCGCCATGATGCGCATGTTGACGACGGCGTAGGGCGAGTCGGTCAGCTGCACGCCGATCTGCGACATGGGTGAGCCGAGCGGGCCCATGCTGTAGGGCAGCACATACATCGTGCGACCCTTCATGCAGCCGGTGAAGACCCCGCGCAGCGTCTTGCGCATCTCGAAAGGATTGACCCAGTTGTTCGTCGGTCCGGCGGCTTCCTTGGAAAGCGAGCAGATGAAGGTGCGGTCCTCGACCCGCGCCACATCACTGGCGTCGGAGCGGGCGTAGTAGCAGCCCGGCCACTTCTTCTGGTTCAGTTTGGTGAACGTTCCGCCTTTTACCATCTGCGCGCACAGGGTGTCGTATTCCTTCTGCGAACCGTCGATCCAGTGGATGGCGCCCGGCTGGCAGAGCGCGGCCATTTTCTTCACCCATTGGATGAGGTGCGGGTTTTTGCTCAGCGGTTTGGAGGTGGACTTCATGGGAAAAAGTTAGGCGGGCCGACCCGCCGAGTAAACGGGAAAGGACCGGCCGTCGGGATGATAAATTTAACTTTCGTTCAGGATAAGGGCAACCGTATTGCCGCTCGCGTGCAATAATCCAGATGCCACACTGGAGGCGTGAACAAGCTCTGCATTTTCGGCGGCACGGTGATCTTCAGTTACGGATTCTGGGCCCTGGGCGAACTGTTGGGTGGCAGTTTCTTCGTCAACTTCCTGCTCAGCGGCGTCGGCAGTGTGGTCGGCGTCTGGCTGGGCTGGAAAGTCGCGCAACACTTCAAGTAAGCCGGCCTGTCGCGAATAATATCTGCCGGCTTTCAGCGACCTCCCGCCAGGGGGATGACGCCCGTGAGCAGGTTGACGAGAAGCAGGATGAGTGAGGTGGCCACCGTCCACTTGAGCGTGAACTTCTGGTGGTCACCGAACTCGACCTTGGCGAGGCCGACCAACAGGTAGGTGGAAGGGACCAGCGGACTGAGCAGGTGCACGGGTTGCCCGGCGAGTGAAGCCCGCGCCATCTCGGCCGCGCTGATGCCGTAGTGCGACGCCGCCTCGGTCAGGATCGGCAGCACGCCGAAATAAAACGCGTCGTTCGACAGGAAGAAGGTGAAAGGCATGCTCAGGATGCCGGTGATGACGGCCAGATACGGTCCGAGAGCGGGCGGCACCAGCGCCACCACGCTGCCCGCAATGGCATCCACCATCTTGGTGCCCGACAAGATGCCGGTGAAGATACCCGCGGCAAAAATGACCGCGACGACGGCGAGCGCGTTGCCGGCATTGGCGGAGATGCGCGCCTTCTGCTCCTCCAGCGACGGATAATTGATCACCAACGCCAGCGCGAAGGCGACGAGGAAGAGCACCGGCAGCGGCATCAAGCCGGCGATCAGGGCCCCCATCAGCGCCACCGTGAGCAGCATGTTCACCCAAACGAGCTTGGGCCGGCGGATGGAGGCGTCTTCACTGTTCCCCGTCTCGGACATCGAGGCATGCATGTCGCCCAGCTTGGATTCCGACAGGATGCCCAGCCGTTTGCGTTCCCGCCGGCCCAGCAGCCAGGCGACAAACAGGACCCAGGCGACGCCCACGATCATCCCCGGCACGAGCGGCGGAAAAACCTGGCCCATGTCGAGCTTGAGCGCCGCGGCCGCGCGGGCGGTGGGGCCGCCCCACGGCAGGATGTTCATCACGCCGCCCGCCTGCATGATGACGCTGGCCAGCACCAGCCGGTCCATCTTCAGGCGCAGATAGAGCGGGAGCATCGCCGTCGTGGTGATGAGGTAGGTGGTCGAACCGTCGCCGTCCAGCGACACAAACAGCGCCAGCGCCGCCGTGCCCACGACGATCTTGACCGGATCGCCGTGCACCAGGCGCACCACCAGCCGCACCACAGGGTCAAACAAACCGGCATCAATCATGATGCCGAAGTAAAGGATGGCGAAGGTGAGCATCACGCCGGTGGGCGCGAGCGCCTTGATGCCGTCGAGCATCATGGGGCCGAGCTTGGGGCCGAAACCGGCAATGACACCGAAGACAATGGGCACGAGCGCCAGGGCCGTCAGCACGGACATGCGCTTGGTCATGATCAGCGCCATGAAGGCGACGATCATGGCGTAGGCCAAAAAAGTAAGCAGGTTGGAGCTCATGGGGTGCACGAAGTGGGCTTCTTTGCGAAAAGCCTAGCATGGCCGGCCCGACTGAAGGCAACATGAAGCGAGGCTGAACAACCGTTCAGGATCGGTCAGAAGATGATCTGAAACCGCGACAGCAACCGGCCGCCATCGGTGGATGATCCGGGCTGGTGGCCGTCCAGATAATCGAGCATGAACTTCATCTCCTCACCCTTGAGAGTATAGTTCAGCCCAAAAGTGAGAGCATGGAATGTGTTGCCACCGACGGCGGTGTTCGGATCGAACTCCTCGCGCCGGACCACGAGTTGGAGCCGGGCGGGAAACACAAAATAGGCCGCCGTGGCC
>JANNDM010000049.1:0-11059 GCA_031387725.1 Verrucomicrobiota bacterium | reverse complement strand
AATATCCCTTCGGCGTGCAGGAGCTGTGGGGCATCGCCGCCCGCGGCAACTACGACCTCACCCAGCACGCCACCGCGAGCGGCAAGCCGCAGGACCTGTTCGACGAGGCCACCAAGAAGAAATTTGTGCCGCACGTCATCGAGCCCGCCGTGGGCGTGGACCGCATCTTGCTCGCCGTGCTCTGCGCCGGCTACGCGGTGGAGGACGTGACCGACGACAAGGGCAACACCGAGCAACGCACCGTGCTGCGGCTCTCGCCGCGCCTCGCGCCGGTCAAGGTCGCCGTGCTGCCGCTGCTCAAGAACAAGGAGCAGCTCACCAATCGCGCCCGCGCGCTGCACGCCAAGCTCCAGCGCCGCTACGCCGTGCAATACGACGACGGCGGCGCCATCGGCAAACGCTACCGGCGGCAGGATGAGGCCGGCACGCCCTGGTGCGTGACCATCGACTTCGAGACGATCGAGAAGCCCGGCGACACCTTCACGCTCCGCGAGCGCGACTCGATGGCGCAGAAACGCATCACCGAAGCCGAGCTCTTCGCGCTGTTGGAAGAGCAGGTTTACTGAGACCCCGGCCATGAAGATTCTTCCCGGCTGCACGAGCGCACTGTTGGCCCTCGTGCTGTTGGCCTTGGCTCGCGCCGAACCTATCCCGGTCCTCCTCGACACGGACATCGGCACCGACATCGACGATGTCTACGCGCTGGCGCAGATTCTCCACAGCCCGGAACTGAAGCTGCTGGGGGTGACCACGGTCTCGGGCGATGCCGTTGCCCGCGCCCGGCTCGCGGCCAAGTTGCTGGCCACGGCGGGTCGGACGGACGTGCCGGTCTACGCCGGCACCGGCACCCCGCCACAGAACAACCAAGGTCATTGCGTTTGGGCCGCCGGCTTCACCGCGCCGGCGCTGCACGAATCGGGTGGCGTGGAATTCCTGCGCCGACAGATCAATGCGCGGCCGGGTGAGATCACCCTCATCGCCGTCGGGGAGATGACCAATGTCGCGGCGCTGCTGGCGGCCGAACCTGGGATCGGGAAGAAAATCAAGGCCATCGCTCTCATGGGGGGCGCCATCACGCGCGGTTATGCGACCGGTTCGAAGCCCGAGCCGGAATGGAACATCAAATCCAACGCCGCGGCTGCACAGGTTGTCTTCCATTCGGGTATTCCGCTCCTCGTCGCCCCACTTGATTCCACCGTGGAGCTGAAACTGGCGCCGGAATGGAAGGTGAAAATTTTTTCGCACGGCACCCCCCTCAACGACGCCCTGGCCTCGCTTGATTTCATCTGGCGGCACACCAACAATTGGAATGCCACCGCCCCCACCTTGTTCGACAATCTGGCGGTGGCCCTCGTCGCCACGCCGGGTATCGCGCCGCTCACCCCGCTGCACATCGTGGTCGAGGCCGACGGTCTCACCCGCGTCATCGCGGACCGTCCGCCGAATGCGCAGTTCGCCCTGACCTCCGACCCCGCCGCGTTTCTGGAATATGTCACCGCCCGGCTGAGCCGGTGAAAATCAGTCTGTCCCTCTCTCCAACTTTGCCCGGAGTTCGGCTATGAGGGCCTCGGTTTCCTGCGCGCGGTCGACAACTTCCCGGAGCAGATCCTTCTGCCGGGCCAGACCCAATAGCTTTTGTTCATGGCAGGATTCCAACGCGCGTTGGGCATCTTCGAGGTAGCCCACTGCGCGCTTGAGCCGCACGATGATCCCGGCGCAGAAATCCACCTCCGGCGGCCAGTCCCGCCCGTTGAGTGCGCCGGCCAGCTTTGCTCCCGCACTCATTACGCCATTCACCAATTCCGCCACCGGGTGTTCTTCATTGGCGTCGCCCGGAATCCATTTGCCCTCTTGGGCTTCGCGCCGCAGTCGCAGCGACAGTTCAAATGTCCGCTCGGCCAGCGGGTGTTTTTGATCCTCTTCTTTTTGCAACTCCGGGTCATTCAACGCCTCCTCGCCCGCCCGGTTCATTTCCTCCATCCACTCGGCGTTTCGGGCCAGTTGTTCGGGTGTGGGCTCCGGTTCGCCACGATCGGCTCTCATCCGCTCGATCTCCTCGTGCAGAATTTTCTCGTAGTCGGCCTCGTCGCCTTCGCGGGCCAGGCGGGCTTGGATGCGGTCCACGAGCCGGTCGTTGCGCTGCTGCATTTGCTCGGCCTCCACCTCCGTCTGGGGTCGCTCCTCCCACTCCGGCGGCTCCTCCTCTTTGGTTTTTCCTTGGGCGACTGCCTCACCCAATCTTTCCATGAACCCGCCCAAGGCCGCGGCGTTGGCCTGGCGCTGTGTTTCCTCCTCCGCGAGCGACATTTCCCATGCGGCCTCACCACTGATCTTCAGTTCAAAACCCGTGGTTTCGATGACCACCCTCCCGTTGCTCTCGCTGAACCACTCCAAATACAGCGCGTTGCCCCAGTGCCAGGGCCACGGCTTCCTGGCCGCGTAGTATTCGCCAATCTGTTCCAGCGGAATCTCCGGCACCTTGACCTTGCGTGATGCGGTGATGTCGCCCACCGCTCCTCTTTGGTGTCGGGTAAATTTATCGAGCTTTCCTGGCTTGGGTTGCGGATTGTTGAATTCCAACCGCCGGCCCGCCAGATCGCGCCAGCAGTTACCGGTCAGCTCCAGCGCGATTGGTTCGGGCAATCCGACAAACCAGATCCTCCCGGTCACCAAACCGCGCGTTCGATTGTCAATCTCCCCGCGAATTACTGCCTCATCAACCCGCCAAGCCATAAGCTGGAGTCTCCTTTTGCTGCTACTTTATTGCCTGCTTCTCATCGGGTGCAACTTCCGTCTCAATGGGCTTGAGCTTGGTGTGTTCCGGCTGGTTATCCGGACGCGGGGTGAAGGCCTGGCGCAGCAGTTTCAAAGATTCCAATTCGGCGCGGCGCTCGTATCCGTGATACTTTAACCGCCCCACCCGCACCGTCGAAGTGACCAATCCCGACGGCCCGACCTCGACCCGCACGGAAACGATCACGCCGGATCAAAAGACCTGAATCGGCCGGCTGGCACCATGGGCGCCGGCAGCATGGGTGGCCGATATTTTACAACCAACCTTGGTGTTGTCAGGCGGATGTAACCGCGCTTGGCTCTACCCCGTCTCACCGTTTGCCCCTTATGAAAAAATACCTCGTCTTCCTGTTTTGCGCGGCCGCCGCCCTGGCCGCTGTTCCCCCGGCCCAAGCCCAGTCCCGGTCTAATTTTCTCGAAACCCTCCGGCGGGTTGTGACCCGGGCCCCCCTCAACGTTTCGACCACGGTGACCCGCACGACGCCGGCCGGCCCGGTCACTGTCACCACCACCAATACTTTCAGCAATGGCAGCGGGTCTTTCGACACCGATATCAGCCTGCCCAACGGCAATACGGCGAGCGTGTCGGGCACGATCAATGTCACGCCCGGCACCGGCGCCACGGTCAGCGGTTCCATCACCGGCCCCGGCGGCCAGACGACCAGCTTCACCAACACGGCGACGCCTTCCGCCGGCGGGGTCACGATCACTTCCAGTGTCACGCCGCCCGGCGGCAACACCATCACGCGCACCAACACGCTGACGCCGCCGGAAGAGCCGAGGGAAGATGACGGTGAGCGCCTGTTTGCTGCGCTGCTCAAGCGCCTGCGCCTGCCGGGTCCCCCACGCGGCTGAGTGATCCTCGGTTAACCGTCAAACGCCGCCAGCCCGCGCCGGTGGTTTTTTTGCCGGCTAGCGGCGGGTGCCGGGTAAAGCTGTTTGCACGCCGCCCTATCGCCAGCGTTACTCCCCGGAGCACGCTGCGGGGAATGCTAGAGCATTCAACCATTGCCCCGGGCGGGGTCCGCCACCACGTTGCTCGCGCCCCTGATGGAACCCCCGCACCCCAGTCCGTTGCGCGCGTGGAACTGGATCCCCACGCTCTATTTTGCCCAGGGCATACCCTATGTGGTGGTGATGACGCTGTCCGTCATCATGTATAAGAACCTCAAGATTTCGAACACCGACATCGCGCTCTATACCAGCTGGCTCTACCTGCCGTGGGTCATCAAGCCGCTCTGGTCGCCGCTGGTGGACCTGTTCCGCACCAAACGCTGGTGGATTGTCAGCCTGCAATTCGTGGTCGGCGCCGCACTGGCGCTGGTGGCGCTGACCCTGCCAGGCCCGATGTTTTTCCGCGGCACGCTGGCGGTGTTCTGGCTGATGGCGTTCAGCTCGGCGACGCACGATATCGCGGCGGATGGATTTTATCTGCTCGCGATGCCTCCGCATCTACAGGCCGCGTTTGTCGGCGTGCGCAGCACGTTCTACCGGCTGGCGATGATCGCGGGTCAGGGCGGCCTCGTCTACCTGGCCGGCACCTTGCAGGACATGACGGGAGATGTGGCCCAAGCGTGGTCCTGGGTCTTTGTCGTGCTCGCGGTGTTCTTTGTTTTGACAGGCTTGTATCACCTCGCCGTCCTGCCGCGGCCGGCGGGTGACGTGACCGTCAAACGCTCTCCCACTCTGGCGGCGGACTACCTCGAGGTGTTTGCCGCTTTTTTCCGTAAAAAAGAAATCCTCATCCTTCTCGCCTACCTGCTGGTCTACCGCCTGGCCGAGGCCCAGCTGCTCAAGCTGGTAACGCCCTTTCTGCTCGATGCGCGCACGGTGGGTGGCCTGGGTCTGACCACCCAGCAGGTCGGTGTGGTTTACGGCACGATCGGCATCATCGCGCTGACCCTTGGCGGCTTGGTCGGTGGCTATGTGATCTCGCGCTTTGGCCTCAAGCGCATGCTCTGGCCGATGATCCTCACCATGCATGTGCCCATCGCCGTTTTCATTTACCTCGCGTTCTACCAGCCGGCCAGCCTGCCGTTGATCGGCGCCGGCGTGGCGGTGGAGCAGTTCGGCTACGGCTTCGGTTTCACCGCTTACATGGTCTACATGATGATGATCGCGGGCAACGGGGAGCACAAGACGGCGCACTATGCCCTGTGCACGGGCTTGATGGCGCTCGGGATGATGCTGCCCGGCATGGCGGCGGGCTGGATCCAGGAAAAACTCGGCTACACGAATTTCTTCATCTGGGTCTGCGTCGCCACCATCCCGTCGTTCATCGCGACGGCGTTGCTCAAGGTTGACCCAGCCTTCGGCAAAAAAGCCTGACCGTTGTCAGTTCGCGACCAGCACCGGGAAGCCATGCTTGCGCAGGGCGCGGTGTAACTCCCGGATGTGGGCGTGGTCCCGGGTCTCGACCGTGCAGACGGCATTGACGGCTGAGACATCCGGACCGCTGAAGGCGCGGTCGTGTTCGATGTCCTTGATGCTGGCACCGCTGGTCGCGATGACGCGGGTGAGTTCGGCGAGGCCGCCGGGGCGGTCACTGATGACGGCGGTGAAGCGGGTGAGCCGGCCGTCGTGCACGAGACCTTTCTCAATCACGCGGCTGAGGATGGCGGGGTCGATATTACCGCCACAAGCGACGAGGACGACCCGCTTGCCTTTCAATTCGGGCAGCAGGCCGGCCATCAGGGCGGCCAGGGGGGTGGCGGCGGCGCCCTCGATGACGATTTTCTCGCGCTCCACGAAGCGCAATATCGCCAGCGCGATCCAGTCCTCGCTGACCTGCACGACGCGGTCGACGCGGTCCCGGATGATCGAAAAGGAGTTGGGGCCGACCGTCAGGGTGGCGAGGCCGTCGGCCAGCGTCGGCCGGCGCGGGCGCAGGACCGGGCGCCGGGCCTTGAGCGCGGCCGTGAGGTTGCCGGTGGCCGTGCTCTCGACGCCGATGATCCTGATCTTTTTCCGCAGGGATTTTACGGCCAGACATAGACCGGCGAGCAGACCGCCGCCGCCCACCGGGCAGACGATGGCGTCGGCGTTTTTCACCTGCTCAAGGATTTCGAGGCCGATGGTGCCCTGGCCGGCGATGATATCAGGCGCGTCGAAACCGTGGATGTAGGCCAGGCCCTCCTCGGCGGCAATCCGGTCGGCCTCGGACCGGGCTTCGGCGAAGTCGCGGCCTTTCACGATAACCCGCGCGCCGAGGCGCTTCGAGGTGCTGATTTTGATCAACGGCGCATAGTCGGGCATGACCACCGTGACCGGAATGCCGAGCAAATGGCCGTGATACGCGAGGGCGGCGGCGTGATTGCCGGCGGAGGCGGCGATGACCCCGCGTTTCTGCTGGTCGCCAGGGAGGCACAGCAGGGCGTTGCGCGCTCCGCGCTCCTTGAACGAACCCGTGCGCTGCAGGTTGTCGAGTTTGCAGAAAACGCGGGCGCCGGTGATTTCCGACAGGGGGATCGATTCCGGACAGGGCGAAACGATCACGCCGCCCGCGATGCGGCGGCGGGCGGCGCGAATGTCTGCGAGCGTGACGGCTGGTTTGGTTTTAATGGGGCCGTTCTAGCGCGCGGCCGACTCCGTGCAACAAAGATGCGGCCAGCCGGGGCGCCGTTTCCGCCCGCCTTTCCGGTTCGGCTGCGAGTGAAACAGAGCTGGTTTTCGTGACCGGGGGAAGATAGGGGTGACGTTGCCTAGACAAGACGCGTCGCCCCCCCTACGGTTCGCGGCCGTCTCCTCCCTCTCATGTATCAGGTTACCTTTTCCGATCAAAGCATGCGCGAGCTGAACAAGCTCGAAAAACTGGCGCAGTTGGATGCCATCGAGCCGATCAGTCAGATCCGGCCGGCGGACCTGGCTCACCCGCGCGAACCGTTGGGCAAGTTTCACCGGAACGGCAAGGATTTCTACCGGTTGCGCGCCGGGGCCTTCCGTTTCTATTTTGAGGTGCAAGGCGAGACCCTCCACACCCACTACATCCTGCACAAGGATTCGCTGGAAGACGCCCTCTTCCGGATGAAGCTGCCGGTGAGTGAAAAGCAGCTCTTTGAGCAGGATTCCAAGTTCTGGAAATACCTCGAGAGTCTGACCAAGTAACCCTGCCATGTCGGACCTCGACCAGCGTAACAACCCCTACAACGTCACCCAGGCCAGCCGGATTTATTTCCTGCCCAACCTGATGACGGCGGGAAATCTGTTTTGTGGTTTTGGTGCCGTCATCCTTTGCATCCAAGCGCGGTTGCTCACGGATGCGGGTGATTACGCCCGTGATTTCGCCCACCTGCATGCGAACTTGACCTGGATCGACCTTTATACCCGCGCGGTGTGGTGTATTTTGGCCGCCGTTGTTTTCGACTCGTTGGACGGACGGTTGGCGCGGATGGGTGGCCGCACTTCCCTTTTTGGGGCGGAGTTCGACTCGCTGGCGGATGTGGTCTCGTTTGGGGTGGCCCCGGCCCTGATGGTTTTTTTCCTGATTCTCGCCCCGCGCGAAGAATACCAGTGGTTCCGTGAGCTGGGTTGGGTCATCGCCTTCGTCTACCTGCTGTGTGGGGCGGTGCGGTTGGCGCGCTTCAATGTCATCACCAACCCGCTGCTCCACCGGGCGGAGGCGGAATCCAGCAAGGATTTCATCGGGCTGCCGATCCCCGCCGCCGCCGGCACGGTGGCTTCGCTGGTCTTGTTGCTGCTCAACCTGACCGCCAATGCGAAGGAGCTCCGCCAGTGGGCGCTGACCCTGCCCTTTATCTTGATCTTGGTTTCGATGCTGATGGTGAGCACCATCCGCTACCCCAGTTTCAAGCAGGTCAACTGGGAGACCAAGACGCGTTTCCGCAGTTTCGTGGGTGTTTTCATCGCGATTGTGTTGCTCTGGAGACTGCAGGAGGTCGCGGTGTTCTTCCTGTTTCTCAGCTATATCGCTTTTGGCCTGTTCGCCCATTACCAGCGCGGGGTGCGCCATGCGCAGATGCGCGCCTTGCGCCGAAAGGTTGTGAAGATGAAGCAGGAAGCTTCCGAATAACTTTACCTTGTGAACAAAGTCCGGGTTATTCGTGGTTATTCAGGACGGATTCACGCCGCCCTCCAGGTCTGCTTCCACTCGGGAAACGGCCGGTTATCGCCATAATCGCCCCCTATAATAATACGGATACTTTTCATTATTGTATCTCTCTCTAATCACCCTTTGTTAGTTAGCGCACCCACCCCGCCAATCGACTGATGAAATTCAAGATCAACCGCGACCACTTTAGCAACGGCCTGGCCCAGGTCCTCAATGTCGTGGGCTCCAAGGCCGCCATGCCCATCCTGAGCAATGTGCTGATCGAAGCGGAGAAGGACCATATCTCGCTCACCACCACGAATCTCGACCTGGGCATCCGCTGCCGGATCAAGGCGGAGGTCAAGGACGGCGGCTCGGTCACCCTGCCCGTCAAGCGGTTGGCCACGATTGTGCGCGAACTGCCGAACGTGGATGTCTCGTTTGATTCCAGCGCCAGCCACCAGGTCAAGATCGCGTCCGGCGGATCGAACTTCCGCATCATGGGGATCGGGGCCGAGGAATTCCCCAAGCTGCCCGACTCCGGTGAGGACAAGGCTTACACTCTCGAACAAGGCGAACTCGCCACGATGCTGAGCAATGTTTCCTACGCCCAATCGACCGACGAAACCCGCTACATCCTCAACGGCGTTTATTTCAATTTCAAGGACGGCAAACTGGCGCTCGTCGCCACCGATGGCCGCCGGCTCGCGCTGGTCAGCAAGGAAATGACCGTGCCGGCCGCCAGCGCCGGCGCCATCATCCTGCCGGCCAAGACGGTCGCCGAACTGCTCCGCCTGCTCGGCAAAGGCGAGAAGCTCAAGATCGCCTTCAATGAACGCCGGGCCACCTTCCAGATCGATACCGGCAAGGACGCCGGCGGCCTGACCGACAGCATTTACCTCTTTTCCAAGGTCGTGGAGGGCAATTACCCGAACTACCAGCAGGTGATCCCGAAGGAAACCCACCAGCGCATCAAGCTGGAGCGCGAGCTGTTCCTGCAATGTGTGCACCGCGCGGCGCTCGTCACCTCCGAAAAATCCAACTCGGTCAAAATCAAGCTTTCCGCCAATCTGCTCGAGATCACCGCCTCGTCGCCCGACTTCGGTGAATCACATGAATCCATGGCGATTTCCTACAGCGGGCCCGACCTGCAGGTGGCGTTCAACCCCCAGTTTGTCATGGACCCGCTCCGCGCCCTCACCAAGGACGAGGTGTTCTTCGAGTTGAAGGACGAGGTCAGCCCGGGCGTGTTCAAGACGCTCGAGAGCTTCGTGTGCGTTATCATGCCGGTGCGGCTGAGCTGAGGGCCCGAACATGAATCCAAAGGCGGAGCGGCTTGACCTCAAGACGCTCGTTGGAGAGCCATCGTGGCCCAGCGCGTTGGGGTCAACGCGCTCCACCTCCTGACCATGCCGGAAACACTCTCCCTGTTTCTCGCCCCGTCTGTGGCGGTGCTGCTGTTGTTGTTCTACATCAACCTCCGCGTGGCGTCGCCCGTGCTGGCGATCCCGATCCGGTGGCTGCGCTGGATTCTGTTTGCGCTGTTCGCCGCGCAGAGCAACGAGCAGCTCGCCTGGATCGACCGGCCTTACTGGGCGGTGGCCGCCGCTATTTTCCTCCTCTGGTTCCTGCTCGAATCCGGTTTCAACTGGCTGAAGGTGAGCGCCATCAGTCTCAGCCCCCTGCCGTTGTTTCCACGCTATGTCGTCAACAGCAGCGGCGACGAGTGGCCGACGCAGCAGCGGCTGCTCAAGGTTCGTGATTGGCTGCGCGCCAACCGCTTCACGCCGGTGCAGGCCCTCAAAGCCGAGTTGGGCGGCGGCATCTGGCTGCGCACCTCGGTTTATCAGAATCATGATGCCACCCTGCGGCTGCATGCCCTCTTTGTGCCGCAGGAAAACGGCGCGATCACCGTCTGCTTCAGCCTGGCGACGCAGACGACCAGCGGGCGCCGCTATGTGACCGACAATCTCTACATCCCTTTCGGCGGTTTTTACCCCGAGAGCTGGCACATCGAGCGCACACCTTGGCGGCGCAGCCTGGCTATCCTGGTCGCGCGGCACCTGGAACGGGTGCGGCAGGCCGGTGAAAAGGCGCAGATCTGGGACGTCACGCCGTTCGACGACATCAACCAGCAGCAACAGCAGATGGAGCGCATCAACATGGAACTCGGCTATCTGCTGCCCCATGCCGATCGCGAGGAATACGGCAAAATCACCCCGGAGGGCCGTTTCCGTATCTGGAAGGAAGCCTGGCTGCTCGATTACCTCGGCCTCCCCGGCCGCTATCACTGAACTAAACCGTCAAAGCCGGGTCAAACTCCGGAGCCGCCCAAAAATGACTCGTATCGCCGCCCGTTCCGGCTAACCCGTAAGCCATGCCTTTCCTTGCCGTCACCGCCCTGGATAAAGTCAAGACGCTCCCGCCCGAGATCTGGCTGAAGATTGCCATCGCCGTCACCGCGTTCTGCCTGACGGTGTTTCTTTTCCGCCGGGTGATGAAGATGAACAAGCTGATCGCCGGCATCGTCATCTTTGTGGCCGGCACCATTGTGTTTTTCTCGTGGGTCTACAACCGGAACGAGCCGAAGTTCATGACCCCGATCGTCGAGAAGATCGCACCTTTCTTCCCCAGCGCTGGCGCCTACCAGTCCAAGCAGGGCTCCCAGCCCAAACCCTGAGGCCGGGAGCCGGGCGGCACTCCCGCCCGGCGGGTTTTTTATGACGGCGGCCGAAATACAGGGTGGTTTTCAACGGCAAAGCCGCCTATCTCTGCGGCATTCTTATGGCCAAAACGCACTCTGACATCGGACTGATCGGCCTGGCTGTGATGGGCCAGAATCTCGCGCTCAATATTGCCGACCACGGCTTCCGCATCTCGGTCTTCAATCGCACGGTCGAAAAGACCGACAGGTTTGTCGCGGAAAATCCCCGCACCCCCGGCGGTCTCATCGGCGCCAAGACCCTGCCGGAGTTCGTTCAGTCGCTGGCCAAGCCGCGCAAGATGGTCATCCTCGTCCAGGCCGGCAAGGCCACCGACGCGGTGATTGACGGTCTCGTGCCACTGCTGGAGGCGGGTGACATCATCATCGACGGCGGCAACGCCCTCTGGACCGACACCATCCGCCGCGAAAAGGCGCTGCGGGAAAAAGGCCTGCGCTTCATCGGCTCCGGCGTCTCCGGTGGCGAGGAGGGTGCGCGTTTCGGCCCCTCCCTGATG
>JANNDM010000046.1:0-2865 GCA_031387725.1 Verrucomicrobiota bacterium | reverse complement strand
TCTTGCTGAGGGAGATCGTGACCTTGACGCCATCTTCCTTCAGAACAAGTTGCTCTGGAGGCGGGAGAAAGTCATCAATGACCTCCAGTCGGCTGAGCGGCTCATTTGTGTACTTTTGAATGTGCTTCATACAGTTTCCTGCCTCTGCGCCAAAATCCGGCGCCGATAATCCGGATAATTCTGCCCCGATAGGTGAACCTGACTGTCAGTACACCCTCCGATACGCGACCGAAGCAGTAGTAACGCTGCTCGGCCTGGCTGTGCCCCATGTCACGCGCTATGACGCGGCCAGGATCGAGAAATGCAATCTGGGCCTCGCCAAACGACACGCCGTGCTTGCATAGATTCTCGGCATCCTTGGCCGGGTGCCAGTCGAAATCGACTGCCATATCAAGAGGCTACCACCGGTATGGGTTAATAGCCATACGAAGGTATGGAATATGGGCGGGACCTCCAAATGTGCGCCTGCCGACGGTCCGCTGGATGGGCGGCTGCTCCGGGGTGGAACTCATGCGCTTCAGGTCAGCAGGGCTCGTGCCTTGCGTGCGACGTTCTCGCCGGAGATGAGCTCAACTTCGCCGTTGTCGATCTGTGCAGCTCGTCGGGCTGCTTCATCAAGCCAGAGCTTCTCGCGCTCGTCGTCGCTCAGGGTGTCGAGGCTTTCCAGAAGCTTGTGCGCGAGTTTGGCCGGGTCGGTTGCCGGAAGCGCCAGTGCCTGCTTTTCGACGGACTTGGTATCCATGGGCATCAGTTTACCAACCTCTTGCAGCGGCATCGCGCGACGAAAGCCGCGAATTCGACCAGTTTCTGCGGTGCGGGAGAGGGTCAGCCGGCCGACTAGTGGGGTCCGGGCGCGTCTAGCGACCCCGCCGAAACAACCGGTTGTACTCAAACCGCCGACTCACGCTTGCCGTCCGCCCCGCCGCCAGCGGGTGCAGCGGGTTGATCAACGCACACCACTCTTCCGGCACGATGACCGACGGCACGAGAAGGACAGGGGAGCGGCGCGAGCGCCACCAGTTCGAACCGAATTCCACGCTGGCATGGCCGGCAGGCTGGGTGGCAGGAAAACTCTAGCCGGTAGAGCGACCAGTTGTGTGCTGTTCAGAGCTCATATCGCGCCAGATCAAGAGCGCCATGAAACACCCCGAGAATCTCGATGGTGCCGCCGCCAGTGATGAGATACGTGATGCGGTAGTGGTCATACAAGAGAATGCGAACATTCCTTGAAGAAGCCCAGTAGCGGTGCCCCATTTCCGGGAAGTCGCGGAGTAGCTGCGCGCGATCGAAGATGCCCTGAACCGTCCGGGCCGCCGCCTCCGGGCTATCCGCCGCGATGTACTCGTAGATGTCCTGCAGCCAGCGCTGGGCTTCCAGTGTCCAGGTTATGGTTGCCACGAGCGAATGCGTCGGCCCATTTCTTCGTTGGAAATCGACCGCTTCGCGTCGGCATCTGCCAGGCCGCGTTCAACCATGGCATGGAACGCCAACTCACGAATGATTTCCTCGCGAGAGCTGTCCTCCGGCTGCTGCTGAATGAGCCGGGTCAGGTCTTCCTTGGCAGTTGACATTGGCTAACCTCCTGACTTGGAATCCATGGGTGCGAGTCTACCAATGTCCCGGGGGGAAGCAGCCGGGAGAAACCCACGGTTTAGCCCAGTTTCTGCTTTGCGGGAGTGGCCCGGGCCGTTGGGTGCACCTACCCCCGCCGAAACAACCGGTGGTACTCCAACGCCCGACTCACCCGCGCCGTGAGCCCCGCCGCCAGCGGGTGCTGCGGATTGATCAACGCGCACCACTCTTCCGGCACGATGACCGACGGCACGAGAAGGACAGGGGACCGGCGCGAGCGCAACCAATTCGAACCGAAGTCCACGCTGGCGTAGCCGGCGGGAATCGCGTCCCAGGTGGCCGGTAGTCCAGCGACCAGGATTTCCTCCCGCTCGGACCACACCGCACCCGGTACCTCGATCTCCACCAGGAACCGGTTGAGGGGAAAGGCACCGTCATCGACGTGGGCCGCGGCTTCGAGAACCGCGATCGCGCGGGTTGGCGAGCAGTAGACGACCGCCTCCGTCGCCCGGTTCCAGCGGCCCGGGTACCGAGCCGCGCCGGCGCCAGTCAGATCCTCTGCCGCGTAATCCCGGGTCGCCGCCGCGATCCGCCAGAGCTTGACCACCTGATTGGGCATTGCCGCCGCTGCTGGCCGCCGCTACTGGCCGCTGCTACTGATAAGCGCCGCTCGCAACGGCGCCGAGCACACGGGCCACGATCTCGACGCCGGTAGGCGTGTCCAGCAGCTCAGCGGGCTTGCGACCACCCAGCGACGGTTGTGGAATCTCGAGCCAGTGACCGAGCCATCGGGCGGCATCGAAGTCCCGGGCTTCGTCCGCCGTGCTGTTGGCAGCCATGTCCTGGGAGATGCCCAGAAGCCTGACCAGACCGAGCACGGCCTGCCCGCCGTGCCCCGCAATGGTTTCGTCGGCGGCCACCTTCTTTTCTGCCGTGGCCTTGGCCACGCCGAGAATGGCGAACAGGCGCGATGCGGGAATATCCAGGTGTCGGGCCAGATCCTTGATCAGCCGGGCGTGCACACCGGCCCTCTCGGTGAGCACGAGTTCCATGGGCGTCGCACGGCTGATGCGCGCTATATAAGCGTTGAACGCCGTCCCCCGCCCGTAGGCGATTTCCGCCGGTTCCCGGACCTCCGTGGCGATAGCGTTGCCCCGGGCCGGGCCTGCCGCCGGCCTGGCGTCAGCGCTGACGACCTTGACCTTGCCACTGCGGCGCCGCTGGCGGGGCGGGGTGGGCTTGCCGGTGGTGGAGGGCATGGCGGGTCTTTCGGTGGTCTATAACGAGACTGAA
>JANNDM010000214.1:0-9259 GCA_031387725.1 Verrucomicrobiota bacterium | reverse complement strand
GCCGACATCATGACCGGCCACCGCGTCAGCCCCCGCATGAACAATGTCCGCTACGAGGCGGCCGACTGCGTGGCTTCCCTGTAGGAGCGGCTTTACGCCGCGATGATTGTGGGTGGAGCGCACCGGGCCGGTGCGCGGCGGCGGAGCGGGCCGCTCCGCCCTACCTCAATGCAGCGAGGCCCGATTTCCCCCTTTGCGCTGGACGGCGCCCGCACCGCCCCTCAATACCTTGGGCTCGTGGCCCCACCTCCGAAGCACGACGCCAAGACGATCGCCCAGGCGATTACGCGCGTCGCTTCCAGCATCGCGCAACGCCACCGGAAGACCGATCACCTCCTGTTGCTCGGCATTGCCAATGGCGGTATCGTCCTCGCCCAGCGCCTGGTCGGACTGCTGCGGAAATCCGGCCTCACCCCGGGCCTCGGCACCATCGACATCTCTTTTCACCGCGACGACATCGGCCGCAACCCCATCCCGAAGGAATTCTCCCCGACCATCATCCCCCACGACGTTAATGGCGCGATCGTCATCCTGGTCGACGATGTCCTGCACTCCGGCCGCACCGTCAAGGCCGCGCTCGACGAACTCTTCGACCACGGCCGCCCCGCCGGCGTCGAACTCGCCGTGCTCGTGGACCGGGGTGGCCGCAAACTTCCCGTCGCGGCCGACTACACCGGCCTCATCCTCGTCGCGGGCGACACCGAAAAAGTGCTGGTGCACCTCGACCCGCAGCAACCGGCCAGGGACTCGATCGCATTCCTCGCCGCCGCCAGGACGAAATCCCCGCGCCTCACTCCTGTTGCGTGAGCCCTCATCCCTATCACACTCACTTTGCCTCTCCCCTCTCGCTTCCGCATGCCCTGGCATCGTAAACATCTTCTGACCATCGAGGAGCTTAGCCGCACCGAGATCGAGCAGCTGCTCGCCACCGCGGGCGCGTTCCGGCGCATCCTCGACCGCAAAGTCAAGAAGGTCCCCGCGCTCCGGGGCAAGACCATCGTCAACCTCTTCCTCGAGCCCAGCACCCGCACCCGCCTCTCCTTCGAGATGGCCGCCAAGCTGCTCAGCGCCGACGTCATCTCCTTCGACGCCTCCGCCTCCAGCACCACCAAGGGCGAAACCCTGCGCGACACGGCGCAGAACATCCAGGCCCTCAACGCCGACATGATCGTGCTCCGACACTCCGCCAGCGGCTCCCCGCTCTATCTTAGCAAAGTCCTCGACATCCCGGTCATCAATGCCGGCGACGGCGCGCACGAGCACCCGACGCAGGCGTTGCTCGATGTGTTCACCATGCGGGAAAAGCTCGGCAACCTCAAGGGCCGCAAGGTCGTCATCCTCGGCGACATCCTCTTCAGCCGGGTCGCCCGCTCCAACATCCACGCCCTGACCAAGCTCGGCGCCGATGTCACCATCGTGGGCCCGTCCACCCTCGTGCCGCACTGGTTCGAGGCGATGGGGGTCAAGGTCTCGCACCACCTCCGATCCGCGCTCGCCGACGCCGACGTCGTCATGCTCCTCCGCATCCAGCACGAACGGCAGGGCGTCAGCCACTTCCCCTCGCTCGGCGAATACACCAGCATGTTCGGCCTCAACTACACCCGGGCCAGCTGGGTGAAGCCCGACGCCATCATCATGCACCCCGGCCCGATCAACCGCGGGGTCGAGATCGACAGCGACATCGCCGACTCCCCGCGCAGCGTCATCCTCCAGCAGGTGACCAACGGCATCGCCGTCCGCATGGCCGCCCTCTACCTCTGCGCCGGAGGCCAGCCCGAGGCGGTCAACGTGCCGTTGACCTAAAATGCCAAACTTCCAAAGCACCAAACGCCAAAGAAATCCCAGCATCCAAAAATGACCCCTGCCGTCCTTTTCGAAATTTGTCCGTCTTTTTTGGCGTTTGGCCTTTGGCCTTTGGAATTTTCCTCATGAGCACCTTGGTCATCAAAGGCGGAAGAGTTATCGATCCCGCCTCGAAGCGGGACAAGGTCGGCGACGTCTTCATCGCCGCCGGCAAGTTCGTCAAGACTCTCACCGCCGCGCAGAAAAAATCCGCCCGCGTCATCGACGCCACGGGCCTCGTCGTGTGTCCCGGCCTCGTCGACATCCACGTGCATTTCCGGGAGCCCGGCCAGACGCACAAGGAGACCATCCTCACCGGCGCGCAGGCCGCCGCCGCGGGAGGGTTCACCACCGTGGTGTGCATGCCCAACACCTCGCCCGTCGTGGATAACGCCGGCACGGTCGCGCTCATCAAGTCCGTCGCCGCCACGGCCCCCGTCCACGTCTATCCCACCGGCTGCATCACGGTCGGCATGAAGGGCCAGTCGCTCGCGCCGCACGGCTCGCTCCAGAAAGCCGGCGTCGTCGCCCTCACCGACGACGGCCTCTGTGTCCAGTCCAACGAGATCATGCACCGCGCGGTCGAGTATGCGAAGATGTTTGACCTGACGATTCTCGACCACTGCCAGGACGATTCCATGACCGAGAAGGCCGTGATGAACGAGGGCGTCATGTCCACGCGCCTCGGGCTCAAGGGTTGGCCGCACGCCGCCGAGGACATTATCGTCGCCCGCACCATCATCCTCTCCAAATACACCGGGGCGCACATCCACATGCAGCACATCACCTCGGCCCACTCGGTCGAGCTCATGCGCCGCGCCAAGCACGACGGCATCAACGTCACGGCCGAGGCCACGCCGCACCACATCGCCTTCACCGAGGAGGCGCTCGGCACTTACGACACCCACTTCAAGATGAACCCGCCGCTCCGCACCGAGGCGGACCGCAAGGCGATCATCGCCGGCCTGCGCGACGGCACGCTCGACTGCATCGGCACCGACCACGCCCCGCACGCGCCGGAGGAAAAGGACCGCGAGTTCGACTACGCGCCCAACGGCATCATCGGCCTCGAGACCGCCCTGCCCGTCTGCCTCGACGTGCTCGTGAAGAAAGCCAAATTCAAGCTGCCCCACGTCATTGATCTCATGACACGCAAGGCCGCCAACATTTTAAAGCTCCCCGCCGGCACGCTCGCGCCCGGCGCCGTGGCCGACGTGTGCATCTTCGACCCCGCCGAGACTTGGCTCTACGACACCTACGGTGCCTTCAGTAAGTCGATCAATTCCCCCTGGAACAAACAGAAGCTGACTGGCCGCGTGAAGACCACGATCGTCTCCGGCAAAGTCGTCTACGCCCACGGCAAGATGGTGTGATAGGTAGACGATTTGCTTAGTATTCAATAACACACATCATGCCTTCACTTAGAAAATACTTACGTGTCCACCCGGCGAAGTCGTGGTCAGATATTGAGAGTTGGATCAAATCACAGGGGGATAAATCTCTTTTCCGAGGGCAGGCTGACTCTGGGTGGTCTTTAGAAACTCATTTTGAGCGCGCCCTAAAGGAAGCAGGAGTCAACCTGTCGAAAGCGGGCAAACTGGAAAAAGGAATGATCCGCCGATTTCAGCGAGAATCGCATCAATATCTTCCACACATACCGGACTCGGGAAATATACCCGAATGGCTCGCCTTGATGCAACATCATGGGGCTCCTACTCGCCTCCAAGATTGGACCCACTCCGCATTCGTCGCACTGTTTTTTGCGTCAATTGATTTAAAGCCGACTGGCACTGCGGCCATCTATTCTTTGAAGTGGGACTGGATCGACAAACAAGTTTCGGCTAAGGCAAAGGCATTATACAATGCTGATCGTAATCTGAGCAAAAAGGGTATGTTCACCAAGTTCTGCGGTTCAACACGAGGAATCGCCAAGCTAAACTCTTTTCGGCTGACAGTGAGGCAGTCCAATCAACAGGGGACTTTTTTAATTCCGACAAATTTACGGAAGTCCTTTGAGGACAATCTGATTATTTCGCTCTCAGCCAAACCCGCGAGCTATCTTTCAAAGCTAGAGATATCTTGGTCTCTTCGTAAAACGATCATCCAGGAACTGTATCGAAGAAACATTACCGCAGGTTCATTGTTTCCCGGTCTTGATGGTTACGCGCGATCATTTCGATCACTGCTGGCCGTAGAGAATATTCTGGATCAGCCTCGCATCATCTAAAAGACCGACCTGAACGCGTCACGCCTTGACTAGCCAGCCCGCGATCCCGGCCGCCCTCACCCAGCCGCGCGGGACCCGGCTCTCCGCGGCCGATTTCCAGGATTGCCCCGCCGGTTTGAGTTCTCTCCTCAAGCCATCGCGCAGTTGCCTCCGGCCCGAAAATCTGCACCGTTTCCGCCATGAGCATGACTGTTGACCAGATCGTTCAGGAGACCCGGGCCCTGCCCGATAACGTGGTGGCAGAGGTTGTTGATCGTATCTTGCTGGAGCTGCATGGCCGGCCAGCCCCCGCGCAGGCCCAGGCTTGGTCGGAAACCGTGCAGCGGCGCGTGACGGAAATCCGCAGCGGACAAGTCGAGGGCATCCCCGGCGAAGTGACGGCGGCGAAAATACGCCGGATCGTGGGTCGGTGAAACCGCACGCCTTCCACCCGGAAGCCGACGCGGAATATGCCGTGGCCGCCGAACACTACGCCGGACTGGGACCAGATTTGGGCGGACGCTTTTACGACGAGATCGAACGGCTCATCGCGATCATCAAGGAAGGCCCGCATCGCTTCCGGGAATATGACCCACCGGCGCGACGGCTGCTGGCCAAGGGCTTTCCCTATGCCGTGGTTTACCTCAACGAACCTGACCGGATTTGGATCGTGGCCGTGATGCCGCTGCATCGCGACCCCGATTACTGGAAACACCGCTTGCCTTGAAACCCTTCGAGCACTTCACAGGGTCTCCCCGAACGTGTTGTGCAGTTTGATCTCCGCCGCCGTGTGCTTCAGACTGCCCGGCGGGGCCGGTGGCACATCCTCGTTCAGCTCATCGGACGAGCCACGAGGGACTGGAGAGTCTTCGCCATGCTCCACCTTGTCGGTCAGGATGCGCCGCACCAGCGCCTCCGCCTTGGCTATCGCTTCCTGTTTGGTGCCGCCATAGGCCATGGCCCCGGGCAAGGCGGACACCTCCGCCAGCCACCGGCCGTCCTGTTCCTGCTCAACATCGACTCGCATGACCGGACGATTCGCCGCTGGAATCCGATTGGCAAGGGACATTCTTGCACCCGGCGACAGAGGCGAACCTGGCCGCCCTCACCCAGCCGCGCGGGACCCGGCTCTCCGCGGCCGATTTCCAAGATTGCCCCGCCGGCCCGGTTCGCACTTCGCTCCAAACGTTTGCTCCAATACCGAAGGCCAATCGGAAGAGGCCAGTTCGTGACTCTTGGCCAGAGCTGCGAGCGGCCGCAACTCAACTTAAGCGGAGAAGCTTTAGCCGAGGCACGCGATCAAAGTCACGGTCGGCGGTAACGAGCGTGAAATCGTGGTGTAGCGCGGTGGCAGCCAGCCAGGCATCGTTCGCCCCAAGGCGACGAGGCAGCCGGGACTGCAGGAGGGCGCAGCGGCGCGCGATCTCCAAGCTGAGACCGACAAGAGAGTTGGTGCGCAGGACGGCCTCGGCACCGGCGGGTGCCCCGGAGTATTCGAGGTATTCGCCAACGGTGATGAGGCTGATGACGGTCTTCTCCCCGGGGCGGGAGCGCAGCAGGGCGCGGGCAGAGCCGGCGCGGCGGGAGCTCACTTCCTTCATGAACGCTGAGATAAAGCTGGTATCAAGAAGCAGCACGGCGGCGGCGGGGGATCAACGCATCGAGCCGGCCAGAGTCGGCCGCGCGCAACCAATCATCGGTCGTGTCAATGCGGCCGGTGATGAGGCTGCGGATATAGGCGCTCTTCGTCTGCCGCCGGGCGCGGGCGGAGCGGTTGAGCTGCCGGGCTTCGCCGGGAGAGAGCTTGAGTGAGATGGTGGCCATGCGTATTACCATGTGAATACCGCCTGGACTGTCAAGCGGGCGAGCTCACGACGTCACGTCTCGACTCTCGACTAAGCAGACAGCGAGCCCCGCCATTGCCACCCGGCCGCGCGGCCCCGGCTCTCCGCAGCTGATTTCCAGGATTGCCCGCCGGCCCGGATCGTGTTTTCATTTCTCATGAACGCTGAAGTCACCCAGGTCTCCTCCCACGGCCTTTGGGTGCTCGTGGGCGAGCGCGAGTATTTTCTGGATTTCGACCAGTATCCTTGGTTCGCCAAGGGCAGCATCGCCGACGTGACCAAAGTCCAGTTGCTCCACGGCCGCCATCTCCGCTGGCCCGCCCTTGATGTGGATATCGAGCTGGAATCGCTGGCCTACCCCGACCGCTACCCGCTGGTTTACCGATGAAGCGTTCCAAGAATTTGGTCCGAAAGCGCCTGTCTGCGGCCGCAAAGGCCAATAGCGTTCGCTGGAAGCAGTCCTTAGATACCAGCCGACGCAAGCTAGTGCCCGTCGCCCACGCCCAAGGTATCTGCACCGACGACGACGTCTTCCGCACCGTGTCGTGAGACTGGTGCTCGATAACCATGGCCCTCGAACTCCGCCCCAACTGCGAATGCTGCGACCGCGATCTGCCCCCCGGGACGAAGGACGCCTTCATCTGCACCTTCGAGTGCACCTTCTGCGGCGATTGTGCGAGTCAGACCCTGCGCTTTGTCTGCCCCAATTGCGGCGGTGATCTCGTCCTCCGCCCCATCCGCCCCGTGTCCAAATTGGTGCAGAATCCCGCCTCAACCGTGCGGGTGCGGCGCGACCAGCCTTGCGCGCCCAACGCCTGATCCGGGATTATTTCGTTGAAGGTGGAGCGCGTTGACCTCAACGCGCTGAGGGTGACCGTAAAGAGAGAAGCGCCCTGAGGGCAGGTCGCTCCACCTCGATTAGAACTCGGGCTCCACCCCTTTCGGGTTGGTTTTTGCGAGGGAGCCAGCCAAGGATGATGGCCACTGCATGCCCACCGAGCCCACCCAGCTAGTCCTCGCGTTGTTTGAATTGTCCCTGCTCCTGTGTGGTGCCGGTTTGCTGCTCTGGCTGGTCTTCAACCCCGGCGCTCGCGCCCGTTGGCTCGGCACCAACGCGCTGCCCCCCGCCCCGATCGCCCCACGGGATTTCCTCCTCGCCGCCGCCCTGATTTTTCTCACTGGTTTCGTGCTCCAATCCGTCGCGCAGCACTGGCTGGGCCCCCTCATCGCCCAGTCCGCCGATTATCAAGGGCTCGCTCTCTTTGCTTACAGTGTGGCCAACTACTCCGGCGCTCTCCTGGCCTGGCGTGTGCTGTTTCCCTCCTTGCGTCGCACGTGGGCGTTTGAACCCGAAGCTCCCCGCCCGGCCGCCCCGCCCTCGTTACCTTGGCCCTCGACGTTGCGCTATGCCGCGGGCACCCTGCTCGCCGTCTTGCCGCTCCTCATCGTGGTGAGCCTGGGCTGGAACCTTCTCCTCGAAACGCTGGGCCTCCCCCACACCCCCCAGGATGTCATCGCGATTTTCACCCGGACCGGTTCGCCCTTCGTCATCGCCGGGATGCTCCTGGTCGCCTGTGTGCTCGCGCCGGTCTATGAGGAACTCCTGTTCCGCGCCGGACTCTACCGGTTCTGCCGGCAACGGCTCGGGCGCAGCTGGGCGCTCGTCATCAGTGGTGTCTGCTTTGGCGCGCTGCATGGCAACTGGGCCGGTTTTCTCCCGTTGGCCATGCTGGGCATGGGCCTGGCTCTGGCTTACGAGGCCACCGGCTCCATCCGCGTGGCGATCATCGCCCACGGCCTGTTCAACCTGAACACCGTGCTGATCCTGCTGTCGGGTCTGCCGCAGTCAGTGCCATGAAACTTTTCACCGCCACCCGCGCCCAATCTGTCGCCGCCCATGGCGAGCGCCGGCTCATCGCCAACATCCGCCAATGCCTGGGCCGGGTATCGCCGGCCGCCCCGTTCGGCATCGGTGACGACTGCGCCGTGATCCCGCCGACCAAGCACCACCAACTGGTCACGACCGATCCGGTAATCTACGGCCAGCACTTTGACGCGACCGTGCCGCCGCGCGCGGTGGGCGCCAAACTCCTGAAGCGCAACCTGAGCGATATCGCCGCCATGGGCGGACGCCCGGTGGCGGCCGTGGTCTCCCTGGCGCTGGGGCCGGACACCAGTGTCGCCTGGCTGCGGGAGTTTTATCGAGGCTTGGCCGCCTGCGCGCTGAAGTATCGCGTCAAGATCGTCGGGGGCGATATCACGCAGGGACCGGCCGGTTTCTTCGGCGCTTTTCTGACTTTGCACGGCGAGTCCACCGGCCGCCGCGTCGTCACCCGCAGCGGAGCGCGGTCGGGTGACTCGATCTACATCACCGGCACACTCGGCGGCAGCCTGCTGGGGCATCACTACAAGTTTACTCCGCGGCTCGCTGAGGGCGCGTGGCTGGCGGGCCGCCCCGAAGTCCGGGCCATGATGGACGTGAGCGACGGCCTCGCCAAGGATCTCGACTCACTCACGCCCACCGGTCTGAGGGCCGCGCTGGACGCAGCGCTCATCCCGATCAGCGCGGCCGCGCGCCGCCGGACAAAGGCAGACAAACAGTCGCCGCTGCACCACGCACTGTGTGACGGGGAAGATTACGAACTGCTGCTCGTGGTGCGCCGCAGCGAGGACGGGTTCGAGCGGGCGTGGAGAAAACGATTCCCGGCCTTGAAGCTTTCATGTCTGGGCAAATTTGTCCGCGCCGGCCATCTGCCGGCCGGAGTTTTGCGCCTGTCTGATTATCACGGCTATGAGCACCTGCGCTAAAAGGTGGAGCGCGTTGACCCCAACGCGCTTTTCAGCGTCTTGAGGTCAAGCCGCTCCACCCCAAGGCAAGCATGACCATCATCGAAAAGCTCAAAGCCGGCGTCACCACGGAATCAGCCGAGCAAACCCGCGCGTTGGCGGCAGAGCTGGCCGCCACGCTGCCCGCCGACACGGTCCTCGCACTGCACGGCGACATGGGCGTGGGCAAAACAACCTTCGTGCAGGGGCTGGCGCAGGGTTTGGGCGTCCGCGAACACGTGACGAGTCCCACTTTCGCAATCTATTCGGTTTACCAGGGCACGGCGCGGCGGCTGGTGCATCTCGACGCCTATCGCCTGGAAAAGGAAACGCAGGTCGAGGCCCTGCTGCTTGAGGAATTTCTGGTCAGCCCGTATGTTCTCGCCGTGGAGTGGCCCGAGAAGACCGGTGCGTGGTTGCCCAACCAAGCGTGGCATTTGACGCTTTCGATCGTGGACGGGGATCGGCATCACGTGCTGCTGAAATAAAGATCCCAAGTAGCCACGAGCGTGAGCGAGTGGAGGCGTCTCCACTCGCTCAC
>JANNDM010000153.1:0-3247 GCA_031387725.1 Verrucomicrobiota bacterium | reverse complement strand
GGCGTCCCCGTGAGCGGATCGGCCAGATAGTAAGTCGCCGCGGCCAGCTTCGTCAGCCCGCCGCTCACGGTCACCGCGATCGCCGGAGGGGTCGTCCGTCCGGGCACCGCCTTGCATTCCACCAGATACGCGCCCGGTAGGAGGTCGTTGAGTTCCACGCCGCTCTCGCGCCATTGCGTGTCCTCCTCGCCCACCACCCGCCATTGCGCGCGCTCGGCTACGGGCACCGATGGCAGGGCGATCGAATCGGGCTTGAGCAACACGATCATCCCGCCGGTCGCACCCGGCGTGTCCGCTTCAAAGTATTCGCCGTCGAAGATGGTCGCCGCACCACCGCTGTCGATGTTCACCAATTCGCGCGCCGGCTGGTAATAACCTGCCACCGGTCGGAACTCGATCTGCCGATCGCTATCCGGCAGCCCAACCACCGGCACCCCCGGCGCCCGCCACTGCTGCTCGCCGACAAAGCGCCAACCCGCGCCGACCAGCCCGGCGGGTGCCAGATTCACGATCAGGATGCCCTGCCGGTCTTCAATCGCCACCGCCGCCGGCGCCTGCTGCTGAAAGCCCGAGAGCACGTCGAGATTGAGCTGCGCCACCGCGCTCGTCCCCACCCCGCCCGCGCTCACTACACGCACCCGATAGTAGTAAGTCACGCCCTGCGCGAGGTTAAGCAGGTCCGCCGTCACCGCCGTGATCACGTCGCCACTCACCAAGCCTGGCACCGCGGCCACGGTGTTCGGGAAGATCACACCATTGGTCCCGTAGTCGAAAAACACCTGCGAAGCGGAGTTGCGCGCACGCACCGTGCCGTTTACTCGCGCGCTTGTGGTCGTCAGCGCAAAACTCCCACCTATTGTTCCAATCGGTTCGATCAAGGTCGTGAAGCTTTGCGTCCCGCTCACCGTCGTCCCTCCCGCGTTCGTCGCTACGATACGATAGTAATATGTGGTCCCCTTGACCAAACCGGCTACTGAGGCGCTCACCGCGATGTTGTTTGCGCCGGTCACCGTTCCAGGGACTGCCGCCAGCGTGTTCGGAAAGCTGTTTCCGTCCGAGCCCCATTCGACTACCACCGTCGCGTCGTAGTTCCGAGCACTCACGGTGCCGTTGAATTGGGCACTGGTTGGTAGAATGCTGCTGGGGGAAGTTGCCGCGACCAGCGGAGCCGCCAAGGTTGAGAATTTTTGCACCGGGCTGACGGTGGTTCCGCCACTACTTGCCGCGCGAAACCGATAGAAATAGATGGCACCTTCGTTCAAGTTTTCGAGAGTCGTTCCTACGATCCTGGTTTGATAGCCCGTCAAGTTTGCTGCCACGGGGATCGAGTTCGGAAAAATGGAACCGTCGGTGCCGGTTTCGACAAAAACCGCAGTCACCGATCCTCTCGCGTTGATACTGGCGTCAACTACCGCGCTGGATGTTCCTTGTACCTGCGGATCGCGCATGAAAATCAACGGTCCACCCGGGAAGAGGATCCTAAAGATGGATCCATCCGGACCTCGCGTGGTCCCGTAGAGGGTGCCATCGCTGGCCCGAATCAACGGAGCAGCGGGACGCCCGTCGGGATTGGATAGCCCCACCAATGTCGTCAACTCCCCAGCGGGGGTCATCTTGAACACCGTGCCGAAGTCACCGGCGCCGCCCCCAAACGTCGTTCCGTAAAAGTTCCCATCGCCACCCTGCACCAGCCCGTGAGGAGCACTGCCCTTGTTGCTGCTCCCGTTGCCCGTGAATTCCACCATCGTGGTCAATACCCCGGCGGAGGTCATCTTGAATACCGTGCCGAAACCGGTTCCCGAGGAGGTTCCCGAGGTCAATCCCGACGTGGTTCCGTAGAAGTTTCCATCGCCACCCAGCACCAGCGAGCCAACGGGAGCGTTGCCCTTGTTGCTGGCGCCATTGCCCATGAACTCCACCAACGTGGTCAACACCCCGGTGGGGGTCACCCTGAATACTGGAGTGTCTTCGATTTTGCGGACAGGGCTTTCACAGACGAAAAACAAAGCCATGTCAGAACACAGCACGAAGTCCGGTCGGCGATACGACCGGCAGTTTAAGGAAAACGCCGTCGCTTTAGTAATGGGCGGGCGCAGCCAGAGCGAGGTCTCTCGCGATCTGGGCGTCTCGACCTGGTCGCTGGGCGAATGGATCAAGAAAGCCCGGGCCGGCCAAGGGCTGACACAACCGAAAACCCTCGAGGCCGAGAGCCCGGAGCAGCGCGAGTTGCGTCGGCTGCGCGCCGAGAACGATTACCTGCGCCAGCAGCGTGACATCTTAAAAAAAGCGTTGGGCATCTGCTCGGCCGAGGTGCCCGCCAACGTTTCACGGTGATGGAGAAACTCCGTCCTCACTATCCGGTGGGCGCGCTGGCCGAGGCGCTCGAGGTCAGTAAAAGCGGCTTTCACGCGCATCGCCACAAGCCGCAGCGGTCCCGCCGCAGGCGTGACGCGCAATTGCGCCCGCTCATCGCCGCGAGCTTTGCGCGCAGCCGCAAGACCTACGGGCCGCTGCGCGTGCAGGCCGATCTGCGCAACCTTGGCGAGTGCTCCGGCAAGATCCGGATCGGCCGGCTCATGCGCGAAGCCGGCCTGCGGCCCGTGCAGAAGCGCCGCTTCCGCCCGCAGACGACCGACAGCGGCCATCCGCACAAGATCGCCGAAAACTGGCTGGCCAAAGTGCCCGCACCCGATCGACCCGGCATGGTGTGGCAGAGCGATTTTACTTACCTCGAGACTGCGGAAGGCTGGCTCTATCTCGCCTTTACTCTCGATGGCTGCACGCGTCGTTGCGTGGCCCACCACTGCCGCGACGACATGCGCGTCGAACTGACCACCACCACCTTCACGCTCGCCACCCAACGCCAGCCGCCGCCGCCCGGCTTGCTCCATCACAGCGATCGCGGGGTGCAATATGCCGCGGCGGACTTCGTGCAACTCGCCGCCGCCTGGGGCGTCACCCGCAGCATGAGCCGCACGGCCAATCCTTACGACAACGCCCTGGCCGAAAGCTTTGTCGCCACGCTCAAGACCGAAGCCCTCGCCGGCCAGATCCCGCCCACCCGCGCCGCCGCACGCGTCCTGATCTTCGATTACATCGAAACCTTCTACAACCCTCACCGCCGCCACAGCGCCCTCGGCTACCGTTCCCCGCTCCAGTTCGAAAAAGAAATGTTCCCCCCGAACCATCCACCTCTAACCTCCATCAACTAACCATTAGCCCTGTCCACTTTTTCGAAGACAGATCA
>JANNDM010000169.1:0-15884 GCA_031387725.1 Verrucomicrobiota bacterium | reverse complement strand
CTCGCCGGCAAACGCGTGCTCATCTCCTCCGGCACCGCCGATCCGATCGTGCCTGCCGACCATCCCGCAAAGCTCGCGGCCCGGTTCCGCTCGGCGGGGGCTGCGGTGACCCTGCACCAGCACGCCGCCGGCCACGGCCTGGTGCCGGAGGACTGGACCGTGACCCGGAAATTCCTCACTCCGGATTAGACTTTGGCGCCGGGCCGCACATGCTCCCCCGGACATGAGCATGATCTACCGCCGTCTCGGCACGTCCGGCGTGCAAGTCTCCGCGTTCTCCTTTGGGGCCTGGGTCACCTTCGGCAATCAGGTCGGCGACCCGGTCGCCCGCGACCTGCTGCATGCCGCCCATGATGCCGGGATTAATTTTTTCGACAACGCGGAGAGCTACGCCGGCGGCCAGGCCGAGCTCGTGATGGGCGACATCCTGAAAAAATCCGGCTGGCGACGGGGCAGCTTCCTCGTCTCCAGCAAGGTTTACTTCGGTGCCGGGCACGACGGCCCCAACGAGATGGGCCTGTCCCGCAAGCACGTCATCGAGGCCTGCCACGCGGCGCTGCGCCGGCTGCAGGTCGAGCATCTCGATTTATTCTTCTGCCACCGCCCCGACTCCAACACGCCCATCCTCGAAACCGTCCGCGCCATGCACGACCTCGTCACCCAGGGCAAGGTGATGTATTGGGGCACCAGCGAGTGGTCCGCCGCCGAGTTGACTGAAGCCTGCGCCCTTTGCGCGCAGCACGGTTTTCATGCTCCCACGATGGAGCAGCCGCACTACAATCTCTTCCACCGCACCCGGTTTGAGCAGGAGCTCAGCCCCGTGTTGGAGAAGCACGGCCTGGGCACCACCACCTTTTCGCCCCTGGCCAGCGGCCTGTTGACCGGCAAATACAATGACGGCATCCCGGCCGGCTCGCGGCTCAACGTCGCCGGCCTGGAGTGGCTGCGCGACAAGCTGACCGGCCCGGGGTCCGACAAAAAGATCGAGGCCGTGAAGCAGTTTGCCGGGATCGCCGCCGAGCTGGGCACCACGCTGCCGTGCCTCGCCCTCGCCTGGTGCCTGAAGAACCCGCAGGTGAGCACCGTCATCCTGGGCGCCTCGCGCGTGGAGCAGCTGAAGGAAAACCTCCGCGCGCTCGAGCTTCTGCCCCTGCTCACGCCCGCAGTCATGACCCGGCTGGATAAAATCTCCCGGCCGGTGGCGAATTAGTCCAAAGGCATTAAACGCCGGAAGCACCCGCCGGCCGCCAAACTTTTTCCTCGAAGCCATCGCCTCCGGACGCAACTTTACGCGGATGAATTTTCCCCTCCCCCCGGCGCGGTTTGATTGCCGTGATATTCGGCCCGCCGGGCTGGGCCAGCCGGGGAGTCTGCTGCACACCTATGCGTGGATGCAGCTCTCGCGGGTGGCGGACAACCGGATTCTCGATCTGTTCCGGCAGGGTCTGATTCGCGGCACCGTCACCGGCGGCCAGGGCAACGAGGCACTGATCGTCCCGCTCGCCCTGCTGGCTGACAAGACCGTCGATGTAGTGTCTTTCTCCCACCGCGGACTGGGCGGTCATCTCGTCTGGAGCGGTCATCTGGGCGACCACCTTTGCCAGTATTTCGCCAACCGCGGCAGTCCCACCAAGGGCCGCGAAGGCAACATTCACCACGGCGATCCCGCCAACCGCAGCCTGCCGATGATCTCCCATCTCGGCATCATGCTGTCCAATGTCATCGGCGGCACCGACTCGCAACGCCGCCTCGGCCGGCCGGCGGTTGGGTTCGCCTTCTTCGGCGACGGTTCGTCCAGCACCGGTGACATCCACGAGTCACTCAACCTGGCGGCTGTGCTGTCCGTGCCGGTGGTCTTCGTCATCGAGAATAACAAATACGCCTACTCGACTCCGATCAACGAACAGTTTGTCTCTCCCAACCTCTTCGAACGCGCGAAAGGCTACGGGATCGAGGGCTTCGCCTTGGATTGCAGCGATCCCGCCCACGTATTGACCGTGCTGGCGGGCGCCATTGAACGCGCCCGTTCGACCGGCCGGCCGCTGCTGATCGAGGCCCACACCTTCCGGCTCCGCGGCCACGCCGCCTACGACACCGGCGACTACATGAAGCCGGGCGAAGCCGAGGCCATCATGGCGCAGGATCCGCTGCCGAAATTTCGCGCGAAACTCGCCGCCGCCGGCCAGGGCGCCCAGCTCGACGCCATTGACGCCGAAGTCTCCGGTTTCATCGAAACCACCATCAAGGCCTCGCTCGCGTTGCCCCCGGTCAGCCCGGAAGGCATGGTGCAGGAGGTTTTCGCCCCGGCCGCTCCGGCGATCCCCTGGCAGACCGCTCCCGCCGCGGCCGAAAACATGACCATGGCGCAGGCGATCAACCGCGGCCTGCGCAAAATTCTCACCGAGCGCCCCGACTCCCTTGTGCTCGGCCAGGACATCGGCACCTACGGCGGTGCGTTCAAGGTCACGGAAGGCCTCGTCCAGGATTTCGGCCGGCCGCGCGTCCTGAGCACGCCGCTCTGCGAATCCGCCAGCACCGGCTATGCGCTGGGTCTCGCCACCAACGGCCATCGCCCGATCGAGGAGTTTCAGTTCGCCGATTTCTCGACTGACGCCACAACCCAGATCGTGCTCAACGCCGCGACCTACCACTTCCGCGCCGGGCAGAAATGCCCCGTGGTCTTCCGCTTTCCCTGCGGCGGCGGTCTCACCTTCGGCTCGTTCCATTCGCAGGAACTTGAATCGGCCTTCCTTTCCTTTCCCGGCCTCAAGGCCCTCTATCCGTCCAATCCACAGGACGCCTTCAATGCCCTCCTCGCCGCCTACGAGGACGACAACCCCGTCATTCTTTTCGAGCACAAGGGGCTCTACCGCCGCGGCAAGCACCCGGTGAAGTTCGACGCCAACTACCGTGACATCTGGTCGCCGGCCAAGCTACGCTCCGGTGACGACGCCACCATCATAACCTACGGTGAGATGGTGCTGCTGGCGGGCGAGGCCTGCGATTACCTCGCCGGCGAATACGAAAGGACCTTCGACCTTTTCGACCTGCGCGCGCTCGCCCCACTCAAGCTCGACGCCATCAAGACCTCGCTCGCTCGCACCGGCCGGCTCGTGGTCATCCACGAGGGGCGCCGCACCCACGGTTTCGGCGCCGAGCTCGTCGCCCGGCTGACCGAGGAGCATTTCGGCGCGCTCAAGGCCGCGCCGCTGCGCATCGCCGCCCTCGACCTGCCCGTCCCCTTCGCCCCCGAACTCGAGGCCGCCTACCGTCCGAACAAGGACAAGATCGTCGACGCCATCGCCGCGTGGCTGGGCTAGCTTCAATCTTGTCATTCTGAGCGCAGCGAGGAATCTCGGCTCTGCTTCATGCCTCGTCACCGCGCCAGTCTTTCCAAGAATCAGTGGGCCGCCATCCGCCTGTTCGCCATGGACGTGGATGGCGTGCTGACCGACGGCACAGTGGCGATAGCCAGCGACGGCACCGAATCCAAGAATTTCTCGATCCTCGACGGCCTGGGCATCGTGCGGCTCCACCAGACCGGCGTCGCCGTCGCCTGGATCTCGGGCCGGGCCTCGGGTGCCACCACCGTCCGGGCCACCGAACTCCGTGTGCCGCACGTCATCCAAGGCCGCACCGACAAACTCATGGCCTTGCAGGAACTGGCCAGCCAGCTCGGACTGGGCGCGAAACAGGTGTGTTACATGGGGGACGATGACATCGACGCCCCCGCTCTCGCCTGGGCCGGCCTCGGCGTCGCACCCGCCGGATCCATGCCCGCCGCCCTGAAGGCCGCCGACTATGTGCCCGCCCGCCCCGCCGGCCACGGCGCCGTGCGCGAAGTTTGTGAACATATCATGGCCCATCGCGGTCAGTAAACCCGCCGTGTCTTCTCTGTTTAAAGTTTTCCTGCTTTCCCTGCTGCCGGTCGCGGCCGCCTCGGCCGCGAACACCCAGCTCTCAACCGACAAGCCCGTCATCAATTTCCGTCTTCCGGCCTTTACTCCCGAGGGTCATCGCGCCTGGCTCGTGCGCGGCTCGGAAGCCCGTTTCGCCAGCGAAAATCAGATCGACATCAAGGAACTCACCCTGTCGGTGTTCTCCGGCCGGGCGGACGAGAAGGTGGACACCCTGATCCTCAGCCCCACGGCCGAGGTGCATCCCGCTGAGGCCGTGATCACCGGTTCCGACACCATCCGGGTCATTAACGACCAGTTCGAGGCCTCCGGACTCAACTGGCGTTACGCGCACAAGTCTAAAAAAGTTTCCATTGGCCGGAACGTGCGCGTAATTTTCCGCGCTGAATTCAAGGACTACCTGAAATGAAGCCCCTCACCCGCCTCACCCTCCTCGCCTTGCTGCCGGCCCTCGGCCTGGCGCAGAGCGCAACATTGCAATCCACCGTCATCGAAAGCAGCGGCCCGGGCGAAATGGTCAGCACCGACCAGGAAACAACCATCACCTTCCGGGACAACGTGCGGGTCACCGGCACGAACATGAAGTTGACCTGCGACTACCTCGAGGTGGTCGTGATCCGCAGCGGCGACAAGTCCGCCACCCTCGGCAAACTCGACAAATTCCGCTCGATGCTCGCCACCGGAAATGTCCGTCTCGTCCAGGGTGACCGCGAAGCCGCCTGTGGCCGCGCCGAGGTTTTGCCCGAGCAGGAAAAAGTCGTCCTCTCCGGCAACCCGGTGGTCGTTGATCACGATCAAAATACCCGCATCGCCGGCGAAAAAATCACCCTGCTCCGCGGCCAGCGCAAAGTGGAGGTCGAGAAACCCGTCCTCACCGCGCCTCCCGTCAAGGACCTCGGGGTCGACCCAGCGCCCGCCCCGGCCGAAAAACCGAAGCACCCCTGAGCATGGAGCCGTCCACCGCCGCCATACGCACCGAAGGGTTGGTCAAGGTCTACGGCCATCGCTCCGTTGTGAACGGCGTCAATGTCCACGTGCAAGCCGGCGAGGTGGTCGGCCTCCTCGGCCCCAACGGCGCCGGCAAGACCACGACTTTCTACATGGTGGTCGGCCTGGTGCCGGCCACCTCCGGCCGCGTCTTCATCAACGGCCAGGATGCCACCGACCTCCGCATGCACCGCCGCGCCCGGCTGGGCATCGGCTACCTGCCCCAGGAGCCGTCGGTCTTCCGCAAGCTCACGGTGGAGGAAAACGTCCTCGCCATTGTCGAAACCCTGCCCCTCAAGTCGGCTGACCGCCCGGCGCTCGTCGCCCACCATCTGGCCGAGCTCAGCCTGAGTCACCTCGCCAAGCAGAAGGCCTACACCCTCTCCGGGGGCGAGCGCCGGCGGCTCGAGATCGCCCGCGCCCTCGTCACCCGCCCGAAGTTCCTGCTGATGGACGAGCCCTTCGCCGGCGTCGACCCCATCTCCGTGGCGGAGGTGCAGAAGATCATCCTCCAGTTGAAACAGCGCGGCATCGGCGTGCTCATCACCGACCACAACGTCCGCGAGACCCTGCGCATCGTCGACCGCGGTTACATCATCCACAAGGGCAAGGTCATGACCGAGGGCTCCGGCGACTTCCTCATCAACGACGCCCAGGCCCGCGAACTTTACCTCGGCCAAGATTTCAACATGTAGGGAGCAGGTTTGTCATCCTGAACGAAGTGAAGGATCCAGCAGCAAAACCGCCGGCACACATTATACTGGGTTCTTCGCTCCGCTCAGAAGGACAGAAAGCGGGATGGCCCGGCGAGCAGTAGCTTGTTGCCAGCGCTGCCTTAATCTACTCACTACTCGCTACCCGCTACTCACTACTTCCGGTTCGCCCCCCATGCCCACCAAAGCCATCCACGGCATCACTGTCGCCCATTTCTACGAGACATACCGGGAGAAACTCGGACTGGAACTCGTGACGGGCGAGGCCGGCCTGCACCGTCTCATCAAGGAAGGCTCCATTAACCGCCCCTCGCTCGCCCTGACCGGTTTCTTCAAATATTTCGCGAACAAACGCCTCCAGGTCTTCGGCGCCGCCGAGATGACCTACCTCAAGACGCTCTCCCAGCGTCAGCAGATCGAGACCTTCGGGGAGATGGTGAAGCGCAGCATCCCGGCCATCGTCCTCACGCGCAACTACGTCGCCACCCATCCGATGCTCGCCGTCTCGCAGGAGATGAACCTGCCCATCTTCCGCACGCCGATGATCACGATGAACTTCGTGAACCTCGCCACGCTGTGCATCGACAACGAGTTCGCCCCCTCCGGCACGGAGCACGCCACCACCCTCGACATCAAGGGCATCGGCGTGATGATCCGCGGCGACAGCGGCATTGGCAAATCCGAGTGCGCCCTCGCCCTCATCGAGCGCGGACACTCGCTGGTGGCTGACGATCTCACCTGCATCAAGCTGCTCGACGAGCGCGAGCTCTCCGCCAGCTCCCGCCCGCTCAACCGTGGCTACATGGAGTGCCGCGGCATCGGCATCATCAACATCGCCGACATGTTCGGCGTCAAAAGCATCCGCCTGGAGAAGCGCATCGACCTCGTCGTGTCGCTCCGCACCTGGACCCCCGAAGTGATCGAGGAACGCACCGGACTCGAGGAAAACTATTACGATATCCTCGGCGTCAGGGTGCCGCACATCGAGTTCTACGTCCGTCCCGGCCGCGACATCGCACGCCTGGTCGAGGTCGCCGCCCTCGTGCAGGCCCTCAAGAACATGGGCCATGATCCGGCGAAGACCTTCAACGACCGCCTGATTGCGCACATGGCTGAACAGTCGGCGCCCAAGTCCACCAGCCACAAAGTCCCTTCCAAGCCGCCCTTTATGGCACCGGCCAAGAACGACGCAGAGGACGAGGAGCCCGCCTGATTTCAGGCCAACTGTTCGTTCCGACGGTTTTAATCGCGGGCGTTGTGGCCGACCACTGATCATTCAACCTAGCTTTTTCATGTCTCGTTCTGACCACCGCAATCCCGACCAACTCCGCCCCCTCACCATCGAGGCCAACATCGCGCCCCACGCTTCCGGCTCCGTGCTGATCGGCTTCGGCGCCACCCGCGTCATCTGCGCCGCCACCATCGAGGCCAAGGTGCCCTCCTGGATGAAGCAGCAGGGCGTCAAGGGCGGCTGGCTCACGGCGGAATACTCCATGCTGCCCTACAGCACGCTCGACCGCAAACCGCGCGATATCACCAAGGGCAGGCTCGACGGCCGCACCGTCGAGATCCAGCGCCTCATCGGCCGCTCGCTCCGCGCCGTGCTCGACCTCGAAAAACTCGGCGAGCACACGCTGTGGATCGATTGCGATGTGCTGCAGGCCGATGGCGGCACGCGGACCGCCTCCATCACCGGCGCCTATCTCGCGGCCCGGCTCGCCGTTCAGAAACTGCTCGACGCAAAGAAAATCTCCGAAAGCCCGCTCACCGATTCCGTCGCCGCCGTCAGCGTCGGCCTGTTCCGCGGCGAGGCGCTGCTCGACTTGAATTACGTCGAGGACAAGGACGCCGAAGTGGACGCCAACATCGTCATGACCGGCCGCGGCCAGTTCGTCGAGGTGCAGAGCAGCGGCGAGGAATCCACCTTTTCCCACGCCCAGCTCCAGCAACTCCTCGGCCTGGCCCAGAAGGGCCTCACGGAACTTGCCGCCGCCCAGACCGCTTTCCTCGCCCAGCACCTGCGTTAAGCGGTGCGGGACGAGGCCGTGGTTTTTCTTTCCCCTATGAATCGTTGCATCCCAGACCTCCCCCGCGTCGCCCTGCTTCTGCTCGGTGGCACGTTGCTCATCCCTGCGGCTTTGGCCGGAACCTCCGACACCCCTGCCTGGATCGAGAAAAGCAATGCCAACGCCAAAGTCGTGCTCGACGCGACCAACAATTTCCAGCCCGAGGGCGCCTCGGCCACGGGCATTCCCGGCTTCGACGACAAGATCTCCGACCTGAAGCCCGGAATCAATGAGCGCTCCGATGCCGCCGTCATCGGTGCGCGGGATGAACTCGCCAAGCGCCTGCTGGTCGAAACCGACCCGCTGGTCCGGCAGGATCTCGAGATCCTTATCCAGTCCTGCAACGACAACCTCGAGACCAACCGGCTCCAGCGAAAGCACCTCGCCGCCTTCATCGACGTCGGCCAGCTGATCTTCTTCGGCGAATTCAGCCTGCTGCAGGACCAGGTCGAGGCCGCGCGCCGCCCCGCCGCCCTCGCCCGACTCAGGCGTTACACCGGCCTTGAACCTGGCACGACACCCATCACCCAGCTCGCCCAGGATCGCTACAACGAGGCGGCCGCCGACCCCGCCCACCTCGGCTCTTTCAAGGACCGCATCCAGCAGGCCGTCGCCAACACGGCGCGCTACACCGCCGGCATTCGCGGCCTCTACGCCAAATACGGCCTCGACAAGCTCGACGGTGCCGCCGCCGCGCTCGACGCCCTTGAGCAGCAACTCAAGCATTACAACGACTGGGCGCAGGCCAAAGTGCTGCCCCGGGCCCGGACCGATTTCCGCCTCCCGGCTGAGCTTTACGCCGACAACCTCAAGAACGTCGGCCTCGATATCCCGCCGCAGGAGCTGATGCAGAAGGCGCTCGTCGCCTTCGCCGAGATCCGCAACGAGATGCAGGCGCTCGCCCCGCTCGTCGCCCAGGAGCACGGCCTCGCTGTCACTGATTACCGCGAGGTCATAAAGGCGCTGAAGCAAGACCAGCTCCCCAAGGACCAGGTCGAGGCCTACTACGCCGGCATCATCACCCAGATCGAGGACATCATCCGCCGCGAGCGCATCGTCACTCTGCCCGGCCGGGCCATGATCATGCGCCTGGCCTCCGAAGCCGAGAACGCGGCGCAACCCGCGCCGCACATGCAGCCGCCGCCGCTCATCAACAACAAGGGCGAGCGCGGCCAGTTCGTGCTCACCACCGGCAACCCGCCGGCCGCCGACGGCGCGCCCACCCAGGGCTACGATGACTTCACCCACAAATCCGCCGCCTGGACCCTCACCGCCCACGAGGGTCGGCCCGGCCACGAGCTGCAGTTCTCCGCCATGGTGGAGCGCGGCGTGTCGCAGGCGCGGAGTCTCTTCGCCTTCAACAGTGTCAACGTCGAGGGCTGGGCCCTCTACGCCGAGGCCGAGCTGAAACCCTACGAGCCGCTCGCCGGCCAGCTCTTCGCCCTGCAGGCCCGCCTCCAGCGCGCCGCCCGCGCCTTCCTCGACCCGATGCTCAACCTCGGCCTCATGACCCGCGAGCGCGCCCACGACATCCTCACCCAGGATGTCGGCCTTTCCGAAGCGATGACGAAGCAGGAAGTCGACCGCTACACCTTCCGCTCGCCCGGCCAGGCCACGGCCTACTTCTACGGTTACCTCAAGATCATGGAGCTCCGCACCGCCACCGAGATCGCACTCGGGCCGAAGTTCAACCGGCAGACCTTCAACGACTACCTCATCGGTCAGGGCCTGCTGCCGCCGCAACTGCTCGCCAAGGCTGTCCGTGAGGATTTCATCCCCGCGCAGTTGAAAAAGTAACGTTGCGCCTCCGGCGGCGCCGCGCCGGCGCCGGCCGGCTATTCCCCGGACTTGCCAAGTTTGTCGGCGCGCTCCTTGAGGGCCGTGAAATTGCCTTCCTCGCCATTGCGCACGAAGCCTTCGGTCACCGATTTCAGATCCTCCCACCGCCGGCGGATGGCCTTGGCCTCCTCCGTGGTGATCTGGTTGTCTGCCGCCGCGACGGCGATGACACCGAGCATGTCGGCGAATTCCTGCACGATGCTGTTGGTGGACGGGATAAGCTGGAAGGCATGCGGCTTGGTCTTCGCGTTGTGGATGAAAAAGCCCCCGCTGCGCTCGCACACCCATTGCGCAATGCGCTCGTCGTTGGTGCTGCGCAGCAACTGCTCGATGCGGTCCAGCGGGTTGTTGGCGCCGCTGCCGGTCTCGTCCAAGGGCGGCTCGGCCCACTTGTAGATGAGCGAGAGGGACAGCCCCATGTCCGCCGCGATTTGTTTTGCGCTGGTTTTCTTCAACACCTCCTTGAGCAATTCGTGCGAATGCATGGGGCAATGCTGCGCCTGGCAGGGCCAAAGGCAATCCCGCCCTGTGGCGCGGTTTTTTGTGTCTTTTTGCGGCGCTTTGTGGCTAAAACATCGGCTCCTCTCCATGAATATCCACGAGTATCAGGCCAAGGCTTTGTTTGAGAAATACGGCGTCGCCGTGCCCCGCGGCGTCGCGGCCCGCACCCCGGCCGAATTCGACTCCGCCCTCTCCACGCTGGGTCACGACGGCGCCCTCATCGTCAAGTCCCAGATCCACGCCGGCGGCCGCGGCAAGGGCACGTTCACCGACGGTTTCAAAGGCGGCGTGAAGTTCGCCAAGACCAAGGCCGAGGCCCTCGACTACGCGAACAAGATGTTCAACAACACCCTCGTCACCGCCCAGACCGGCCCCGCCGGCCGCAAGGTGCAGACCGTCTACTTCACCGTCGCATGTGACATCCAGAAGGAATACTATCTCGCCATCCTCCTCGACCGGAACACCTCGCGGCCGGTCATCGTCGCCTCCACCGAGGGCGGCGTCGAAATTGAGAAGGTCGCCCACGACACGCCGGAGAAAATCTTCAAGGTCTTCGTCGATCCCGCGGTCGGGTTGCAAGGCTACCAGGCCCGCCAGCTCGCCTTCCAGCTCGGCTTCACCGGCGATGTCTTCAAGCACGCCGTCAAGCTGATCGACGCGCTCTACCGGATGTTCTGGGAGACCGACGCCGCCATGGTCGAGGTCAACCCGCTCATCACCACGCCGGACAACCGGGTCCTCGCCCTCGACGCCAAGGTCTCGTTCGACGACAACGCCCTCTTCCGCCACCCCGAGATTGTCGCGCTGCGCGATCTCAACGAGGAGGACCCCAAGGAGATCGAGGCCTCGAAATACTCTCTCTCCTACATCGCGCTCGACGGCAATATCGCCTGTCTCGTGAACGGCGCCGGTCTCGCCATGAGCACGATGGATATCATCAAGCACTACGGCGGCAGCCCGGCCAACTTCCTCGACGTCGGCGGCGGCGCCTCGAAGGACCAGGTGCAGGCGGCCTTCCGCATCATCCTGACCGACCCGAACGTGAAAGGCATCATGGTGAACATTTTTGGCGGCATCATGGACTGCAACACCATCGCCACCGGCGTGGTCGCCGCCGCCCGCGAGCTCGGCCTCAAGATCCCGCTCGTCGTCCGTCTTGAGGGCAACAACGTCGCCGCCGGCAAGAAAACCCTCGCCGAGTCCGGCCTCGCCATCGAGTCCGCCGACACCATGGCCGACGCCGCCCAGAAGATCGTGCGGCTCGTGGCCTGAGCCACGAGCCAGTAGCGAGCACCCAGTAGCGAGTAGTGAGCATCCAAGGAAACCCATCACGGATACCCGACTCTTCTTCTACTCGCTACTCACTACCCGCTACTCGCTGCTGATTCTTCCTACCCACTACTCGCTACTCACTACTCCCGCTTCCCATGGCTATCATCGTAACCGAAAAGACCAAGGTCCTTGTCCAGGGCATTACCGGCGAGTTCGGCGGCCGCCACACCAAGCTCTCCCTCGACTACGGCTCCGCCATCGTGGCCGGCGTCACGCCCGGCAAAGGCGGCCAGTTCTTCGAGCACGGCGCGCACCGCGTCCCGATCTTTAACACCGTCCGCGACGCCGTCGCCGCCACCGGCGCCACCGCCTCGGCCGTGTTCGTCCCCCCGCCCTTTGCCGCCGACGCCATCCTCGAATGCGCCGACGCCGGGCTTGACCTCTGCGTCGCCATCACCGAGGGCATTCCGATCAAGGACATGATCCGCGCCAAGCGCGCCATGCTCGGCAGCAAGACCCGCCTCATCGGTCCCAACTGCCCCGGCATCGTCACGCCTGGCACCGGCAAGGATTCCAGCGGCGGCTGCCGCATCGGCATCGCGCCCGGTTACATCCACAAGCAGGGCCATGTCGGCGTCGTCTCCCGCTCCGGCACTCTCACTTACGAGGCTGTCTTCCAACTCACCTCGAAGGGCCTCGGCCAGACCACCTCCGTCGGCATCGGCGGCGACCCGGTCAATGGCACCTCGCACCTCGACGTCATCAAGCTGTTCAACGATGACCCCGAGACCTGGGGCATCATCATGATCGGCGAGATCGGCGGCAATGCCGAGGTCGAGGCCGCCCGCTGGGTCAAAGCCAATTGCAAGAAGCCCGTCGCGGGTTTCATCGCCGGCGCCACGGCCCCCGCCGGCCGCCGCATGGGCCACGCCGGTGCCGTCGTCGGTGGCGTCGAGGACACCGCCGCCGCCAAGATCGCCGTCTTCAAGGAATGCGGCATCGAGTGCGCCGTCACGCCCTCCGACATGGCCGACGCCCTCGTCCGCGCCGCCGAGCGCCTCGGCACGAAGCTGGCGTAAACCGGCCACATCAATTTCCGCAGCCTGCCCTTGTGCAACCCGTATTCTCGGGCCTCAGGCTTCCCAATAGTCACTCGCCAACTTCTCGCCTTGGGCATCCAAATCAAAGAAATCGCCTTCATGGCCTTTCCAGTCGCGGACATTGCCCGCGCCCGCGATTTCTACGAGCGGTTGCTGGGGCTGAAACCCAGCCGGCAAAGCGAGGGAGCTGGCAACAAATGGTGGATCGAATACGACATAGCTAGCTGCACCTTCGCCATCACCAATATGATTCCTGCCACCGGGGGCGGAAGTGGAGCCGCCCTTATGCTCGAAGTCGTCGACCTCGACGCCACGCACGCTGCGATCCGCGATGCCAATGTCCCGATCACCGAAGCGCTGGAAGAATATCCACTCTGCCGCCATTTTGCGGTGAAGGATCCCGATGGCAATGACGTCGGCTTCCACCAGCACAAGCCTGCGCACCTGATTCCCGTGTTCGACGCGGCCGTCGCGCAAATAGTCGCGCCCTATTCACACGGTCCAACCGGTGGACGCATCGTTGGACATCACCAACCCGCCGCCGGTGGCCGCATGCATCTCTTCTCTACCACTGGCATCTTCATTGCCACCGAGAGAATCGCAAAGCCCGTCCCCTAACTCTCTTGTCATAGCAGCAGCCTCAAAAGAAATCGGGTTGCCGAAAATATTGCGGCCTTGGCCGACGCTAAAGGGCCAGATATGGGGTCAGCGGGAGCTGACGGGGTCTGGCTTTGTAGTTTGTAGCCCGCCGCGTGCCGCCACGATCTGCAGGTTCACCCGGCAGCCAAGCGCGGCGGCGGGGCGGGACGGCGGGTTGATCGTGATCATGGGAATCCTCGTCGAACCTCCTGGTTCACGTTCGGCGCCAGTTGGAAAACCGCGGGGTTGACCCCGCGGGTATTTGTATTACAGGTGTGCGTATGACAGAGACTCTCACCGTCCGCCTGCCCAAATCCCTGGCCCGTGATTTTCGCGCCAAGGCCCGGGCGACAAAGACCAACCCGAGCGCCGTGCTGCGCCGGGCGGCGATGGAATTCGTGAAAACCAAGAACGCCCCGGCGCGCAATGCCATGCAGGAGCACGTCCGCATCCGGGCCGGATCTTGGGACGGCTTTTGCTCCGGCACGGAGTTGCTGCGGCAGACCCGGCCATGATTCTGGTGGACACGTCGGTGATAGTCGCGTGGCTCGACCCCGCTCATGCGCAACATCGGCCCTGCACGGCGGCGCTCGATCGCTGGGCCGGGCGGGACACGCTGGCGGTCAGCAGCGTCACCTATGCCGAACTGGCAGCCGGCGCCCGCACGCGGGAGAGCGTGGACGAAGCCTTGCAGGGCTTTGAGCAGATCGAACTGGATTTCCACTCCGCTTGGCGGGCCGGCATGGCGTTTCGTCAGTATCGCCCCTCCCGGGGAGAAAAGTCCGTGCTGCCCGACTTTCTTATTCGCGCGCAGTCGGCGGTGCTGAACCTGCCTCACCTGACCAATGACCGGCGGCGAATCCGGGCCTTCCCGGATGTGGATTTCGAGTTTGTGGATTGAGCCGCACCCCGACCCGCGCCAGACCGACCAACCAAGCATCCGCAGCAACAATCATCGGCACGTCTGCTTCGCCTGAACCAGAACCGATGCCGAGCGAGTAGAAATTACCGGGCCGAGCCAAGAGAGTCTGGCTGGTGGTTTGTTGGTTCAGACCGCCTCACCGCGCCGCCACGATCTCCAGATTCAACCGGCAGCCGAGTGCGGCGGCGGTGCGGGAGAGCGTGGTGAGGGTGATTGAGGTATTGTCCTCGTCGAGCACACGGTTGAGTGCCGCCCGGCTGGTGCCGAGCTTCTCGGCCAGGGCCGAGACGGACACCCCCTTGCGCTCCATCTGCTTCGTCAGTGCGGCGGCGATGACCTTCTTGATCGCGGCGGCCTCGACCTCCTCATAGATGCCCTCCTCGCGGAGGAAATCCGTGAAGTTACTTCCGCGGTGGATGTTTTTGTTGGTGCTCATAATCGCGTTTCCTTTTGTGGGCCAGGTTGAGTTCCTGTTCGGGTGTGGCCCGGGTCTTTTTGATGAACCCGTGTAACAGGATGATGGTTTCGTCGTGGGTGAAGAAGAGGGTGCGGGCAATCCGGTTGAGGAGCCGCGTGCGGACTTCCCACAGGCCTTCGCCCAGGGAATCCACCAACGGCAGGCCAAGCGGCCACCCAAACTTCACGGCCAGAATGTCGGTCCCGATCTGCTTACGTTCGTTTTCCGGCAGGCTCTTCAGCCATTCACGGACCGGCTCGTTGCCGGCGGCCGTGCGAAAGAACACGCACGGAAGCGGACGCGGTTTCGACATCACCCATCAGGTGAATCTTTAATGATACAGTGTCAAGCCATGGTTCACCTGGGTAGAGGCAACGGATGGGGTTTTGGGGGGTTGGTTAAAGCGGACCGTGTGCCCAGCTTTATAATGCTGCGCCCCGGGCATGGGCATTTAGCATCCCGACCATGAGGCTTCACCTGTGCATCGGCGCCATCCTTCTCACTACTGCCCGCCTTTCCGCGGCCGAGCCGACGTGGCACCTGTCGCTACAGCTCTACAGCCTGCACGAGCACACCTCGGCGGTTGACCTGACCAATAACACGCCCGGCCTCGGGATCATGCGCGTGACGGACGACCACTGGCTGGCGGGGGCCGGCATTTTCCGCAACAGCCTTGCCCGCACCGCCGGCTACGCTTACCTCGGCAAGCAGTGGCCGGTGGGCCGAATCAGAGTCGGCGGGATCGCCGGCCTGACCCATAACTACAATTTCAACGATGGCGGCCTCGTGCCGCTCGGCGGCCTGCTCGTCACTGTGCCACTGGCGGACCGCTGGGCGCTGGATATGATCGGCATCCCGCGGATCGGCGACATGACCTACACCACGTTGCACTTCGCCGTCCGCTGGCAATTTCGCTGAGATTGTGGGGTGGAGCGCGTTGACCCCAACGCGCTGGCTTGAGAGCAGTTCCACCGAAGCGCGCCGGGTCAGCGCGCTCCACCTTTGGCTCCTACAACCGGATGAATTCTGTTTTGCCAGAAATAATTTAGCCTGTCCCGGGTTAGCGTAACTGGGCAAAAGTCAGCTTCTTGCCTGTTTTGATTTCATCCAAATGGCCTTAAATTTAAATATTATCTGGCATAGGACGCGCTTACTTGCTCAGTTCACATTGCATCAGGAAAGGATCGGCTGGCAACAGCCGGTTCTGCCAACCGGGTCTAGGAGTGATCACGGTGGTTTCGAGTGTCGCAAGGCGCCCGGATGTGAGAGGGGTCAAACCCTCTAACAAAAAAACTCCTCCAAAAAAGCGAAAAGCCGCCTGATGTCCTCAGGCGGCTTTTCGTTTTCAGGAACAACCCTGGTGCGCGAACGATTAACTAAACCTCAACCGCTCACGCATCATGTCCCACAACATCATCACCCTCGCCTCGCTTCGCATCAGTGAAGCGAACCCCAACCACCACCTCTGGAA
>JANNDM010000165.1:0-21803 GCA_031387725.1 Verrucomicrobiota bacterium | reverse complement strand
GGCGGGACCGCTGGGCCCGCCGCTCGTGCGTTACGGCGCGCCCAGCGGTCGCGCCCTACCTCATTCATAACCGATGCCGCAGCTCAACCACGCCAACGCCGCGGATTACGCGCTCATCGCGCTCTACTTCGGCATCGTCATCTTCGTCGGCTGGTATTCGTCGCGGAAGAACAAGAACACCGACGACTACTTCAAGGGTGGCGGCAAGATCCCGTGGTTCCTCGCCGGCGTGTCGAACTGGGTCTCGGGTTTCTCGGCGTTTATGTTCGTCGCGGCCGCCGGCTTCACCTACCGTCATGGCCTCGGTGCGGCCGTGGTCTTCACCGCGGCGACCTGGGCCTACCTCGTCGGCGCTTTCTACTTCGCCTCCCGCTGGCGCCGCGCGCGCATCAATTCGCCGCTCGAGTTCCTCACCCGCCGCTATTCGCCGTCCACGACCTACTTCTACTCGGTGACCGCCGTGGTGCCGCAGATCATCGGCATTGGCCAGGGGCTCTACATCCTCTGCATCTTCGTCGCCACCGCCCTGGGTTTCGCCCACGAGCAGCACGCCGTCCTCGGTCTGACCTTCTCCGGCCTCGAGCTCACGATGATCAGCATCGGCCTCGTGATGATCGTCTACACCGTCATCGGCGGCCTCTGGGCGGCGGTGCTGAGCGATGCCGTGCAGGGCGTCATCATCCTCGTCACCTCGCTGCTCATCTTTCCCGTGACCTTTCTCCACCTCGGGAACGGCGCGGGCATCGGCGCGGGGATCGCCCGGCTGTGGCGCGAGGCGCCGGAAGGCTATTTTGGCCTCAACGGGCAGACGGGCCAGCCGCTCTTCCTGCTCTGCTACGCCGCCGCCTCCATGCTCGGCTACAACGTCGCCTGGTGGCAGGTGCAGCGCTACCAGAGCGTGCCGGACGAGCGCAGCGCGCGCAAGATGGCCTTCCTCTGTGCCGGCCTCTCGTTCTTCGGCCCGCTGCTATGGATCCTGCCGGTCATGGGGGCGCGGATCATCTTCCCGAACATCGCCGCGGTCTGGCCGCAGTTCGCCGCGCCGGAGGAGGCGTCGTTCGTGGGTCTCGCCCTGCTGCTGCTGCCGCACGGCCTGATCGGCTTCGTCATCGCCGCCATCCTCTCCGCCACACTCGGCCAGGCCAGCGACGGTTTCAACTGGCTCGCCGCCACCACCACCCGCGACATCTACGTGCCGCTGCGCCGGCGTGCCGGCCTGGCCGTCCCGAGCGAGCAGCACCAGATGCGCGTCGGCCAGCTCACCATGCTGGTCATCGGCGTGCTGGGCATCGTCGCCGCGCTCTCCATCGCCAAGACCGGCGGCGCCTTCGACTTCGGCCTGAAATACTACTCGCTCACCGGCCCGGGGTTCATGATGCCGGTATTCCTCGGCATGGTTTACCGCAAGACCCCCTGGTGGTCGGGCATGGCCTCGTGCGTGGCGGCCTTCACCGCGGCCTTCGGGCTGATGGCGGCCGGGGCCTTTCCGCAGAATGTCTATGAGCGCAACATCATCAGCGCGATCACGGCCGCGACCGTGGTGTTCGTCATCTCGGCCTTCTTCTACCGGAAGGACGACCCGCGCAGCGCCGAGGCGCAGCGCTTCGACGCCGACCTCCGCACGCCCGTGCCGATCGACCCGGACCAGCCCGCCGGCGGGCTCCGCGATTTCCAGATGCTGGCGGCCGTGAGCGTGCTGCTGGGCGTCGTGTTGATCGCCTGTGTCGTGCTGCCCTCCTCTCCGCTCGCCCCGCCGGCCATCAATGTGGTCGCCGGCGTGATGCTTTTCATCATCGGCGGCTTGCTCTGGCGGGCTTCCCGCCCGGCCAAGACCCGAACTTGAATAACAATTCATTGGCACAGGAGTAAACTGAGGGAATAGAGAAGCCGTGCTTCTGCTTGTCTCTGTTATCTCCGTTACCTCCTGTGAAGAATCTGTATTTTGAATAGTCCAAACCAAGAACCTATGCGACTCCCCGCCCAGCTTTACCGGCAGTTCGATGCCGACCCGGCCCGCGCCGTGCCGGGTGAGGGCTACGGCGGCTGGCACACCGTCGAGGCCGAGCTGGCCCCGGCGCACACCGCGCTCGTCGTCATGCACGCGTGGGACTGCGGCTCGCCGCACGAATTCCCCGGCTGGCGCCGCGCCGTGGAATATTACCCGCGGGCCGAACGCATCCTCGCGGAAGTGTTCCCGCCCCTGCTCGCGGCCGTGCGCCGCTCGCCCCTGCCGGTCTTCCACGTCGTCGGCGGTGACAAGGACTACTGGTCCCACCTGCCGGGCTACCAGCGCGCCGTCAAACTGGCCGGGGCTTCGCCGGCCGCCGCACCGGTGCCCCGCGATCCGGTCTACGAACGCCTACAACAGCTCCGCGCCACCCAGGGTTTCGCCGGGGCGCACAACACCGCCGACATCGCCGCCGGCTTCGCCCGGCTCGATTTCGCCTCGACCGCCCGGCCCGTCGGCGCCGAGGGCATCGCCGCGAACAGTGACCAGCTCGCGGCGCTGTGCCGGGCACACGGCGTCAATCACCTCATCTATGTCGGCTTCGCGCTCAACTGGTGCCTGCTGACGTCACCGGGCGGCATGGTGGACATGGCACGCCACGGTTGCCTGTGCTCGACCATCCGCGAAGCCACCACCGCCGTGGAGAACCGCGAGACGGCCCGCGAGGAACGCGAGAAACAGCAGGCGCTCTGGCGCGTGGCGCTGGAGTTCGGCTTTGTTTTCGCCCTGGACGATTTTCTAAAAGTGTTGCCCGCCTCATTGTAGGTTGCGTGCTTGCGCGCAACGTTGCGTGCAAGCACGCAACCTACACAAGAGCTGATCACTTCTCTCCCGGCAGCGTCAGCGCGCGCAGCCGCCAGCCGGTCGCGAAAATCAGCTGGTCGCCGATGATCGGCCCGACGACGTCGATCGCCTCCGGGTCGGCCGCCGTCAGCCACACCGTGCCCTCGCGCGTCTGCGGCTTCGATTGCTGCCACACCCGCTCCACCTCGCAGGTGCCGGGCTTGATGCGGAACACACCGTGCGCCGTCGCCCCATAGACCGTGCCACTCGGTGCGGCGCGCAAAGCAAAGAGCCCGTGCCACGAGAGCGGGCCGAAGTCCTTGGGCAGCCACGCGTCGGCCATGACCTGGCGTTTCGCGGGATCAAACAGGACCAGCCGGGGCGTGATATCCGGCGCCCCCTGCGAGAGGATGTGGTCGCCGCGACCGATGAGCGCATAGACGAGTCCGCCACCGGCCGGCGCCAGCGAGCACACATCGGCGAGATTCTCCAGCCCGAGGTCGCCCGACCAGACCAGGCTGTCCGCCCCCGGATCCCACAGCGCGAACGCCCCGGCCAGCCGCTTCACCTTCGCGCCGGTGCCGCATTCGATGCTGAGGCCGACCAGGATCTGCTTCGACTGGGGCAGCCAGAGCAGCGCGGCCGGCGAGGTCTCGGGCACGATGGCGCGGTGCGATTTCTTTTCGCCGGTGCGCGGGTCGAACCACGCGAGCGTGCCCCCGACCAGCCCGTAATCGGGCCCCGACCCCATCCAGAGTTTACCATCGGGCGCGGCGAGGAGAGCGTTGGGCCGGTAGCCGATATTATCGAGCCGGCCGAGATCGCGCGGGTTGTCGCCGGTGCCGGTGCCGAAATGTCTCGGCCGTGCCGGATCATAGACGGAGAGACGCGCCTCGGGATAGGACGCCAGGTAGACCTTTCCGTCCAAGGTCGCCAGCGAGTAGGCCTCGCCCATCGCGAAGGTGTGCTTGCCGAGATCCTCCATCGCACTGCCATCGGTCGCGCCGGCGAAGAGATGGTTCGGCATGTAGCCGCTGCCGTAGATTTTTCCATCCGGCCCGGACTCCATGGCGTGCAGGTTCGCGCCGCCTCCCACCCAATCGAGCGTGAGCGTGCGCGACGCCACGCGGGGATCGGTGTTGGTGAGCAGGATTTTTCGCGGCGCGCCGGCGCCGACGTCGTTGTCATCGAGGAACTGCGCCGTCCAGCCGCCTGGCATCACCAGCGGCGCCTGGTAACGATGCGTATAGGCCGAGTGGATTCCCGGCAGCTCGGCGGGGGCCGTGTCCACCGGTGTCAGGTTCATGCCGTCTACGCGGAATTTTCCGGCGTGCGAGTCGAGATAGAGGCGGCGGTCCGTGCCCTTGAAGAGTTTCAGGAATAGCTTCTTGTCCGTCGTATCGGTGATGGCTGGCCCGGCCTCGCGGTGCTCGCCGGTCGCCGGGTCGATGACAACGAGATGCGGCCGCACCACCTTCACCAGCGCGGCGAGCGAGCCCTCGTCGCCGGCCAGCGGATAGAGGTAGTTGTCGGTCGCGTCCATCCGGCCGAATCGGGTGAACCCGCCGGTCGCGGGGTCGAAGCGCACGAGCCGCGCGCCGTTGCAGGTGCCAATGAAGATCATGCCGTCGGCCGCCTCCGTGATGCCGGTCGGGAAAATCGTGTCGTCCGGGTCGATCTTGCCCAGGTCCTCGATGCCCCGCTCCGGGTGGGCCGGGTCAAAGCGGTGCAGGCGGGCGTCCCACGCCGAACCGATGTAGAGCACGCCGGTGCGCAGGCTGCGGAACGACGCCGTGGGGAAGGTGGAGGCGGCGGGGTTCTTCACGGCGAACTGCCGGCAGTGCCCGGTGGCGAAGTCTACGTCGGCGACAAACAGCCCCCCGTTGTTCTGCCCGAATGAAACCAGGATTGACGGCTTGCCGTCCGCCGTCGCGCCGGCGTGGAGCCGGCCCCAGTTGACGCCGCGCACCGGGATGCCCAGGTCGCGGACCACCGCCGGTTCGGCCGCTGCCAGCCCGACCGCCCCAAGGAGTAACAGCCCAAAACGCATGCCCGAGGAAAGGCGAACCGCAGCATTGCCGCAACCGGTTTCCCCGGCTCTAATTGACCCTGTTTCCCACTGAATTTTCATTCCGCCTGCCTTCCCCCTTATCCATGCCCCAGCCAGCTCCTCTCCTGTCCCCTTGGCGGCGGGACCATCAGTCCCGCGGATATCGAACATTCGTGGCAATGTGTAGGTGGCGTGCTTGCACGCCACGTTGCGCGCAAGCGCACAACCTACAAGGGTTGCCCGGTAACGAAGCGTATGCCTCGCGGGACTAATGGTCCCGCCTCCACTGATCTGACCTCAGACCTCATGCCTCAGACCTCTCACCTTCTTGCGATAAACGGCGGACCCAAGGCCGTCACCGCCACCCGTCTCGCGCATCACCGCTGGGGCGCGGAGGAACTCGCCCGACTCACCACCATGGTGGACCAGCCTTCGCTGTTCTACGCCAAGGGCCCGCAATGCGGCGCCCTGCTCGCCGAGTTCCGGCGCACCTATCCCCTCCAATGGTGCATGCCCTCCTCCTCCGGCACGGCCGCGCTACACATCGCCGTCGCCGCCCTCCAGCTCCCGCCGGGCTCGGAGATCATCACCTCGCCCGTCACCGACATGGGTTCGGTCATCGGCATCCTCTACCAGCAGCTCGTGCCGGTGTTCGCCGACATCCACCCGCACACCTACAATCTCGACCCGGCCGATGTCCGCCGCCGGATCACGCCGAAGACCAAGGCCATCATGGTCGTCCACCTCGCCGGCAACCCGAGCGACATGGACGCGATCATGGCCATCGCCCGCGAGCACAAGCTCATCGTCATCGAGGATTGCGCGCAGTCCTGGGGCGCCGCCTACCGCGGCAAACCCGTCGGCCTCTTCGGCGACCTCGCCTGCTATTCCTTCAACGAGTTCAAGCACGTCAGTTGCGGCGACGGCGGCATCACCGCCACCAACGACCCGCGCTTCGGCCCGACGCTCTGCAAATGGGGCGACAAGCACTACGACCGCGTCACCAACAACCGCAACCCCGAGGCGCTCGCGCCCAATTACCGCATGAGCGAACCGCAGGCCGCGGTGGCCGCCGCGCAACTCGTGAAGCTCCCCGCCATCGTGGCCACCCATATCCGCCTCGGCACGCGGCTGCTCAACCGCCTGCGCGCCCTCGCCCTGCCCGGCATCGTGCTGCCGGAGATCGACCCGCGCGACACCCACAGCTTCTGGTTCTGCCTGCTGCGCTTCGCGGCCGCCCGCTTCCGCTGCTCGCGCGACGAGTTCGTCGCCACCCTCGTCGCCGAGGGTGCCAACGCCGTCGCGGGCTACATCCCCAAGCCGGTCTATGCCTACCCGCTGTTCCAGAACCACAATTTCTTCGGCGGCGCCTGGCCGCTGCGCGACGCCGGTCTGACCACGATGGACTACCGCACGGTCAAATGCCCCGTCGCCGAGGCCATGCTCGCCGACGGCATCTCGCTGCCCATCAGCCCCGCGATGACCGACGACATCATCGACCAGACCGCCGACGCTCTCGCGAAGGTCGCCCGGCATTTCGCGGTGTGAGATAGTCACCCAAGATTTGTCCCGCAAACAAGTCCCGGGGCATTTGACCAAACCCGTCATGACCAAGCATCACCCCTTCCTTGCTCTCCAAAGTAGCCACGAGCGTAAGCGAGTGGACGAGACTCCACTCGCTTACGCTCGTGGCTACACCTCAGCCAAGCCGGAGCCGATCGACTCCGCTCCCGGTCGGCGACAAGCTGCGGGGTATAGGACCCATTGCGAATGAAGTCTATCTCGCCCGGCTCTCTTTGGTTCTTCGCCCCACGCCTTGCCCTCGCTGCTCTGTTGCTCCTCGCCGGCCGCGGAAACCTGGCCGGCAGCGAACCGGTGCCGGGCATCGACATCGGCGTTCGTTCGTCCGTCGACGAACGCTGGCATGGCATCCACAAGGATGGCGCGATCGAGCACGGCAAGATCTACGCCATTGTGGCCATCAAGGAAACCCCGTCGGCGCAGAAGCTGGTGCAGCCCGTGGACGAGGCGCAGCTGGTGCAATTGTTACGGACGGAACTCAACCAACGGGGCTTCACCGAAATCACCACGCCCACCCAGAAACCGGATGTCGTGCTCACCGTGCTTTACGGCCGGGGCTTCCTGCGCAACCCCTACCTCAAGGGCACCATCCTGGACGAGGATTCCGACATTGTGCCGGTTGCCACCATTGTGCTGCCGGACCAGGCAATGCGCCAACGCGAGGTGGGCTACGAAGCCAAGCTCCAGGCCGCGCAGCAGGAGAAACTCTTCATCCGCGTGACTGCCTGGAAATACCCCGAAGCGCCCCAGGAGAAAACCAAGGACCTGTGGAAAACGACCATGGTGGTCGATGACCCCGCGCATCGAGACTTGAACGGGGTTGCCCGGGAGATGCTCGCGGCCGGGGCCGGGTATTTCGACCGGCAGATCAAGGAAGAGGAAGTGAAAATCAACAGTGGGGTGCCGCAGGGCAAAGTCACCATCGCCCCATTCAAAGTCCTCGAGACTGCGCCCCCGGAAAAAGCCAAAGAGAAGTAAAGGCGGCCCTGCTCACATCCGGGCTGTTTACTGCCACCATCTTCCGAGGCTGCCCGCCGCGATCTGCCTTAGTTTGGTGGCGGATGATTCGGAGGAATCCAACTTGGCCCGGGCGGCGGCCGTCACGAGGAAGGGCGTGTGCGAGGCAAACACGAGCTGACGGGCCGAAACCTTGGCGAGCAGGTGCGGCAGCGTGTCGTGCCACTCGGCGAAGGAGAGGTCAGCCAGCAGGCGCGGATGCTTCGGCAGCAGCGTAAGGACTTCGCTCCGCAACAGTCCACTCGCGAGCACCGGCAGCTTCGGGTGGCGTTGCACCAGCGCGCCGACGTCGGCCGGCTTCACGGGCTTGATGGTCAGCGCGTGATACTCGTGCCGCTCGTCGATCAACCTCACCGACACGATGAGCCGCAGCTTGCGGCGGACAATTTCCGCGGCGAGTTCATTCACGGCGCGAGCGTCCAGCCGGTAATTGTGGTAGCGGGGCAGCAAGCGCACGGCGCGCACGCGAGGATCGGCGGCGTAGATCGCGAGTTCCTCGCGCCAGTTGGCCAGCGCCGGGTTGATCACCGGCACGGGCAGCAGTCCCGTCACGCCCTCCGTCGTGCGCAGCAGCTGGTAGTTGGCCGGGCCGGGCTCGGGCGCGAAGACCGCATCGAGCGGCGACACCAGCGCCCGGCCGATGCCGTGCGCGCGCAAATGCGCGGCGAGGGACCGTGGCGTGTGTTCCTCGATGAAGGCGAACGGCCACCGGCCGGACCAGGTGCTGGCGTCGAAATACTTCATAAGGCAATAAACCGCTGATTTTCGCAAATCGGCGCTAATCTCCGAGGTTCACCGATCAGGTGAACCGTTTGGCGTCTCCGTTCCTGATTAGCGTTCATCAGCGTGGATTAGCGGTTGTCTGGCCGGTTCGCTCCGCGTCCTCTGCGACCTCTGTGTTAAAAAGTATTTCCAGCTTCATGGCAGGCGGAGCAGCGCGCGGGCGTTGTCGTAGAGTATCTTCTGTTTTGTTTCAGCGTCGAGCTGCGTGCCGGTGATGCGCGCCAGCGCGACGGCGAAGTCGCGGATTGGCGCGTCCGAGCCGTAGAGCACGCGCTCGGCGCCGAGCTGGGCCACGGCGTATTCGACCAACCCGGCCTCGGGTGCGGCACCGGAGGTGTCGACCACGACGTTCGCACAATCCTTCACCGCCAGCACGCCGCGCACGCCGCAGCCGGTCAGGTGCGCCATGATGATTTTCACCGCCGGCCACCGCCGCGCCAGCGTCGCGACATCCTCGGGATCGGTGTGGAAGCTGCGCTGCTTGATCTTGGTCATGCTCCACGCGTGCTGCAACAGGACCAGTTTGTGGCGCTCCGCCGCCTCCATCAGCGGCCGCATGCAGGCATCACGGGCGTTGTTGGCGATCTCAAGCTTTAGGCCGCGAAAACCACGGGCGACACACCGCTCCGTCTCCCGCCAGACCGCGCGGACGCCGAGGGTCGGGTTTAGATGACAAAAGCCGGTTACATAGCCGGGGTAACGCCCCATCAGCCAGCAGGTGTCGTCATTGATCTTCCGCAGCTGCCCCTCGGTCGGCGAACGCCCGTAGGCCAGCACGTCGCCCAGCACGACGATGTGCCGGATCCCGTGCGCGCGGGCGCGGGCGATCAATTGCGCGGCCCCGGCCCGGCTCCGGCGGTCATCCCGCAGGATGGGGTGCGTATGAACATCGATGGCTCGCATGAAAATTCAGGGGGATTACGGTTGGCATTGCCCACTCTGCTGGAGCGATATAGCCATGACAAGTGCCCACTGACGCTAAGGCATGTTTTCAAACCAACCAATACCCATTTCCTGTCATTCTGAACGAGGTGAAGAATCCATACTTTCACCAATGATATGGCTTTCGATGCCGTGGATCCTTCGCTCCGCTCAGGATGACAAACCGATTTTGCAAACACGCCCTTGATCCAGCCCGGCTGAATTTTCATGACTCCTCTGCCCCAGACCGATCGCGAAATCGAAATGTTGCTTTCCACCCCCACCCCGGGGGCCGTGGCGGCGGTCAAGGGCCTCTCCGGTGACTTCATGGTGCTGGGCGTCGGCGGCAAGATGGGCACCACCGCCGCCGTCATGCTGCGCCGGGCGCTCGATGCGGCCGGGCGCAAGGACGCCACCGTCACCGGCGTCTCCCGTTTCAGCCGCCAGGAAGCCCGCACGGAACTTGAGGGCCTCGGGGTCCGCACGTTGTCGTGCGACCTCGCCGACGGGGCCCAAGTCGCGGCGCTGCCCCTGACTGCCAATGTGCTTTATCTCGCCGGCCAGAAATTCGGCACCGACAGCGCACCCGGCCTGACCTGGATCCAGAACACCTATGTCCCGGCGTTGGTCGCCCAACGGTTCCGCGACTCGCGCATCGTCGTTTTCTCGACCGGTTGCGTCTATCCCTTCGTGCCGGCCACGGGTCCGGGCGCCGATGAGCGCGAGCCGGTCGCCTTCCTCGGCGAATACGCCAGCACCTGCGTCGGCCGCGAGCGGGTTTTCTCCCACTACGCCCAGGAGTTCGGCACACGGCAGCTGATGTATCGGCTCAACTACGCCGTGGAACTCCGCTATGGCGTGCTGGTGGACATCGCGCTGAAAGTCTGGCGCGGCGAGCCGGTGGACGTGACCATGGGCTGGCTGAACTGCATCTGGCAGGGCGACGCCTGCGCGCGCGCCATCCAATGCCTGGCCCACACCGCAAGCCCACCGACGATCCTCAACATCACCGGCCCGGAGAAACTCAGCATCCGGGCGCTCGCCGGGGAATTCGGCCGACTGCTCGGCAAGGCCCCCGTGCTCACTGGCACCGAGGCCCCGACGGCCTGGCTCGCCGATGCGGGCGAATCGATCCGGCTGTTCGGCGCGCCGGAGACGCCGGTCGCGCGCATGCTGGAACTGACCGCCGACCACGTCCGGGCCAGTGGCCGCCTGCTCGGCAAACCCACCCACTTCGAAGCCCGCAGCGGAAAGTTCTGAATTATGCTTTCACAGGAGATAACAGAGGAAACTGAGAAGGCAGACACCTCGTATTGTTTCCGGCGTCTGGTATATCCTGCTCTGTTTCCTCCGTTGCCTCCTGTAAAATTCTTCAGATCGAAATGAATCTCCGCGCCCATCTCCTCGCCGGCCACGTCATCCCCGCGCACCCGCTGGCGCTCGACAAGCAGCGGCGCTTTTCCGAAAAGCACCAGCGCGCCCTGACGCGCTACTACCTCGCCGCCGGCACCGGTGGCATCGCGGTCGGCGTGCACTCGACGCAATTCGAAATCCGCGATCCGCAGCACAATCTCTTCCGGCCGGTGCTCGAACTCGCCGCCGAGACGGCCGCGACGGAACTGCGCGCGGCCCCGCGCGACTTTGCCCTGATCGCCGGTATCTGCGGCCAGACCAAGCAGGCCGTGGCTGAGGCGGAGCTCGCCCTGTCGCTCGGCTACCAGGCCGGTCTCGTCAGCATGGCCGCCTTCAAGACCGAACCGGAAGAAGCCATCGTCGCCCATGTCGCGACCATCGCGAAACTGATTCCCGTCATCGGCTTCTACCTCCAGCCCGCCGTCGGCGGCCGGGTGTTCAGCTACGCATTCTGGCGGCGGTTCGCCGAGATCCCCGAGGTCGTCGCGATCAAGATCGCCCCTTTCAACCGTTACCAGACCATCGACGTTGTCCGCGCCGTTGCTGCTGCCGGCCGCGATGACCTCGCGCTCTACACGGGCAATGACGACACCATTGTCGCCGACCTGCTCACCCCGTTCACCTTCAGCAGGGACGGCCGCAAAGTGACCCGTCGGATCGACGGCGGTCTCCTCGGACACTGGGGCGTGTGGACCCAGGCCGCCGTGAAACTCTTCCGCGAGGCGCAGATCGCGGCGAAGTCACCCGCCGTTTCCGCCGGGTGGCTCGAGCGCGCCGTGGCCGTCACCGACATGAACGCCGCGCTCTTCGACGCCGCGAACCGCTTCCACGGCTGCATCCCGGGCATTCTCGAGGTGCTCCGCCGGCAGGGCCTTGTTGAATCGATCCACTGCCTCAACCCGCACGAGATTCTCTCGCCCGGTCAGGCTGCCGAACTCGACCGCGTCTGCGCCGCCTACCCGGAACTGACCGACGACACCTTCGTCGCCGCCCACCGCGACCACTGGCTCCGTTGACCCACCCCGCGATGGAAACCCGCTCTTCCGCCCCCTTGCGCACCCTCGTGGTCGGCCTCGGGCGCATCGGCTTCGGTTACCACTGCCCGGAGATCGCGCGGAGTCCGCACTTCGAACTCGTGGGTGTCGTCGACCCGCTGCCCGAGCGCCGCGCCGAGGCCGAAGCACTCTGGCGCACGCGCTCCGCCGACTCGCTCGTCCTGCTTCTCCGCGAGGCGCACCCCGACCTCGTCGTCATCGCCTCGCCCACGCCGTTCCACGCGGAGCAGGCCCGAGTCGCGTTCGCCCACGGCGCCCATGTTTTCTGCGACAAGCCCGTCGCGCGCTCCGTAGCCGAGTTCGACACGATGCTGACCGCCGCCCGCGCCGCCGGGCGGAGCCTGGTCGCCTATCAGAAGCGCCGGTTTCTGCCGGAGATCCGCGCGCTTGGCGACCTGCTCGCGCGCGGCGTGCTCGGCCCCGTGCATCTCATCCGCCGCCACCATTCCGGTTACGCGCGCCGCGCCGACTGGCAGGCCTTCCGCGCGCACGGCGGCGGCCTGCTCAACAACTACGGCTCCCACTGCCTCGACGAAATCCTCTGGCTGCTGGGCGACGACCCGGTGCGCGACGTGCACTGCCGCGTGCGCCGCGTCGCCACCGCCGGCGACGCCGACGACTTCGTGAAATGCCTGCTCGTGACCGCGCGCGGCGTGCTGGTTGATCTGGAGATCAGCCAGGCCACCGCGCTCGCCGGGCCGCCGTGGGAGGTTCTCGGCGCGCACGGCGCCGCCCGCTGGGACGAGGAAAAACACCTCTGGCAGGTGCGTCACTACCTGCCCGCCGAGGCGCCGCCGCTCGCTGCGCAACCGGGCCTGGCCGCCACCGGGCGGCTCTACGCCGCCGAGCCGCTCCCCTGGCGCGAATTCAGCGTGCCTTGCCCGGCGGACAACCCCCACGACTACTACGCCGCCCTCTGGCGGCACCTCGCGCGGGGCGAACCGCCGCCTGTCACCACCGACGACAGCCGCCGCCTGCTCGATTTGCTCGAACGGTGCCACGCCAGCGCCGCCACCGAACCGCTCCCAACTCCCTGAACATGCCCGCCAAGCCCCCACTTTCCCCCGAGGAACTTCTGGCGCAGATGGTCGCCATCGAGACGGTGAACCCCGAATGCGGCGGCCCGATCGGCGGCGAAGCCGCCTTGGCGGCGCACCTTGAAACCGTGGCCCGTCACTGGGGCTTGGCCACCCGGCGCTGCCCGGTCGGAACCGACGGTGCCTTCAATCTGCTGGTGACTTCGACCGTCGCGCCTGACGCCGAGTGGCTGCTTTTCGAGAGCCACCTCGACACGGTCAGTGTCGAGGGCATGACCGTGCCGCCTTTCCGGATCACCACCGCCGGCGACAAGCTCCACGGTCGCGGCACCTGCGACACCAAGGGCTCGGGTGCGGCCATGCTCTGGGCCTTGCAGGATTATGCGCGCGCACCCGGCCGGAAACGCAATGCCGGCCTGCTCTTCTCGCTGGACGAGGAGGCCGGCATGAGCGGCGCCCAGGCCTTCGCCGCCCGCGAGGTGAAGGAATTCCTGCCGCGTCTCCGCGGCATCATCGTCGGCGAGCCCACCGGCCTGAGGCCGGTCATTGCGCACAACGGCGCGCTGCGCTGGCGCACCATCACGCACGGCGTCGCCGCGCATTCGGCGGAGCCGGCGAAAGGCCGCTCCGCCATCGCCGCGATGCTGCGCGTGATCGAGGCGCTCGAGACCAAATTCATCCCCCTTGCGCAGCGCGCCCACCCGCTCACCGGCCGGGCCGCGGCCAGCATCAACCTGATCAAGGGAGGCACGGCGGTGAACATCATCCCCGATTATTGCGAAATTGTCTGCGACCGCCGCCTGGTGCCCGGGGAGACCGCGGCGCAGGTGCTGGCCGAACGCGAGGCCGCCCTCGCCGGCCTGGCGGTCGAACACGACCGCCAATACCTCGCCCCGCCGTTGCCGCCGGAAAACTCCGCCACCCTCCACGCCTGGCTGCAACCCGCCCTCGTCGGCCTGGGCCTCGACCCCGCCGCCGTGGGCGCGCCCTACGCCACCAATGCGAGCCACTACGCCGCGGCCGGCGCCCAGGTGCTGGTGCTCGGCCCCGGCGCCCTGGCGCAGGCCCACACGAAGGACGAGTGGCTCGACCGCCGCGAACTGGCCCGCGCCGTCTCGCTCTACGGCGCGCTGCTCCGGCTGCCGGTATGAATTTCAGCCGTTCACCGGTGGGAGGGGCTTGATGCCCCGACAAGGATTACCACTGCAGAGTCGGGGCATCAAGCCCCTCCCACCTCAATGAATAACTTTTGAACCTGATGAAATCCTTTCTCCTCTGCCTTGCGTTGGCCGTTGCCCTCCCGCTCGCGGCCGCCACCTCCCTTCCCACCCTGCCGCCCGGTCTCGTCGAACTGGCGGTGCGCACCAAGGCCCCGCGCTGGAAATTCGTCGATCACCAGCGCATCCGCGAGCTGCGCGAGACCTTCGCGCTGCAAGTCACGGCGGTCGCCGCGTTCCAGACGCCCGACGCCGTCGTGGACGGAAAGACCCTCGCCACTCACGCGGCCGAAAAACTCCGCTTCTTCCTCGTCACCGAAACACCCTACACGGACGGCAGCACGCGCGAACCCGAGGCGCAGGGCGGCATCGGCGGCTGGAGCCACCACGTGCCGGCGCACGCCCTGCTCCTCGCCAAGCGCACCCCGGTCGTGTGGGCCCAGCTCTCCGCTGATGAGCGCGCCCGCGCCGACCTGCTCATGCAGGCCCTCGCCCTCGCCGCCCACTTCTGCCTCGACGACGACAACGACTATTACCTGCTCCTTGACGGCTACTCGCTCTTCCACAAGAGCTGGAATCCCAACCACGTCGAAGGCTACGTCGGCGCCATCCTCTCCGCCTCGTTCTACTTCGGACCCGACGAGCTGAACGCCTTTTTTCGGGGCTTCGACTTCGACCAGTTCATCGCCCGCCTCGACGCGGCGAATTTCCAAAACATCAAGCGCTGCTGGACCTGGAACCCGGCGATGCGCAACCTGATGATGCACGGCGGCGCCATCGCCATTCCGGCGGACCAGACGCTCGCGCAAGGCGTCGTCACACGCGGCGCCGGCGTGCGGAATGACTTCACCCTCAACGGCGACACGCTGCACCAACCGTGGTTGCTGCACCGTGCCCAAGCGCTGCGGCTCTACTCCAAGGCCGTGCGGACCCGCGTCACCGCCAATGCGGAATTTACCTCCAGCCTGATGAACCGCGCCTCTGCCGCCACCGTGTCGCCCTGGGAAGGCCAGATGGGCATGCTGCACGAGTTCGAGAGCACCGACTGGGACGGTCTGCGCACCAGCCTCGGCTACGCCTACGAGGGCGTGATGATCGACATCCCGACGGCGGTCACGCTCAAGCTCGTCGGCGAATGGCGCGCCGCCGAGGGCGGCGACCTGCTCGAGCGCCGCATGGGCGTGGGCCTGGGCGACTTGCTCTTCAAGGCCCGCGAGGGTTACCGCAGCTACTCGCAGGCCAAGCCGCGTGAATACAATTGGGAGGACACGCTGCTTCCCATGGGTGCGGATTTCATCGTGGGTCTTTGGCAGACTTACTTCGCCCCGCCGCCCCCGCCGTCGAAGTAGAATTCTGCCTTTCTCGTAGGGGCACAGACTTGCTGCGCCCCTGCACAGATCCAACCAAGGCCGGCTAAATTTTCATTCCTTTTCAATCGTATCGCCCGGCGCTTCGTTTTTCCTTCTCCCCATGTCCCGCCCTCCTCTTTCGTCCTCGGTCGACATGCGCGCCGGCCGGCCGACGCTGCTGCTCAACGGCACACCCCACACCCCGCTCATTTATGCGCTGAGCGACTGCCCGGGCGCCCGCTGGACCTGGGAGGAAGTGCCCGCTCGCAACCTCTGGCTCTTCGGCCAGCAGGGAGTCCGGCTTTTCCAAGTCGACCTGTGGTTCGAGCAGATGCTCGGCACGGACAACCGGCTCGATATCTCGCTGGCCCGGAGACAAATTGCCGGCGTGCTCGCCCAGTGTCCCGAGGGCGCCGTGATGCTCCGCCTCCACGTCAACGCCCCCCGCTGGTGGTGCGAACAAAACCCTGACGAGTGCGTCGGCTACGCCGACGTGCCCGTCCACGAGCCGTCCGCGTGGGGCTTGGTGCGCCCGGTGGGCACCGACGGCGACACGCCGGTGCGCGCCAGCTTCGCCTCCCGGCTCTGGTCTGACTGGATCACGGGGCACCTGCGCGATTTCTGCACGCAACTGGCCGCCACGCCCGAAGGCGCCGGTCTGTTCTCCATCCAACTCGCCAACGGCCTCTACGGCGAATGGCACCAGTTCGGCTTCCTCCATCACGATCCCGACACCGGGGTCGCGGCCGCAAAATCATACCGCGCCTGGCTGCGCGCCCGCTACGGCTCGGACGACAAACTCGCCGCAGCCTGGCACCGCCCCGGGGTCACGATTGACGCCGTCAACCCGCCCGGCACGCCCGAACGCGAGCGCGCCGACCTCGGTCCGCTCCGCGATCCACGGCAGCAGCAGGACATCATCGACTATTTCACCTGGCTGCACGGCACGATGGCCGACGCGCTCCTCGGCCTCGCCGCGACGGTGAAGCAATCCTGGCCGCGGCCGATTGTGACGGCCGCTTTCCAGGGGTATTTCTACGGCCAATTTGGCCGCAATGCCGCCGGCAGCCACCTCGCCCACGACAAGATTCTCGCCTCGCCCCACCTCGACTGTCTTTGCTCGCCCGCCTCCTACACCGACGGCGTCCGCGCCTTGGGCGGTTCGGGCCACGGCCGCGGCATCACCGGCGCCGTGCGCCGCGCGGGGAAGCTCTGGCTCGACGAAAATGATCACGGCACCTTCCTCGTTGGCTGCCCCTGGGACCGGAATTTCAAGACCACGCTGGAGGACGACATCGCCTGCCTGCGCCGCAACGCCCTCCTCCCGGTCCTGCGCGGCGGCGGCCAGTGGTGGTATGATTTTGGCATGGTCGCAGGCACCCCCGCTTTCGCCTCGAATGGCAACGTCGGCTGGTGGGATCACCCGAGGTTGGCCGCCGAGATCAAGGCGATCCATCGCGTGGCCCAGGACCGGCACACCCAATCGTTTATCCGTCCCACCGATGTCCTCGTGATCCACGATCCGTGGTCGTTCTGTCACACTGTGGCGAAACGCTGGTCGCTCGAGGGTTTCAAGTTCGGCGACCAGCCGCCCCCCGGTCCGAATCCGTTTTCCGGCCGTGGCATGGACGGACTGCTTGAGGGCCTGTATCGTTCGGGCCTAGTGTTCGACGAGGCGCTCATCGGCGAACTCGCCACCCTCGACCTCACGCCCTTCAAGCTGATCATCTTCGGCTCGACCGTGGTGCTCGACGACACGCAGCGGCAGCTCACCGCGACAAAAGTCGCCGCCGGCGGCCGCCACGTCGTGCTCAACGGCTATGTCGGTTGGAGCAACGGCCGCGAAATCGGCGGTGCGCTGGCCGCGGCGGTCAGCGGCATCCCGACCTCCGGCCGCGACGCAACCGTGCCCACCTCCACCCTATCGCTCGATGGCGCCACCGAAATGCAAGCCCTCGAGGTGCCCAAGCACGTGCCCGTCTACGACGTGCCCGCCGCGCAGGCCGTCGGCCGCTGGACCGACGGCAGCGTCAGCGCCGCGTGGCGCCAGACGCCAGACGCCACGTGGTGGTCGTTCGGCGTTTGCCCGACAGCGCCTTCCGTCCTCCGTGCCCTCGGCCGCCGCGCCGGCTGCCATGTCATCAACGACCACGACGACGCCACGACGCTCGGTGACGGCCTGCTCATGGTGCATACGCTCACCGGCGGGGCGCGCACGCTGCGGCTGCCCGGCGGCAAGACGCTCTCAGTCACCCTGCCCGCCCGCAGCACGACGGTCTATGACGCGCAGACGGGGACGGTGTTGCTCGGGGAATGAATCCCAAACTGCGCATCGCTGCAGTCCTCGACAGCCCAGAAGCTGATGTCAACTAATAGTTGACATCAGCCGGCGCGCTTTCCGGGGAAAAACTCCTCCTCCAGCATCAGCGAGAGGCAGTGGTAGATCGGCAGATGATATTCCTGCGCCCGGTAGGTCTCCTGGGACGGCGCGCAGATGCACACGGCACTCAGGCCCTTCAATTTTCCGCCGGCGGCGGCGGTCAAAGCGATCACCTTCATGCCCCTCGCCCGCGCCACCTCGGCGGCGGCGCAGACGTTCTTCGCGTTGCCCGAGGTGCTGAGGCCGACCAGCACGTCGCCCCGCCGGCCGAGCGCCGACGTCAGCTGGGCGTAGGCCAGATCGGGGTCGACGTCGTTGCCGAACGCCGTGCTCGCGGCCGGAAACGAAGTCAGCGGGATGGCCGGCAACGCACCCTGCAGCTTCGCGGCGATCGCGGGCCGCAGGCGGCCGCGCTCTTTTTTGGAAAGCGGCCGTTTCTTGCAAAAACCCTTGAGCAGTTCGCCCGCCCAGTGGTCGGCGTCGGCCGCGCTGCCGCCGTTGCCGCAGAGGAGAACCTTGCCACCGGACCGGAAGCATTTCCGCAGAACTTCGTAGGCCTGGGTGATTGATTTGCTGGCGCCGGCCAGTTCGGGGCGGCGCTGCAGGAGATTGGTCAGGTGACGCTTGGGCATGGGGTGTTTCAGTTCGCTTTTCCGGGCAGAGTATCGAGGGCATGCAGCGCGACTGCAACCGCCGCGTTGCTGCCAATCGTCTCCCCGAGCACGGCAGGCAGGATCCGGCAGCCGGCCAGCGCGCTGGGCAGGGCCTCGGCGGCGAGCGCCCGGTTCATCGCCGGCAGCAAGAGTTCGGAACAACGCGGGAAATAGCCGCCGAGCACGATGCGCTCGGGGTTCAGGGTGTCGATGAGCAGGGCGAGGGCCTCGCCGAGGCGCTCGCCGGCCGTATCCATGACCTTTAACGCGAGCGCGTCGCCCCTGGTCGCGGCCTCCGCGAGATCCTTGAGCGTCACGCCCGGTTGCGGCCAACCCATTTCGGCCGCGAGCCGGGCGATGCCACCGCCGCTGCAAAATCCCTCGAAGGAACCGTGTTTGCCGAAACCCAACGGGCCGGTCGGCCGCAGCCGCAGGTGCCCGACCTCGCCGGCATCGCCCGTCGCGCCTTCGTAGAGCCGACCGTTCAGGATCAGACCCGCGCCCATGCCGGTGCCGGCAGTGAGAAAGACCAGGTGCCGGCACCCCTGCCCCGCCCCAAAATGCCACTCGGCCAGCGCGGAGGCGTTCGCATCGTTCATCAGGAAAGCGCGGCCACCAAAAACATCCGTGAAAGCCCGGCAGATCGGGATGTCCACCCAGCCGGGCAGGTTCGGCGGACAAAGGATGATGCCGCTTTTCGGTTCCAGGGGGCCACCGCACGAAATGCCAAACACCACATCCGGATCGGACTTCAGTTTGGTCACTTCCTCGCGAAACCGGCCGAAGGTCGCCGCGAAATCCAGCGTAGCGAAGCGCGCCACCTCCTGCACGGCGCTACCGCGCAGCACGCTGACCGCGCACTTGGTGCCGCCGATGTCGATTCCGATGATTTGCACAGGGGAAGGCTAAAGGCCTGAACAGCCCCGAAGCAACCAAGGCATTTATGGCCACAAAAAGCCCAAAACCCGGCGGCGAATGACGCTCTCATGGCGCCTATAGGCGTGCGGACAATTACCGAGGACAGGGCAAACCATTTTGTGCTTTTTATGGCCAACCTGCCTTGGTTCGTCTTTTTTCCTCACCGATGCCCTACCGCCGCTCGATCTCCACCCTCGGCTGCCCTGAATATTCACTGGAGCAGGTGCTCGCCCTCGCGCAGCGCCATGCGCTCGACGCCGTCGAACTGCGCGCTTTGTCGAACACCCTCGATGTGCCGGCGGTGCTCTCGGCCACTTACGGCCCACCGGCCAATCTGGCGGAGCGGATGAAGACGGCCCCGGTGCCGATCGTGTCCCTCGACACCTCGCTGAAGCTGGCCGACAACCAACCATCCGACCGCGACGATTTCCTGAAATTCCTCCCGTGGGCCGAGGCCGGTGGCGTGCCGTGGTTGCGGGTGTTTGATGGCGGGAAGGCCGCCGATGCCGCCACGCACCGGGCGATGGCCGACACCGTCGCATGGTGGCGCGCCGAGCGGAAGCAACACGGCTGGAAGGCCGACATCATGGTCGAGACGCACGATGCGCTGTGCACCGCGGCATCCATCCACCAGTTTCTCGCGCTGGCACCCGGCACCGCCATCCTCTGGGACAGCCAGCACACCTGGCGCAACGGCGGCGAGGAGCCGCTCGCCACCTGGCGTGCGATCAAGCCGCATGTCGTGCATCTCCACGTGAAGGACAGCATCAGCCAGCCGAGCGCCCAGCACCCGTTCTCCTATGTGCTGCCCGGCGAGGGCGAGTTTCCCATGGCACCGTTGCGTGCCGTGCTCGCCACCGAGTTCACCGGCTGCGTCAGCCTCGAGTGGGAAAAACTCTGGCATCCCTCTATCGCCCCGCTCGACGACGCCCTCAACGCCGCCGCGAAGCGCAACTGGTGGTGATGGTGGAGCGCGGCCTCCGGACGCGCTTCGAACCCGTCCGGAGGCCGGGTTCCACCTTTCAATCCAGCAGTCCCTGCTTCTTCAGGAATCCGATCATGAGTTCGCGGGATTTCTCGCGCCATTCGGGCACGTCGTGGCCGAAGTTGTGGCCGCCGCCCGGGACGATGTGCAGTTCGCAGACATTGCCGGTGGCGTGGAGCCGGTCGCGTAGCGCGACGGCCTGCCGCAGTGGCACCGTTTTGTCGGCATCGCCATGGAAGGCCAGCATCGGCGGCATTTGGAGATCGAGCTGGTGCACCGGAGAGAGAGCGGTGGTGTGCTCTCCAAAGCGCTGTGGCGTGTAACCGGTTTCAATCGAGGTGTCGGAGACCGCGCTGAACAGGATCAGCGCGGCGGGTTTGAGACGCGGTGATTCCTCCGCGGCGGAGCCGGGCGGCGGGTGGATGATGGCGGTCCAGAGGGCGACGTGCCCGCCGGCGGAATTGCCGCCCACGGCGATGCGGGCCGGATCGAGGCCGAGCCCGGCGGCGTGAGCCTGAACCCAGTGCAACGCGGCGCGGCTGTCGGCCACCGAGGCCAGCGGTGACGCGTCGTTCCGGCCCTTCGTCCGGTAGTCGGGCGCGATGCCGACCAAACCAAGATCGGCGGCGAACCTGGCCCAGAAGATCGAGCTGGCGGGTGTGCCCGTGGTCCAGCCGCCGCCGAAGAAGAACATGAGCGCAGGGCGCCGGTCGTCCGCCTTCCAGCCGGCGGGTTTGATGACGAAGAGCCGCTGCGGCTCGGGCTTGGCCTCACGATAGATGAATGTCTCCGCCCCGGGGAATTCGGTCGGCGTGGTCTCCGGCGCGGGTTGGGCGAAGGTGGTCGCCGGGATAACAACCCCGGCGGCAAGGATCACGATTTTCAGCAATGATGTCATGCAAATGCTAGGGCGAGTCGGCCCGGCGAGCCGCGGCTCATCCGGAGGATTAGCCCTACACCTTGCCGGCTTCCTCGTTGCTCACGGGTTTGAAGTTGGGCCGGCCATAGCGCTGCGTGGGCGGCGTGCCGTAGGGGTTGTGTTTGAACTCATCCACCCCGCGGCAAAGGTAGGTCTTGAAGTTCGGGTTCACGGACAGGTCGTTCTTCACGTTCGTGCCGGAGTAGCGCATGGTCAGACCCGCCCGGCGGCGGTCGGAGGGGTTGGCGGGTGACCCGTGGATGGCGCGATCATCGTGCAGCGAACACTCGCCGGCTTTCAGGCGGAACTGGATCGCATTGTCGGCGCTGAAGTCGGAGCCGTCCTCCAGCTCGAGGGTGAGCACGGAGCTGGTCTCCTTCGAGCGGCGGTGCTTGATCACCCCGCCCTTGTGCGAGCCCGGGAGCAGTTTCATGCCGCCGTTGACCTCGTCGACGTCGTCGAACGCCAGCCAGACGGTGACGGAGTTGTGCGGCGCCATCGGCCAGTAATAGGAATCCTGGTGCCAGCCGACCGTCGCGAGCGTGTGCGGATCCTTGATGAAGAAATTGCTGGCCCAGCAATAGAAGTTGGGCCCGAGGATGCCCTCGACGAGGTCGAGGATCTTGGGGTTCATGGCGATCTCGTAGAGGTAGGTGCTGTTCTCATGCCACTCGCGGATGTCCTTGCTGGTCTCGCCGGGCTGGAGCAGCGCGAGCAGGTGCGGCAGCTCGGCA
>JANNDM010000147.1:0-2990 GCA_031387725.1 Verrucomicrobiota bacterium | reverse complement strand
CCGAGCGAGAAGGTCCCGCTCAGCGCCGTGCTCCTCGGCCAGCTCCTCGAGCAGGCCGGCTGCCCCAAGGGCGTGTTCAACATCGTCCACGGCGGCCGCGCGTCGGTCGATGCCCTGCTCACCCACCCGAAGGTGCGGGCGATTTCCTTCGTCGGTTCGACGCCCATCGCCAAATACATCTACGAGACCGGCATCAAGCATGGAAAGCGCGTCCAGGCCAACGGCGGCGCGAAAAACTACATCGTCGTCATGCCCGACGCCGACGTCGGCAAGACCGTCGAGAATCTCGCCACCGCCGCCTTCGGTTGCGCGGGCGAGCGCTGCATGGCGGGCTCCACGGCGATCGCCGTCGGCGCCGCGGCCGACCGCGTGCTGCCCGAGCTGGTCAAGACCGCCAACGCCATCAAGGTCGGCCCCACCGACCGCGCCGCCCAGCCCGACATGGGCCCGGTCATCACCGCCGCCCATCGCGACCGCGTCATGAGCCTCCTCGCCAGCGGCGAGAAGGAAGGCGCCAAGATCATCGCCGACGGTCGCGGCGTGAAGGTGGCCGACGCCCCCAAGGGTTTCTACCTCGGTGCGACGGTGGTGGACCACGTGCAGCACAACACGACCCTGTCCCGCGAGGAGGTCTTCGGCCCCGTGCTGAACGTCATGCGCATGGACGATCTCGATGCCGCCATCGAGCAGACGAACAAGTCCGCCTTCGGCAACGGCGCGGCCATCTTCACCAACAACGGCCGCGCCGCCCGCGAATTTACGATGCGCGTCAAGGCCGGCATGGTCGGCGTCAATGTCGGCGTGCCCGCGACGATGGCGATGTTCCCCTTCACCGGTTGGGACGATTCCTTCTACGGCGACTTGCACATCCAGGGCAAGGAGGCCGTCCAGTTCTACACCCAGCAGAAGGTCGTCTCCTCCCGCTGGTTCGGCGGCGACGTCGGCGATGTGTGGAAGAAGTGAGCCCCAACATCCACCCTCCAAGCTCCAGTGAAACTTCAACCATCGAACCGCCTACCGACTCCCAACGACTTATTGAATATTGAAGCCTGGAGTTTCTCTGGAGTTTGGATGTTGGAGCTTGGAGCTTAACCGCAATGTCACTCCTTATTAAAAACGGCGAAATCGTCACCGCCGACAGCCGCTACACCGCCGACATCTGGTGCGAGGGCGAGACGATCACCCGCATCGACCGGAATATCGCCGCGCCGGCCGGCGCGACCGTCATCGACGCCACAGGCAAGTTCGTCTTCCCGGGCTTCATCGACCCGCACGTGCACATCTACCTGCCGTTCATGGGCACGTTTTCCAAGGACACCTATGAGACTGGCTCGAAGGCCGCGCTCGTCGGCGGCACGACGACCCTCATCGAAATGTGCTGCCCCTCGCGCGCCGACGATGCATTGAAAAGCTTCGAGCTGTGGATGAGCCAGGCGGTCGGCAAGTCAGCCTGTGATTTCACCTTCCATATGGGCGTGACCAAGTTCGACGGCGGCACCGAGGGCCAGCTGCGCGAGATCGTGAAGCGCGGCATCTCGTCTTTCAAAATCTTCCTCGCCTACAAAGGTGCCTTTGGCGTCGACGACACGGAACTCTACCGCACGCTCAAGCTCGCCAAGGAGCTCGGTGTCATCGTCACCGCCCACTGCGAAAACGAAACGCTCGTCGCCGAGCTCTGCAAGGAGCTGCTCGCGGCGGGCAAGACCGACCCCGGCCAGCACCACGAGAGCCGCCCGCCGGCGGTCGAGGCCGAGGGGGTGCACCATCTGATGACTTTCGCCGAGCTGACCGGCGCCGCGACCTATATCGTCCACCTCAGTTGCCAGGAGGCGCTCGACCAGGCCATCGCCGCCCGCCAGCGCGGCGTCCGCGTGGGGGTCGAGACCCTCATCCAATACCTCACTCTTGACAAAACTTACGCCGAGAAGTCGAACTTCGAGGGTGCCAAATACGTCATGTCCCCGCCACTGCGCGACGCGCGCAACCAGGCCGTGCTCTGGCACGGCCTGCGCGACGGCCTGATCCAGACGGTCGCCACCGACCACGCGCCGTTCGACTTCGAGAAACAAAAATCAATGGGCAAGGCCGACTTCACCAAAATCCCCAACGGCATCCCCTCGCTCGAGGAGCGCGTGAACCTGCTCTACACCCACGGCGTGAAGACCGGGAAGATCGACCTGCATACCTTCGTCAACGTGCTCAGCACGCAGGTCGCGAAACTCTTCGACCTTTTCCCGCGTAAGGGCTGCATCCAACCCGGGGCCGACGCCGATCTCGTGGTGTTCGACCCCGACTACCGCGGCACCATCTCGGCGAAGACCCAGTCGATGAACGTCGATTACAGCGCCTTCGAAGGCTGGAAGCTGGAGGGCAAAACACGCGATGTCACGGTGCGCGGGCAGGTCGCGGTGCGCGACGGCAAGTTCTGCGGCACCCACGGCCGCGGCCAGTTTCTCCAGCGGAAACCCAGTCATTATTAGCCATGGATTGCACGGATGAGCACCGATAAATGCATTGGAGGTGGAGCGCGTTGACCCCAACGCGCTTTCTTCGAAGCAGCGTCTTGAGGTCAAGCCGCTCCACCACACAGACCCTCAACCCTCAACTCCACTGATGTCCACCTCCGAAGGCCTGCGCGCCAACGCCCCCGACGTCGAAGCCGACATCGCCACCAGCCATCTCTACAATGAGGATCTCGCGCCCGTGCCGGCCTCGCACCGCAAGTGGGGCATGCTGAGCTTCGCGGCGCTGTGGATCTCGATGTCGGCGTGCATCCCGACCTACATGCTCGCGTCGTCGCTCATCGGCGGCGGCATGAACTGGTGGCAGGCCGTCCTCACCATCTTTCTCGGCAACCTGATCGTGCTGGTGCCAATGGTGCTCAACGCGCACGCCGGCACGCGCTACGGCATCCCCTTCCCCGTGCTCTGCCGCGCGTCGTTCGGCACGACCGGCGCCAATGTCCCGGCGCTGCTGCGCGCGTTCGTCGC
>JANNDM010000125.1:0-101426 GCA_031387725.1 Verrucomicrobiota bacterium | reverse complement strand
TCGAAGAACGGCGGATTAAGGATCAGCCTTCGCGAAGGCTACGGCCTGACACGTAATCCGCCCTACCCCAAAACAAAAGGCCGGTCCGCGAGGAACCGGCCTGAATCATTTGTGGGAGCGACCTCGGTCGCGACTGTCGCGTGCCAGCGACTGTAGTGGCGGCGCTGGTCGCCGCCCGCGCGCGCCCACAATGGACGCCCCTCCATAAGTCGTAATGCTGAGAGCAAATGGTATACCCCCAAGCAAAAGGCCGGTCCGCGAGGAACCGGCCTGAATCATTTGTGGGAGCGACCTCGGTCGCGACTGTCGCGTGCCAGCACGCTCGACCGATGGCAACCTTACTTGATCTCCTTGTGCAGGGTGTGGCGCTTGAGGAAGGGATTGTATTTCTTCTTCTCGATCCTTTCGGTGACCGTCTTCTTGTTGCGCTTGGTGAGATAGCGCGAAGGCGGTTTGCCCTCTTTGCGGGCTTCAGTGCACTCTAGGGTTACGGTTTCTTGCATGGCTTAAATGGGTTGGAAGGGCGAAGAAAGGCCGCCCCTCCCCCTCGCGCAATCTAAATCTTTGCCGGTCGCCGGTGGAGAACCTTGGCCCCAATGCGCTGGGCTGAACCCCAGGCAGATAGGTATTGGGCTCAACGCGTTCCACCAAATCTCCCCGCCCCTCTCCCTCTCCCTTTCACTTTCCCCTCGGCTAGGCCGACACCTTCTTTTCGGTCAACGACATCATCACTCCGCGACGGAAGAGGGTCACCTGTCCGGAACTCGACGAGACCACCAGCGCGATGCAGTCGGCCGCCACCGAGATGGCCGCCGCCGCCGCGTGGCGGGCCCCGAGCCCGCTGGGCAGTGCATGATTGTAGTCGGAGACCTGGATGAGCGAGCCGGCCGCCTCCACCACCCCGTCGCCCCGGATGACAAACGCGCCGTCAATGGACGAGAACTCCTTGATCGTCTCGTCCATGAAGGGATTCAGGATGTTCCGGTCTTCCTCCTTGTAGCCGTAAAATGGATTGAGCACGAGCGGCTTGGTCAGCGTCGCCAGCTTATCACTGTCGCCCACGACGAAGAGGCAGCCGACCGGCCGGCCCTCGCGGCCCTCGACCGCCAGCTCCGTGGCCACCGCGATCACACGCTCGAGCACTTCCGGCTTCACGTCAGGTGGCAGCAGGTCGGCGTGTCCGGTGAGCAGGGTCGCGAACTCCTTTTCCACGTCCACGATCACGATCGTGTCAAACTGGTTGCTGCCCGCTAGTCCGCCCACGCAGCAGATGCGGTCCTGGTAGTCGATGAGGCCGCGGGTGATGCCGACGAGCACAGCGCTGCGCAGCTGGGCCATGCGCTGGTTGGAAAAGGAGCGCACCTGGATGCTGTCGTCGAAACGTTTCGCCCGCTCGTCCGCCTCGGCCAGATTGCGCGTCACCAGGATGGTCTTGAGCCGGCCGGCCCACTTCGGCGCCTTGAAACGGCCGGCAAAGGTGTCGCCAAACACCATCAACCCGGTGCAGCCGCTGCCCACGGCGATTTTTTCCGACTCGCGCAGGACGACGCGGTTGACGCGGGTCTGGGGCGCGGCCACGGGCTTGGCGGCCATGCCCCCGAAGCCGGCGAAAAGCCGGTCGTAGAGCGTGTCGAGGTCGGGGGCCTGCACGAGGCTGTCCACAAAATCCTGCTCCTTCATCAGCCGGGCCAGGGAGGCGAGCAGATGGAGGTAGTCGCGGGTCTTCTCGTCGGCTATGAGCATCAGGACGAGGCGCACCGGCTCGTTCTCCATCGCCCCGTCGTAGCGGATGCCGTAATGGCTGCGGCCGACCGCCAGGATGTAGCGCCGGCCCATCTTCACCCGCACGTGGGGCATCGCCACGCCGAGGCCCAGATAGGTCGTCATCGTGTTTTCGCGGCGCAGCAGGCCCTTGAGCAGCGCGTCCTTGTTCAGGTCCGGGAAACTCTCGACCGTCAGGTTGAGCAGTTCGCCCAGGGCGCCCTCCATGTCGGCGCTGCCCAGGTCGATGACGCGGCTGCGGGAGATGTATTTGTCGAGCCGCATGGGGTAGTGGAACGGAGAGAAACTGCTAATGGACGCTAATGCACACTAATTTCGGCCAAAGAAGGGCTCATTGATCACGGATGAACCCGGATAAGATTTCACAGGAGATAACGGAGAAAACAGTAGATTGGTCACAATTCATTCAGCTCTGTTCCCTCTGTATCCTCCTGTAAGATCAGATTCGGTGTCTTTGCCAGGCTCATTAAATCCGTGCCGATCGGCGTAATCCGCGGCAAAAGAATCGGGGAGACTACTTCTCCCATTCCAGCGCGCCCTTCTTCACCTCGTAGAACAGGCCGAGCACGAGCACGAAGAGGAAAAAAAGCATCGGCGACAGGATCGCGATGTGGTTGGCGAGGAAATCGCGGTAGACAAAGGTCCACGGGATGAGGAAAACCACCTCGATGTCGAAGAGGATGAAGAGCATCGCCGTGACATAGAATTTCACCGGGAAGCGGGTGTGCGTGCCGCCTTCGGACCGGATGCCGCACTCGTAGGCCGCGTCCTTGATCTTGGAGTGCGCCGCGCGCTGCCCGAGGAACTGGCTGAGCGCGATCACCCCGCCGGTGATCCCGGCGGCGAGGACGATCTGGACCAGAAACGGCAGATAGGCGGCGTAACTCATCACCCGATAGAGTTCCCAGCCTGCGCACCGGTTCAAGGGGAAACTTCGACCATGGCCAGAACACCATTGCCGAAATCCGCCGGCTTGCTTTGCTGGCATCACCGGCCGCCCCCAACTCCCGGTCAGCCATGAAGAAATTAATGCTCCTCTTTGTCGGTGCCGCGCTGCTGACGGCTTCCAGTCTCCGGGCGGAGGAAACGCCCGCCGCCGTGGCACCTTTTCTCGGCACCTGGCGCTGTGACAAGACCACCATGCAAATCACCGTCAGCCTGGTCAATGGCGTCATCGGTTTTGAGGCGGTGGATACAGGCGACGGGGAGAAATTTGAAATCATGGACGTGCAGCTGAAAGACGGGGTGCTCCGCGCGACGCAGCGGATGCCCTCGACCAAACGGACGACGCACGCGGAGTATCGCAGCACCGGCCAGGACACCCTGGAAGAGCGGAGCACGGGCGACTGGGTCGGCACCCTGCTCTGGCAGCGCAAAAACTAAGCAGCTGCCCCATCTCGGCTGAATCCAATTCCCTATGGGCGAATGCCTTTCCGCAATTTCCCCGAAACGGTGAACCATTAATCACAAAACCATGAAGACAGTTATTCGTTTGGCGGCGGCGATCGCCCTCATTGCCGGGCTCACTGGTTTTTTCGATCCGAGTGGCTATTACACCGTCGATATTCCACCGGGCTGGGAATTCTACAAGAAAATCGAGGCCAGCGACACCATTTACTGCCCAAATGGCGACCCACGGCGCGGCTCCCTCAACTTATCCCGCACCGCCCAGGCGCATGGGAAAACCCTGCACGATGAGGCAACGTGGCACGCGACATACGGAAAGCAGACCCTCCTCACGCAAGAGAAAGTCACGGTCGCCGGACGTGATTGCCTGCACGTGACCTACGAGTTGAAGAGCAACAAAGGCGAACGCCTCGTGACCCATATGCTGATCTGTGATGTCACCGACCGGCCCTATCCCAATGCCACGGGCGTCTTCACGATCGATGTGGTTGCCCTTCGCAACGGTCAGGGAATCAACGGTGAGTCCATTTTCTGGAGCGTGGTGCGGTCGCTGAAATTCTCCAAGGCCCCGGTCCACTAGAACCGTGCAAACCGTGCGCTGTTTTCCAAGAGCAACGCTAGACGGCAAATCTTGAGATAGGGCTGCCGCGCTGGCCGAGGAACTGGCTGAGCGCGCTCACCCGCCGACTAGGCCGATCTGGACCAGAACGGCAGAAAGACGGCGTGACTCATCACCGGCAAAATCCGCGTAGGACACGCCGTGCTTCAAGTGGAAACTTGCCTGTAACCTTGTGGGCTATCAGCGGTTTTACGCGATACCAACCCCACCCATGCGCCTACTTCGTTCCTTGCTCATCCCATTGCTCAGCCTCGTATGCCCGATCATTGGCAAAGCCGATCTCGGGCTGGAAGAACTGCTGGACCGCCACATTCACGCGCTCGGAGGGGCCGAGGCACTTGCCACGGTGAATACGTTGCAGATCAACCTCCGGATCACAGAGGGAGCCTCGACCTTGGAAGGCAAATACGTCACGGATCGACAAGGGCGGATGCGCATCGACATTTCCGCCGGCGACAAAGTCGTCTGGACGGAGGCGCTTGATGTTGCCCGCGCATGGTGTCAGCAGGGGGCCGAAACCAAACCTGTTCTTGAGGGGCCTGAAGCCGCCGCCGCGCTCAAGCATGGTGTTCTGCTCCCGGGAAAGATCTTCAACTTGCGCGAGATCTCAGCCCGGGGAGTAAAGCTCAGCATCCATGGCCGTGAGCAGGTCGCCAATATCCACTATTACGTGCTCCGGCTGGATTTCTCCGATGGGTTCAGCAATTTTCTCTATATTCATCCCGACACCTACCTGGTCGAACGCCAGAGGGATTTCCGGGCCATGCACCCTGATCTCAGTCTGAATAAGAAGCGGTTGGAAACCCGTTTTGGTGATTACCGCATTATCGATGGAGTGCTGCGCTGTTATTCGGAGCAAACCTACAATCTGGACACCGGACAGCTGGAGCAAAGCGGCGTCGTGACCGCTATCCATATCAACCAACCATTCGACCCAAACTTCTTTTCAATGCCACAGTAAGTCCGTGTTTACGGAACGCTTTATGGTAAACGCCCGTCAAGCAAGCCATAGGGTCAGGCTAGGGTTCACCCTGCTTACTTCTTCTTCTCAGCCGGACCGATGGCGGTGACGATGGTGGGGTTCTGAGATATCGTCCCGGGGGTCAGGGCTTCTTCTTGGGTGGCAGCACATCACCGGCGAGGATTGCGTCTGTGGCATTATTTATAGCGCGGCGGCGAAAATACTCCTGGAGCATGGCTCGCTCGGCCAGTGGGAGTTTACGCATGGAGAGGGGCACGACCCGGGAAGCATCCTTACCGGAGTCATCAGTATCATCCGTCTCGTCGACATTGATAAAATCCAGATTAGCTGTGCCATCAGCTTTGATTATTCCCGGGAGCCTCTGACTGTGAGTAATTGATGCTCTTATCAATGGAAGTGTCATTACCTTGCCGGCCCGGGTGACTACCACCTTGTCCTCTTTGGCATCGTAAGACCGGACCGATATGCCCTGCGCTTGGCCGTTGACCGGTATCCAGTGGGAAAGCTTTGCCGCCCGATCATACACGCAAACCAGACAAACTTGGCCTTCCTGGCTTACGCCCCGGAATTGCAGCTCCTGGGAGACCGCCGGCAATTCAGCGGCTGGGCCGACAACCAGACCCAACGCCCACAGCGCTGCGGTCAAAACTCGCAGCCCATGTCCTTTTGTGTGTGTCGCATTCATTGGCCTGCACTATTCGCGACCATCCTTCTGCATAGAACCAAGTCGGATGTCAGCCACAATGCATCGAGTCATGCCTTGGGATTTATTTGCCTCACTTCTTCCGCTCGGCCGGGCCGGTGGGGGTCACGATAGTCGGATTCTGATACAGCGTGCCGGGGGTCACGCCCGATACGGTCTGCTTCTTCAGCGAGCCGCCGGGACTGACGAGGTTGGCCATCTCCGCGCTTCCGCGCTCCGTCCCACTCTGGTCATTCGGCACCCCAGTCGCCGAATTCCCAAGCGCGTTTCAGCCCGGCGTGGCCGGCGGCGAGCAGTGCGTTGTTGAGAAACACCGATTCGCCCGCCTTCACCGCCACAAACAAATCCGCCAGGTAGCGGTCGTATTTGTCGGGCTTGGTGGTGCAGACGGTCACAGTGGTGCCCACCGGCACAAGCGACTCCGTGAAACGCTTGGCGGCCTTGCCCGCAGGCGTGGCGATCTCCGGGCAGTCGAGATCGCGCAGGCGGAGCTTCTGTTTCACCCACTGGCGGGAGCGCAGGTAGATTTTCACCCACAGCGTGTCGCCGTCCACGACCTTCAGGATCTCGGCGGCGTAGGTGAAGAGGTCGGCCTTGGACTTGCTCTCGGCCGGGGTCGCGCGGCCCGAGGCGTCGAGGCGCACGAAATCCCCCGTGACGAGATCGGTATCCTCGGGCAGATCGAGATAGCAGGCGAAACCCAGATCCACGACGGTCGCACTACCCACCGTGATGACCTTGCACACCCCCGGCGTGCCGCGCTTGGGCGTGAGGAGCTTGGACGGGATTTGGTCCGGGCCGGGCAGGCCGGTTCCCTCCACTGCGCGCAGCGGACGGATATGCTCCTCCAATTGGTCGGTGGTCCACTCGTGCTTGATGGTCGCCTGTTCGAGTATTTTGCGTTGCGCGGCGTCCTCGACGGGGACGAGCAGCCGGTAGTGCCCCCAGGTCAATTGTCGCCGCGCGGCGACAATCGGGAAAGCGCGGTAGAATTGCACACAGCGCAGCAAGACGGACCGGTCGAGTTTCAGATCCCCGGCGAGACGCGGGATGGTCTTGGCGCCGTAATCCGCCCGATCCTGAAACAACAGGACGTGCGCCTGGATCAGCCGGCCGGTCTCGTGGTAGGTCCGCACCCTGGCCTGCTCGACGGCCTGCTGGCCGTGGACCAGCGCCACCTCCACCGCCCGGCGCAGCTCGGCGTAGGACTGCGGGACGATCAGCTGGGAGTCAGGCATGAAGTGCGAGGGGCTGGAGGCAGCTTGTCCGCCCCGCCCCGTTTGTCGAAAACAGAAACCGCCCTTACAGCTGCACCCAGGCGCCGCGGCTCACGGCGCTGTTCTTGGCGCGCTCCTCGATCCGGTCGCTGCCCCCGTTGGCCGGGCTGAACTGGCTCACCAATCGCACCACCGGGGCGATAACGAGGCGGTATTTCTTCCCGTCCGGGCTTTTCTCGACCCGGCGCAGCACGGAAGTGGCGAGCTTCCACTTGAGCACGCCGGTCTTCGCCACCGTGCCGCCGAGCTTCTCATCGTAGACGTTGTGCGGACCGGGCCCGGCAAGCGTCCAGCGCGCCTCCCCGAATTCCACGTCGGGGTTCTTCTTCGGCTCAAGGGCCGTGCGCGCGAGATTCCAATGGATGGTCACCGGCACCTCGACGTTGACCTTGAGGTCGTCGTCGGAGTCGGCCGGGTTGTTGGCCGGATAGGAATCGCTGACGCTGAGGTCGAACTGATGGGGGCCGAGGTCGGGCATGGGCGGAGGGGGTTGGAGGCAGTTTGCCCACCCTACCCCGTTTGTCGAAAGAAGAAACCACTACCCCTGCCACCTCCGCCCTTGCTGCTAGGGCCACAATCCGCTTGGGTCACTCCACCCGATGAGCCGCGCCGATCAAGACCTCGCCAACGGCAGCATGTCCTCCAACCAGTCCGGCGAATGCGACATCCGCCGCGCCCTCATCGAGGCCCGCAAACTCGGCACCCTCATCGACCAATCAAATTACCATGGCCAAAACTAAGCCTTCAAAACCGGTGGCAACCGTTACCGCGTCCGCGAAATCCAAGGTGAAACCCGCCGTTGGTGCTGAAGTCCTTTCCAAAGTCCTCCCGCAGCCTAAAACGAACGCCAAAGGACAAATCTGGTGCCGGCTTGCGAAAGAGGGCGCTGGCGACTGGCACACGCCAACACCCGAAGAACGAGTCCGACAGGGTTTCATTCTCCTGCTCCACGAACACTATGGCTACTCGTTCGATCAGATGCGGCAGGAACGAAAGACCATTGCTGGAAAGCGAAGCCCGCGCGTGGACATCGCAGTATGGGAAAGCGTTGAAGCTCGTGCAGCAGGCCAAGCACCAAAGCTCGTGGTCGAATGCAAGGCGGAGAACGTCGCCATTCACACCCGCGACTATTACCAAGGTGAGAGCTACGCCCGTTCCGTTGGCGCCGAAATGCTTGTCATGCACAACGAGCGGCAGACGGCGATTTTCCGTCTTGTAACTGGCCTTCCCGGCGAGTGGGTGCCGATCAACCTGATTCCGAAAGCGGAGGACTGGGGCGACGCCAAGCGGATGGAAGAAATCAAGAACGCCACGCGCGCCTTCAGCCGCGATGAGTTCAGGAATCTGCTCTTCCGCTGTCACAGCATCCTTCGCGATGTCCACAAGATGGAACCCGGAAAGGCGTTTGATGCCATCTCCAAGATTCTGTTCGTGAAGATGTATATCGAACGCATCGGCACTTGGGGCACGTTCACGACCGACTTCCTCCGCGAGCGCCAGAAGACGCGGCTTCCCAACGACGCCGCCGTTCACATACAGCTCTTCAAGCAGACCAAGAAGCATTACCAGCAGGATGAGCTTTTCGGCGAAGCCGACACACTCGACGAGATTTCCGAGGAGACATTTGCCCGCATTGTGAAGGAACTGGAGCAATTCAATCTCTCCGCGACCGGCGACGACGTGAAGGGTATCGCCTTCGAGAAGTTCCTTGGCGACACGTTCCGCGGTGACCTCGGCCAGTTCTTCACACCCCGCACGGTGGTTGATTTCATGGTCCAACTTCTCGACCCGTCGGAAGGAAATTTGATTTGCGACCCATGCTCCGGCTCTGGTGGTTTCCTGATTCGGGCCTTCGAGCACGTCCGTTCCAAAATCGAGGCAGAGGTTCAGGCACAGAAGGACGAGGTCAGAGCCAAGATCGAAGCAAAGGGCTTACCCGAAGAAAAGGAACATGAACAGGTCAACGAAGCGTTCGCAGAGTTAAACCTCGAACTAGAGCCTGACCAGCAAGAGCCTCCTAGCCGCATATACCGACTGTCGCACGACTACATCTACGGCACCGACGCCGAAGCGCGGGCGGCACGCACGAGCAAGATGAACATGATCATGCACGGCGACGGTCACGGCGGAATCCATTACCACGATGGGCTTCTCGACATTAATGGCGTCTTCCCTGAGCGCTTTGACATCGTGCTCACCAATCCGCCGTTCGGCAGCAACGTAGGAGAAGACCAGAAAGTCGGCTCCACCGAGCAAACCCGTGTCGTGAACGACGTCGAGTATTTGAAAAGATGTCTGCTGCGTTACTCAAATGCGGAACAGAAGCAGCGTGAAGCAGACGAAGCCTTTGTCGAACGTTCCATCAATGCAGGCACCGAACAGCCGTGGATCAAAAGTCATTCCCGGATGCTTGGAGCCTCGAAGAACAAGACTCCCATTCTTGAGCTTTTCGAGATCGGCAAGGACAAGCCCAACCGGCCAACCGAAATCGTCTTCGTCGAACGTTGCTTGAACCTGCTGAAGCCAGGCGGTCGCGTCGGCGTTGTCATGCCGGACGGTAGCCTCAACAATCCTTCGCTGTCGTGGCTCCGCCGGTGGACTGAAGGCAAGGCTCACCTCCTTGCGGTCGTGAGTCTGCCAGAGGACACATTCAAATCCGCCGAGGCATCGGTGAAAGCGTCGCTCGTGTTCCTCCAAAAGTTCACTCCGGCCGATACCGCGAAATGGGAATTAACTTGGACCGCCGCGCACGCAAAGTTCGATGGCGACTTTGCAAAATGCCGCAGGGAATTATGCGGCAGATACGGTCCGCGCATTTGCACGGCAGATGACCCTAAGGTTGGCGAGATGCTTGAAAAACTAGCTGCGCTTGGAGTGAAGCGGTCGTTCGCGGACTCAAAACTGAAGTCGCCGCCACTGTATCCCAATGGTGTAATTCAAAGCGAAATCGGGAAACCGAAATGGGAGGGCTCCGCGTCCAAAACGGAAGGCAAAGCTGCGGCTCGGGAACTTCGCGCTGCATTTGATGCGGCGTGGGACGAGGCCCACGATGAGAAGTCAGAAGAGTTGCGCCGCGAGTTGCGGACTGCACTGCGTAAAATTGACCGCGATCATAGCCGGGCTCTGTGGTCGGAGGTTCGCACTGTCCTCGACTATCCGGTGTTCACAGCCGCACCCGAAAAGGCAGGAATCACCTCAACCGGTGCCGATGGTCCAAATGACCTCCCGCTGGTCTTGGAAGCATGGCAAGCCTTCGACAAGTGGGTAAAGGCTGGCTCCAAAAACGATCAACTTCCAGCCTTCGCCCTATGATTGGCAGCATCCGCTATTGGCGAGAAATGGAGCGTTGGGTTCCCGGCGGGCCGGCGGCAATGGACGTTGCGTTTCCGCTCGTCCCAATGGGAGACCTATTGCATCCACGCCGTGAGGTTGTGCCGGAGGCGCAGTTTGCCGACTGCCAGCCTATCACGATTCACTTCGACGGCACGATTGACCCACGCGACCGGACCGAACCGTTCAAAGGTTCCATGTTCGCCGCATATCCGGGCGACGTTGTTTTCTCCAAGATCGACGTGAGGAACGGCGCAATCACCATCGTTCCTCCGAAATTCACCAAGGTGGTTGTAACGAGTGAGTATCCAATTCACGTCCCTGATACCAAACAAGTTGATCCTCGCTACCTCGCGTTGCTGCTTCGCTCGCCGAATTTCCTTCATTTTCTCAAGAGCGCGGCAACCGGAACAAGTGGGCGCAAGCGAGTAGATGCGGAGAGTTTCGCTGAGCTTGAAATCCCACTTCCAGACCCACCAGAACAAACTGCGCTATTGGACTCCTATGCGGGCGCATCTAACGCCGCGGCAGCCTTCGAGGCCGACGCCAAAGCTGCGGAGTTGAAAAGTATTCGCGAATTTGAAGCCGCTCTCGGTCTCATCCCACCAGCAGATGTGCCCCACCGCCTACTTCAAGTTGCCCGCTATCGAGACATGAACAGGTGGGGGCACGAGGCACTGCTTCAGCAGGCATCGCGAGAACGAACCCTTGCCCATTCTCAAACTGCCGAAAGCGAGCCCGTGCCGCTTGGTGATTTTGTCGAGGTGACTCACGGCTGCTCTGCAAGTCCTTCGGACACACCAACGGAGCTCGAAGTTCTGAAGATTAGCGCATGCACCCGTGGCTTCTTCCGCCCATCAGAAAAGAAGTATGCGCCCGACCGGCCTGAACTGCGGAAGAAATTCGACCTGCGCAAAGGCGATGTGCTCATGTGTCGGGTCAATGGAACGCTCGCCTACGTCGGCATGTCCGCACTCGTGGAGGAAGACATGCCCAAACTCATCTTCCCCGATAAGATTATTCGAGTGCGCATCACGAGTGATGATCTGCTGCCAGAGTTTCTCTGGCGCTTGCTCCAACTGCCAGCCATGCGGACCCAGATTGAAGCAGTGTCACGGACAGCGGTTGGCAACCACGCCATCGGCTCCGAAGATATCAACGACCTCCAAATCGCGATACCCTCCAAGGAGAGACAAATAGAACTGACCAACTCGCTCCACCTCGCCCGCAACAAAGCAACAGCCTTGCGCACCGAAGCTGCGCGCATCCGTGCCGTAGCATGGGGCGAGTTCTTGAACGCCGTCTTCCACTAACCCACTCCCACTATGGCCATCTGGTTAATCCGCGCCGGTTCACACGGCGAATACGAGCAAAAGTTCATCAGCGAGAACCGCGTCTATGTGACTTGGGACAAGCTGGCCGTCAATCTCACGAAGCTCGCCGACCGCGACGCGCTCACGGCGGAGATGGCGAAGCTCTACCCGGACGCCAAGCCAAAGCGCTTGCTCAACTGGGTGAGTCAGGTCTGGCCGTTTGCCCACGAAATCAAGAAGGGCGACCTCGTGTTCTTGCCGCTGAAGTCGCAACCGGCCATTTGCATCGGCGAAGTCACGAGCGATTACCATTTCGAGACAGCGGGACCGAGTCCGTATTATCATTGGCGCTCGGTGAAGTGGATAGCGGAAGCGATTCCACGCGACCATTTCGGTCAGGACATCCTCAACAGTCTCGGCGCTTTTCTCACCATCTGCCGAATCAAGCGCAACAACGCCGAGGCCAGAATCGCCAAGATGAAGGCGAATCTCTGGAAACCGGAATCCATCCATGCAGCCGTTGGGCCCACGGCCAGCGATGACGCCGAGGAAGGCGTTGAAGTGTCGGCCAACGCGGACCTCGAAGCGGCGGGCCGCGACCAAATCGGGCGGCTGATTTCCGCACGATTCAAGAAGCACGACCTCACTCGTCTGGTCGAAGCCATCCTCCAGGCGCAAGGCTACACGACCTACCGCAGCCCCGAAGGCGCCGACGGTGGCGCTGATATCCTCGCTGGGAATGGTCCGCTGGGCTTTGGCTCTCCGCGCCTGTGTGTCGAAGTGAAATCAGAAGACTCGCCGATTGGCCGTCCCGACGTGGACAAGCTGCTCGGCGCGGTGTCGAAGTTTGGGGCGCAAGAAGGTCTCTTCGTCTCGTGGAGCGGTTTCAAGCCGAACGTCTTCAAGGAAATGTCGCCGAGCTTCTTCAAGGTTCGCCTCTGGACACAGAAGGAACTGCTCGAAGCCCTCTTCGCGAACTACGACCGGCTCGACGATGGCTTGAAGGCAGAGCTTCCCTTGAAACGCATCTGGACGGTGGCGGCACAAGACGAGGAATAGACGTAATCCTCGAAACGCAGCCGGTGGCCCTTCCGGCTGAACGCCCCCAGCGCCGTCCGGCCGGCCCCACAGTCGAGAATCAATGTCCGGTTTGAAGCCACTGGCGGAAAATCACACGAGGCCCATTGCGGGGATTTGTTTGCCCGAGCCCGGGCGGGGGGTCACGCTCTTTCGCATATGCCTTCCGTCCTGCCCTACAAGATCAGCGTCCTCGTCTTCATTGAAAACACCGCCGGCGAACTGCTGCTCCTGCTGCGGGCGAAGCAGCCCAACCTCGGGGTGTGGACCCCCATCGGCGGCAAGCTGGAGATGAAGACGGGCGAATCGCCCTTCGAATGCGCCGTGCGCGAGACCGGGGAGGAAACGGGGCTGCGCATCCGCCCCGCGGATCTGCACCTCTTCGCCATGATTGCGGAAAAAGCCTACCAGGGCGAGACGCACTGGCTGATGTTTCTCTTCCGCTGCAAGAAGCCCATCGCCGCCCTGCCGCCCGATATCGCGGAAGGCAAATTCGCGTTTTTCACCCGCGAGCAAATCAAGGATCTGCCCATTCCGGAAACCGACAAGGCCGCCCTCTGGCCCATCTACGACCAATATCGCGACAGCTTCGTCGCCTTGAAGGCCAACTGTTCACGCTCGCCGATCGCCATCACCGTCGAGCAGATCACCGGCGGGTAAAAGATGACTCTGTAGCGGCGGTCTATGACCGCCGCTGGATGTGTGGTCGGTGCTCATAGAGCGCCGCTACAACAAGCGCGGCGGAGCGGGCGTGACACATCTTTCGCTTGTGTTCGCCGCGTTTTGGCTAAAAGACAAAACCTTGAGCCTGTTAATTACTTCAAACTCAAAACGATTCCTGTGACCAAGAAAACATCGCCCGCCAAAAAAACCGAAGTCGCTGGCTATAATGCCCGTCAGGCCCCCATCAATGCCAAGCTCGGCCCTGGCGAACTGATCGCCCTCTACCGCGACATGGTGCGCATCCGGCGGTTCGAGGAGCGCTGCCTGCGGAGTTACCAGCAGGGAAAAATTGGCGGCTTCCTCCATCTCTACATCGGCCAGGAGTCCATCGCCGTCGGCTGCGTGTCGGTCATGGGCAAAAACGACCACATCATCACCGCTTACCGCGACCACGGCCACGCCCTCGCGGTCGGCATGGGCATGAACGAGATGATGGCGGAGAACTACGGCAAATATACCGGCTGCTCCAAGGGCAAGGGCGGCTCGATGCACTATTTTGATCCCTCCCGCAATTTCTGGGGCGGCCACGGCATCGTCGGCGGCCAGATCCCCCTCGGTGTCGGCCTGGCCTACGCCCTGAAATATAAGGGCCTCCCGGGCGCCGCTCTCGCGTTCATGGGGGATGGCGCGGTCAACCAGGGCGCCGTGCACGAATCCTACAACCTCGCGGCGCTGTGGTCGCTGCCCGTTCTCTTTGTCATTGAAAACAACGGTTACTCGATGGGCACCAGCCAGGACCGTTCCTCCGCCGGCCCGAGCCTCGCGGAACGCGCCGCGGGTTACGGGATGAACTGGGACATCATTGACAACGGCCACGACGTGCTCGAGGTGCGCGACCGCGTCGCCGCCGCGCTCAAGCTCGCCCACGAGAAGTCCCTGCCGAGTGTCCTCGAGATCCGCACCTACCGCTACCGCGGCCACTCGGTCGCCGACCCCGACTCCACCTACCGCGACAAGAAGGAAATCGAGGAATACAAGGCGACCAAGGACCCGCTGATGTATTGCCAGCAACAACTCCTGGCGGAAAAGATCCTCACCGAGGAAATCATCGCTAAGATCGAGGAGTCGGCCCGCGCCGAAGCCGAGACTTCCGCGCAGTTCGCCGAGGCGAGCCCCTTCCCCACCTTCGAGGATATCAAGAAGGATGTCTATTGGGAGATCGACAACCCCGCCGACCGCAAATCCCAGGGCGCCCTCTTCTTCGACTGAGTCCCCTCCTCCCTCAGTCCCTCACTCCCAGACTGACCCGTTTCCTAACTCTCACATTACTCCGAGCCCAACGGGCTCGCCTCGCCGTAGTCCCGCGACTGCGGGACGTAGGCGGGTCCCCCCTCTCTCTCTCACTCTCCGTCCCATGCCCGTCATCACCTACCGCGAAGCCCTCCGGGCCGCCATGTCCGAGGAAATCGAACGCGACCCGAACGTCGTCCTCCTGGGCGAGGAAGTCGCCCAGTTCAACGGCGCCTACAAGATTTCCGAGGGCATGCTGGCCAAATACGGCCCCAAGCGCGTCGTGGACACGCCGATCAGTGAGGCCGCCTTCATCGGCATGGGCGTGGGGGCCGCCATGCTCGGCCTGCGGCCCGTGATGGAACTGATGTTCTTCAGCTTCTACACCGTCGCCTTCGACCAGATTTTCAACAACGCCGCCAACATCCGCTACATGTCCGGCGGTCTCATCAACTGCCCGATCGTCATCCGCGGCCCGGCCAACGGCGGCACCAACGTCGGCGCCACCCATTCACACACGCCCGAGTCCATCGCGGCCTACCATCCCGGCATCAAGGTCGTCGTGCCCTCGAACGCCTACGACGCCAAGGGCCTCATGAAATCCGCCATCCGCGACAACGATCCCGTGATGTTTATGGAGAACACCATTCTCTACGGCGAAGCCTGCGAGGTGCCCGACGGCGACTATCTCGTGCCGCTCGGCTCGGCCAAGGTCATGCGCGAAGGCACCGACCTTTCCATCATCGGCCACGGCCGCGCCATCCAGCTGGCCCTCAAGTCCGCCGATCTGCTCAAGGAGAAACACAACATCAACGCCGAGGTCATCGACCTGCGCTCCATCCGCCCGCTCGATGAGGAGACCATCCTGAACTCGGTCAAGAAGACCAACCGCGCGCTTTACGTCGAGGAGTCCAAACCGTTCTGCTCCGTCGGTGCCATGGTCGCCTGCATCATCCAAGAGAAAGCCTTCGACTATCTCGATGCCCCGGTGAAGCGCCTGACCTCGATCGATTCCCCCGCCATCTACTCGATGCCCCTCGAAAAACTCCAGCTCCCCTCCGTCGAGCGCATCTATCAGGCCGCCCTGGAGACGCTCAAGTAACCCTCAGCTATCATCCCTCAACTCCGAGCCCAACGGGCTCGCCTCGCCGTAGTCCCGCGACTGCGGGACGTAGGCGGGTCACCCTCACTTTCACTCTTCCCCCTCCCATGCCCGACATCATCGAAATGCCCAAGCTCAGCGACACCATGTCGATGGGCACGCTGGTCAAGTGGCTCCGCGCGGAAGGCGACCCCGTCAAGGTGGGCGACATGCTCGCCGAGGTCGAGACCGACAAGGCGACAATGGAACTCGAGTCGTTTTTCGCCGGCACGCTCCTCAAGATTTTCGCCCAGCCCGGTTCGCAGGTCGCCATCGGCGCCCCGCTCTGTGCCATCGGCAAGCCCGGTGAGAAAGTTGAGTCTCCTGCTGGAGCCTCAACTCAGAAGACAGAGGTCAGAGAACAGAATACAGAACCCAAGCCAGCGCCTTCGCCTGTGGCGAAGCCACAGGACGAACCTCGCCGTCCCGTCTCGCCGAAGTCTGACGCAGGCGGAAGCTCTACGAGCGAAGGCGGGCCCGCCCCAGTAGTGTCAGCTCCAGTTCCTTCTGCTCCGTCCTCCGCCCTCCGTCCTCCGTCCGCTGATGCGCGCCTGCGCATATCTCCCTTGGCGAAAAAACTCGCTGCCGACCAGAACCTCGACCCCTCGCGCGTCACCGGCACCGGCCCGCACGGCCGCATTGTCAAAGCCGACGTCCTGGCCGCGGCGTCCAACCCAGCCCTGCTCAAGTCCTCTACCGGTCCGTCCTCTGACCTCCGTCCTCTGTCCTCTGGCGCGAGCTTGCTCGCGCGCGGCCCCATCCAGCCGGACCGCACCGTCGCCGCCTCCAACATGCGGGCGATCATCGCCAAGCGTCTGCTCGAGGCCAAGACCACGATCCCGCATTTCTACCTCGAGATCGAGGTGGACGCCGAGCCTTTGCTCGCCATCCGCGCCCAGCTCAACGGCGGGTTGGAGTCACAGGGCGTGAAACTCTCGGTCAACGACTTCATCCTCAAGGCCAGCGCCGAGGCGCTCCGCCGCGTGCCGGGGGTCAACGCCTCATGGACCGGCACCGGCATCCAGTATCACGGCGCCGCGCATGTGTCGTTTGCCGTGGCGATCGAGGACGGCCTGATTACGCCGGTCATCCGCGACACGCATAGCAAATCCATCTTTGCCATCAGCGCCGAGGCCAAGCCCCTCGGCCAGCGCGCCAAGGAAAAGAAACTCAAGCCCGACGAGTTCACCGGCGGCACCTTCTGCGTGTCGAACCTCGGCATGATGGGCGTCACGAAATTCTCAGCCATCATCAACCCGCCCAACGCCGCCATCCTCGCCGTCGGCACCACGGTCGCCAAGCCCGTCGTGAAAAACGGTGCGATCGCGGCCGGTCAGACGATGGTGCTCACCCTCTCCTGCGATCATCGCGTGGTGGACGGCGCCCTCGGCGCGCAGTTCCTGGGCGCATTAAAAGAACTCCTTGAGAAACCTGCACTGCTGTTGGTGTGAGAACCATCCCAACCCTGCGTAGCCTCGGGCGAAGCAGGGTCGCGGCCCTCAAGGACCTCCTGGAGAAACCGGCCCTGCTGCTCGTGTGAGCGGCGGCTTCTTGCGTCTTGGTCCGCCTCAGCCTGACCGGCGGACAAATCAGTGGAATTGAAGATTTGGCGTTGCCAGCGCGGCGAGCATCAAGCGAGACTCAAGCTGTTGGGCCGATAGGGTTTGTCCACATGTGACGGCCTTTGGTTTCAACAGTCTACTTTTGAAAAGCATCATGGATCCACACCGGATACTTTCCGCCCAGAGCAGAGGATGCTGCTCTGCGGCCATCCCGGTATTGTTGCACTCGGCTGCAAGCATTTTATAAATTTCCACCCGCACTCCCTCGTCCTCCATCGCAACCCTACCCCTGTAATCCCATGGCCAACGATCCACTCGCCGACGCCATCGCCGCAGCCGAAGCCGCCGCCCAAGCCGCGCAGGCTGACGCCACCGCCGCCCACCAATCCGTGACCGCCGCACAGGCCGATGCCGATGCCGCCCATCAGGCATCTGCTTCGGCTCAGAATGATGCCAACGTGGCGCATCAATCCTCCACCGCAACCCAAACGGATGCGGATGCGGCTCATCAGGCCGGGGCCGCCGCTCAGGCCGACGCCGCCGCGGCTCACCAGTCGGCCACTGCCGCCCACACCGACGCGGATGGCGCTCATCAGGCGATGACGGCGGCGCAGGCCGATGCCGCGACAACGCACCAATCATCCACCACGGCGCACACCGACGCCGACGCCACCCACCAGGCCGCGGCCGCCGCCCAAGCCGACGCCACCGCCGCCCACCAATCCGCCACGGCTGCCCACACGGACGCTGATGCGGCGCATCAGTCCGCCGCTGCGGCGCAAACCGACGCCACCACCGCCCATCAGGCCGCCACGGCGGCGCAGAGTGACGCCACCGCGGTGCACCAGTCAGCCTCTGCGGCCCAGGCTGACGCGGCCCAAGTCCATCAACACGCCGCCGAAGCCACCACTGCCAGTGTCGCCGCCCAGCAGCACGCCGCCGAAACCGTCACCTTCAGCACGGCGGCGAACCAGCATGCCACGGACGCCCAAGGCCATTCCACGGTCGCCCATGATCATGCCGCCGAAGCCCAAAAGCACGCCGGGCTGACGCATGACGAGTTTACCCATGCGCAAAAAGAGGCCGAGCTGGCCCATGAGGAGCACCTGCACGCCAAGGCGGAGGCCGAGGCCGCCCAAGCGGAGCATCTCCGCGCCAGGACCGAAGCCGAGCAAGCCCACGCGGAACATCTCCGCGCCAAGGCCGAAGCCAACGAAGCCGACGTCGAGAGCAAGCGGGCCAAAAAGGAAGCCGATGAGGCGGATGAGGAAAGCAAGCGGGCCAAAAAGGAAGCGGATGAGGCGGACGCGGAAAGCAGGCGCGCCACCGCCGAAGCCAATGCCACCGCCGCCGAACATGCCCGGGCCACCAGCGAAGCCAATCAAACTGCGCAAGAACACGGCCGTGCCAGCGCCGAGGCCAGTGCCGCCGTGCAGGAGCACACCCGCGCCGGGAGCGAAGCCAATGCCGCCGCCGGAGAGCATGGACGCGCCAAAAACGAGGCCGATGCCGCCGGCAATGAGCACACCCGCGCCAAGCAAGCAGCCGATGATACCGCCGCGGAGCACGTCAAGGCCAGCAGCGACGCCGGCGCCGCGGCTCTCGCCCACAGTTCGGCCAGCACTTCAGCTCGAGACGCAGCCGATGCACATCGCCATGCTAAGGATGAGGCCGACGGAGCAGAAAAGGCCCACCAGCAAGCCGTGGTTACCGCCAATCAAACCGCAGCCCAGACCACGGCCACCATCACGCAATTGATGACTGAACTCAACACCGCGGTGAAGGAGGCCAAACTCCACGAGGTGGCTGCGAGCGCCGCTATGAAGGAAGCTCTGGAACACCAAAAGGCGGCCCTTGCCGCCCATACTGCGGCAAAGGAGCATGAGACCGATGCAAAGGCCGCCATGACCAATGCACAAACTTATGAGAGCATGGCGAGCAAAGCGCTGGAGCAGGCTGTTGAACATGCCAAACACACCCATGAATTTGAACAAAATGCGGAGAAATCAGCCGGCCAGGCTTCGGCTTTTGAGACTGGAGCACAGGCTAATGCAAACAGCACGATAATCCATGCACAGACCGCACTCGATGCCGCCCATCGCGCCCAAAGTTCTGCGAATGACGCCTACAATGCCGCCGCCATGGCCGCTCGTCAGTGATAGGTTGATTCTTTTTCAATGTCCCCAGCTGAAGCCGCCAGGCTCCTCGACCTTCCCGCCAACGCCACTCCGGCCCAGATTGAGACGCGTTTCCGCGAGCTGCGCGCCGCCCTGGAGGACAAGATCGCCAAGGCCCTGACACCGGGTCTGCAGGCAAAATACCGCTCCTCGTTCGCCGAAATCACCACGGCCTTCGAGACCCTGATCCTCGCCGCCGACACGGCGGCTCTGCCCGGACTGTCTGGTGTGGCCTCAACCCCCGGCGCCAGCAGCACGAAATTGCCGCCGCTGCCCTCGCAGGTTCCCGCGCCGTCGCTCCCGCCACTCCCATCGCAGACGGCACGACCGTCCCTGCCTCCGCTTCCCGCCAGCACGCCACTGGCAGCTTATGCCACCAGCGCCGCGCTCCCACCGCTTCCAATGTCGGCGCCGATGCAGCCGGTCCAACCGGCGGCAATTGTGCCGGCGAAAAAATCCGGTGGCAAAGGCCTGCTCATCGGCGTAGTCGCAGCGGTGGTGGTCCTCGGCGTCGGCGGCTGGCTGGTGAGGAAGATCCAGGCGGGCAACGCCGAGAAGGCCCGCGTAGAGGCCGAGGCCCGCGCCCAGGCGGAAGTGGCCCGGCAAAAAGCCGAGGCCGAGGAAAAGGCCCGCGTGGCCGCCGCCGAAAAGGCCGAGCGGGAGCGAAAAGACAGGGAACTCGCGGTCCTGCGCATCCGCCTTGGCGAGCTCAATGCTTCGTTCGACTCGGTCATGCGCGGCCGGCTGGCGGCCGAAGCGGAAGTCGCCACTCTGAAGAAGAGTGAAAGCGCCCTCGCCGCCGAGGGAAAGTCGGATTCGGCATCAACCTTGCGATCGCTCGCGGCGCGCATCGAGGCCCAGGAATCCTATGTGGCGTGGCTCAACGAGCATCTGCCGGCGCATCCGGCCAAGGCGGCGCGCTCAAGGGCCGAAGCCGCCTTGGGCAGCCGCGCGATCGAGGCGACGGCCAAGGCGGCGGACGCCTATGCCGAGTCCCTCGGCCAGTTGAAGAAGGAAATCGCGACCGCCAAGGCTGGTATCGCGGTCACAGGCCCGCTCAGCCTGTCGTCGAACCTCGATGGCACGACGTGGCAGACCATCGACTCCTTTGGGATCGAGCAATCCGGCTCCGCCCCGGCGGCGCTGGCCGACGTGGCTTTTGGCAAGGTCATGGTTAAATTCCACCGCGCTGGCTGGCCGGATCAGGAATACAGCGTTGATCTTCGCCCCGGCACCGAGACTTTCGCCGCCAAGTTCCCCGTCGGCTCGCTCAAAGTGGAGACGGTCCCCGCAGGCGCCCAGGTGTTTCGCGGGGAGGAGGTGCTCGGGGTCACCCCGCTGGAGGTGGCGCAGATGCCGCCGGGCGATATCGAGCTGCGCCTCAAGCTGAAGAAATTCAAAAACCAGAAACTCTCCGGCCGGATCGAGGCCGGCCAACCGCTCAAGTTAAGCGCCACCCTCTCCGCGGGATTTGGCAATGACCAGGTGGCCTTGATGGAAGCCATCATAGAAAACCTTGCGTTGGTGGAAAACCCCAAGGACCGCGCCAACCAGCTGTTCGGTCTGATCATGACCGCGCCCAAAATCGAAAACCTGCCCCCGGCGATTCTACAATCCCTCCTCAACCGTCACCTCGCCGCCTGCCGGGAGATCCGAGACCCGCAGGAGAGACTGAGCGCCTTAACCTTGGTCATGTATGGCCATAAGATCGCCCGGGCGGATTTTAACCGCGGCCGCGCCTGGGTGGAGGAAGCGATCCCCCTGCTGGCCTCGATCACCGATCCGCAAAAGCAAAAGGAAGCGGTGCACAGCGCGGCCAATTTCTGCATTTATCCCGATCTGTTTTCGAAGACGGTGGATGCCATGTCGAACTGGTTCAATGCGCCGGATGATTGGATTTACCGGGGCCTCGTCGCGGGCCTTTACAAGCAGGCGGGGAACGAAGCCGAGGCCCGGCGCATCGCCACGCTCGCCCGGGATCCCAATTCCGACTTTCAAAACCAGACGGTGCAGGAGTATGTAAACAACGGCGCCACCGCCAGGCAGCTGACTCCCGCCAAGATCGCTCTGGCCAAAGGCGACTTGGCGGCCGCCCAGCGGGAATTCGCCGGATTCTCGGGCAAGGTTGACTGGGGAGAATTATACAGCCTGGTCGCCGCTTTCATGGAGCTGGGCGATTTCGAAACCCCGCGCCGCCTGGCCAAGCTGGCTGAGACGGAATACTTCGACAGCGCCGACAGCTTGTTTGTCCTGATCATGCAGGCCGTTAGCGTCCAGAATTTCACCTTGGCCGAAAAATGGGCCGCCAGCCTGGCCGACAAGAAGGAGAAACCAAAGCGCAGCGACGCCTACCGGCATCTGGCTCGAATGTATCTGGTTTACAACCTGAACCGCGAAGCCGGCCTGGCGATCAGCAAAGTCACGCAGTTCGACACCGCGGATTATGCCACTGACCGGTTTGATGCCGTCCAGATTCTCGTCGAACTTGGCCAGATGGACCGGGCGCGCCAGGTGGCGGCCAACCTCAAAGTCGCTTTCAACAAAGAGGGCGTCTACCGGTTGCTCTCTGCCGCCCCGATGTTCATCGCGCTGGGCGACAATAATTCCCTGGACCGCGCCCTGCAGACCATCAAGAGCGAGAAGCCCGACCTGCTCGATAATGCCTATCAGAGCATAACCTTGGCCTTGGGCCGCCTCGGCCGGTTCGACGAAGCCGAGCAATATCAAAAACGCATGATCAAGGTTCCCGAGTATAGTTCGGTTTCTTCCCAGCGGATTGCGGCCCAAGTCAAACGGGCTCCGGAGGCCCAATGGGATGACCTTATTGAGCAGGCCAAGCCCGGCCTCGATCGCTTGCAGGTCCTGTCGCAAATCATGTGGCAATACCACCAGCGCAAGGATTTCGAGCGCTACAATAAGAAGAGCCCATGACCACCGCCGAAGCCGCCCAGATCCTCCAGCTTGCGGGCGACGCCACGCCGGCCCAGATCGAGGCGCGCTTCCGGGAATTGCGCGCCATGCTGGAGGAAAAAATCGCTAAGGCACTCACGCCGGGCCTGCAGGCAAAATACCGCTCTTCGTTCGCCGAGATCACCACGGCGTTCGAGACCCTCATCCTCTCCGCCGACACGGCGGCTCTGCCCGGACTCACTTCCGCTCCCACGGCGATGGCCAATCCATCCCGGTTGCCACCGCTGCCCGCGCAGGTTCCCGCACCGTCGTTGCCGCCCCTGCCCACATCGTCCCCGCGTTCCTCCCTGCCCCCTCTTGCGATGCAGGTGCTGGTGCAGGCGGTTCCGCCTGCGCCAGTCACCCCGGCGAAAAAATCCGGCGGCAAGAGCCTGCTCCTCGGCGTGATCGCAGCGGTCATCGTCCTCGCGGCCGGCGGCTGGCTGTTCATGAAGATCCAGGCGGACAACGCCGAGAAGGCGCGCCTCGAGGTCGAAGCCAAGCAGAGAGCCGATTCGGTTGCGCAGCAGGAGAAAGCCCGGATCACCGCCGCCGAAAAAGCCGGGCGCGACAAAAAGGACAAGGAGCTCGCGGCCCTGCGTGCCCGCGTAGCGGAAATCCACGCCTCTTACGACTCCGCCCAGCGCAGCCAGCTGGCCTCCGAACGCGCCCTTGCCGAGATGAAGATCAAGCAGGACGAACTGGCGGCGGCGGGCAAAGGCTCCGCCTCGCCCGAGTGGCGCGCCCTCGCGACCCAGCTGCAAGCACAGGAACGCTATCTCGCCTGGTTCAAAGACAATCTCCCCGGCCATCCGGCCAAGGCCGCGCGGAGCCAAGTCATGGAGGTTCTGACCTCACGTTCGATCGATAGCGCCACGCCGCTCGTGGAGGCCTACGCCAAGACGGTGAGGCAATTGCAGAATGACATCGGCCGGGCGCGCGACGAACTGCTCGTGCTCACCGGAAAACTGCGGGTGAACTCGGAGCCGGCCGGGGTCAACTTCACTCTCACCGATGTTTATGGCCGCACGAGCGAAGGCCGGACGCCCGCGGACCTGCCCGAGGTCCCGCTCGGCAACACCACCATCACTTTCAAGCGCGACGGCTGGCCGGAGAAAATGCAGGCCGTGACGGTCGCGCGGACGGAAACCGCAATCGCCTCGGCGAATCTCACCGGCGGAGCTCTCAGCGTCACGAGCACGCCATCGGGACTCGACTTTGTGCTCACCGGCCCGGGCCGCACGGAACGCGGTCGCACGCCCGCAACGTTGGCGGATGTCGCCCCCGGCGACTACACCGCGATCTTCCAGCGCGAAGGCTGGGTGGAGCTGAAAAGCAACGTGACCGTCAAAGCCGGCCAAGCCGCGTCCTTGCCCGGGGTGTTTCCTGCTCCCGGCAGCGTGAAAGTCACCTCCAATCCTACGGGGGCCGAGATTTGGCGGCACGGCACAAAACTTGGCGTCACGCCCCTGACTGTTCCGGAGGTGGGCCCGGGCAAGGTGGAATTGGAGTTCAAGCTCGACCGATACATTACGGCTCAATTCAGCGGCATACTCCAACCCGCCGGGCTGCTGGAAATCTCCGGCACGCTCCAACACGAGAAATTAACGAAACAGGAGGCTATCGCTGATTTTGTGCAACGAGCCGACGGAGTTTGGAAGAAGGGAATATTCGGCGGATCGATTCGTTTGCGGTTCAAACTCGGCAGGCCTTTGATGGAAACGAATATCACGATGGTGCCGAAATATGCTTATGACATAATAGACTTCGACCCAGACACCAGCAACCTCACGCTGCAATACGGCGATCAAACCCATAAAGTCGGTGTAATCAAAATAGAGAACGGTAAGTTAAACTGGGTGGGTAGCGGCTTGTGGTCTGGATGGAGTGGGACATACAATCGCGTTCCTGACAGTGCATGGTGAGTGACCGACCACTCAATTACTCCCAGCCCATGACAACCCTCGACGCCGCCCAGCTCCTCGAACTTCCCGCCAACGCCACGCCGGCCCAGGTCGAGGCGCGCGTCCGGAAACTGCGCACCTTGCTGGATGACAAGGCCGCCTAGCCCCGCAGCGCCTGGCTGAAGGACATCTCCAACTTGGAGCGGTTCTGGCGGATCGGGTTCATCAGCGCCTGCAGTTTCTGCTCCAGCGTGCCGAGGTCGCGCGTGAGCTTGTCGAGGCCGCGGAGCTTGAGCTGCACCTTCTGACGCTCTTCTTCCATCTCCTTGGTCTGGTTCGTCGCGGCGTCGCGCAACGCCTGGTCGAGGGTCGTGGCCAGCGCCCGCCGCTGGACTTGGAGATGTTCGCGCCAGGCGTTGGCCTTCACTCCTTCCATCTCCTGCAAAAGCTGCCGGAGCTGCGTGCGCAAGAGGTCAATGATGCGTTGCAACTCGCGTTCCCGGGCCTCCGCCGCCTCGACCTTGAAGTCACGCGCCGTCTTGAAGAGCATGACGGAGAACAGCGCCAGCGTCACCATGATGACCGCCGGATTGCGCGCAAAGGCGCTGGCCCCCACGAGCGAGAACAGGCCGACGACAAAGAACACCACCTGCCGGCTCGCCTGGATGCGCTCGAAGAAACCCTTCACGGGGAGTTCACCGCGATAGGTGACGTTGGCGTGCACCATGGTCTCGAGGCTGCGGGTCACCTTGCTCTGGTCAAAGCCCGTGGCCGTGGGGGCGACGGCCTCCGGCAGCACCGCGTGCAGCTCCCGGCTGAAATCCGCGAACGCCGCCGCGACCTTGGCGTCGCCCGACGCAAAACTCTCGCGGGCCTTTGTCCAAAAAAGATTCTCCACCTGCTTCAGCAACAGCTGCACCTGTCCCTCCTCCACGGTCAGGATGCAGACCTTCGGCCGCAATTCCTCGTGGATGAGCCCCTCGCCAACCTGGTCCAGCAAGGCCTTGAGCTTGGTGGTGCCGGCGCCCTTGGCGGCCAGGAAGCTGCGCGACTCCTCGGCCAGCTCTTTCTCCTGCGTCTCAAGCACCAGCAGGCAGGCCTCCTTCGCCTTGTCGATCCGTTGCCGGCCCGTGCCGGCATCGCGCTGTGACATCATCTGGGCCTGCCGCTGGTCCAGCACCGCGCGCTGCGCGACGGCCTTTGCCCGGGCCTGCTCGATGCGTGCCGCCAGCGGCAATGCCGCCCGCTCGGCGGCGAATCCTTCCAGCAAGCCGCGGATCTGCTCGGTAAAATCGGGCGGACGAACCTTCAAGGCCGTCGTCCAATCCGCCGCCGGGTCAAAAGCCGCGACGGGCAGGGCCGGGAGAAAAGTTACCGGCACCCCGGTCGGGGTCGCGTGCGGCGCAAGGGTCAGCGTCACCCCACGCTTGCGCACGCCGGAGAGCGCATGGAGCAAATCGTAGGCCTCGCCTGGCAGCGCCGCGAGGGCGTCGTCGCACACAACCACCACAAGGGGCGAGTGGCCGGCGAGCCGGTTCCAGCTGGCCACATCAGCCAGCGCGGCGGCCGGGTCGGTCACGACCAGCCAGTCCCATTGTGCCCCGGGAGTCGAGCGGTGCACCAAGCCGCCCTCGCCCGCCGGCAGCCAGGACCGCGCGGTGGTGGACGGTAACGGCACCAGGATGGCCCGCGGCGGTCCGCGAAATTCGGCGCCGAGCGCCGTGAGGTATTGCCCGAGCGGCTGCTCGGCCTGCCCGCGCTCAAATTCGGCGGCCAGTTCGGCGAAGCGGTTTTGCAGATCGGGACTCATCGCTCAGGGGTTTTTTCGCAGGTTGGCCTCGCACTCGCGGATGCGCTGGGAGACGACCAGCGGCTGCCAGGTCTTGTTTTGGGCGGAGAGAAACTTCAGGCGCTCGAGGGCTTCGGTCCATTTCTGCGCGGCCACCGCGCCCTTGCCCTGCCGCTTGCTTTCGTCGGCTTCCTGCATGATCCGCAGGGTCTGGTTGTAGAAATCGCCGGGCGAATCCACCACGAGCCGCGGCTCCAGCGTCAGATTTTTCGACACGAAGGTCCCCGCCACCACTTCCACCTCGAAGGTGACCTCCTTGTAATTTCTCAGCAACACTTTCACCGGATAGCGGCCCACCGGGACGTTGGTGAATCGCGCCGGGCTGTTGGCCGCGTATTGGCTGCCGACCGTCACCTCGGCACCGGCCGGCGTGGTGACCACCGAAATTCCGCCGGTTTGTGCCGGAGTCGTGGCACCGCCGCCCGACCGCGCGGGGTTGGTGGTGCTGGAAAGCGAAAGGGGTGGCGCCACCTGGGCCGGTGGACTGCTCCCGCCGAACGCCAAGTAGGCCGCGCCACCGAGCAGCAGCACGACAAACGCCGCCGTGAGCGCCATGTCCCGGTTTTCCGGCGCCAGCCAGTGGCTGATGCCCCCGTCCTTCTCGACCAGCTGCGTGCGGAACGCGGCCATGTCGGGAAACCGTTTGCCCGGCGCCGTGTTGAGGCCGCGCATGACGGCATTGCTCAGGGTGGCGGAGACGCCCTTGCGCAGCGCGCGTGGTTCCTGGAATTTTCCCTGCGGCACCCGGCCCACCAGCATCTCGTAGAGGGTGACCGCAAAGGCGTATTGGTCGGCGCGGTGGTCGACGTTGCGCGCATCCCCCGACTGCTCCGGCGCCATATAATGCATCGTGCCCATCGTGGTGGCGACGGCCGTGAGCTGCGGGCCGGCCAGGTTCTGCGCGAGACCGAAGTCCATGAGGCGCATGCTGCCGTCCAGGCAGATGAAGACGTTTTCCGGTTTGATGTCGCGATGCACGATCGGCGTCGGCATCTTGTGCGCGTAATGAAGCGCGTCGCACAGGGCCCGGGCGATGCGGAGGATCTCGGCCACGGCCAGCTGAGTCCCGCGGGTCTGGCAGTCGAACAGCACCTGCCGCAACGAGCGGCCCTCCAGTTTCTCCATGGTGAGGAAGATGAGGTCGCCGTGCTGCTCGGGCGAGTGCACCTTGACGATGCCCGGGTGGTTGAGCCGGGTGGCGATGATGGCCTCGTTGATAAACCGCTCCTTGGCCGAATGGTTGGAGACGAGGGCCGGCGTGAGCACCTTGACCGCGATCTCCTCGTTCCGCTTCAACCGGTCGCAAGCCGTATAGACCACGCCCATGCCGCCTTGGCCGAGCAGTCCGCGGATTTCATAGCGGTTGGCCAGCAGCGTGCCCATGGCAAAATTGATCGAGTTGATCGCCTCGGTCGCACCCGGTTGCGGAGGGGGCAGCGGGACCGGCCCGCCCGGGCGCCGCGAGACACTCCGATCCACCGCTGACATCGGTGGCAACGCGGAAGCGGCCGGCCACGCGGCCAGCAGCTGCGACTTGGCGGCCAGCAACTGGGCGAGTTCCTGCTCCAGTTGCGTGGTGGTGGCGGCATCGGCGGATGCCAACCGCGGCTCATAAGTGCCGGCACGCGCGGCCCACGCCGCCTCCACCTCGGCCGGGGTGCACCGGTCGGCGGTCAGACCAAGGAGTTGGCGGGCGGCATCGGTGTTCATGATGTCAGCTCACCCGCAGGTTATCGAGCAAGCCTCGCTGTTGCACAAATATCTCCGAGGACATGCCCTTGGTCACGACGGTGCGGGGCAGCTTGGCGCCGCTTGCCGCCTCCACGGCTTCCACGGTCAATTCGCCGCGCTCATCGAGCGTGACCTGCAGATCGATCGCCAGATTCAGGCGCGGCCGACTGATCGGACCGAAGGCCAGCACCCCCGCGGGCTCGACACCCGCGCCATCCTTGAAGGCCAGCTCGAACACCATGCGCACCTGATCCGCCCGTGTCGTCATGAATTGCCTGGTGGCCTTGGCCGGACGCGCCGCCGTCGCGGCAATGAGCTCTTCAAAACTCGCCTGGCCGGCCGCGTCGCGGATGCGCAAGCCGAAGGCGGCACCCGGCCGGCCCGGCGCCGCCGGCAGGCCGCGCCAAGGTTTGCCGGCCGCAAGATCCGCGCCGTGCGAGGCGGCGCCAAACGCCGCCGCCTGCAGCGGTTGTCGCGCGGTCACGGCCCGCCCCCAGCGTTCCCCGAGAGTGACCAGCAGTTGCGGTTGCAGCGCGCAGCAACCCACCGGCCAGATCATCGCCAGATCCCGCCAGCCGAGTCCGGCTTTCTGCAAGGCTTCATCCGCCACGGCGAGAATTTTGCCCATGGCCGGGGCTGCGGCCCGGGTGATATGGGCCGGCAGGAGATTAACAATGAACGGGCGGCCGCGCTGAAAAAACACCTGCTCGATCTCCCGTCCCGCCGGCTTGAGCAATTTCGGCAGCTGCCTTTCCGCGGCGCGCTGGAATGTTGTCCGCGCCGGGCCGTCCGCCCCCACTCCGACCAAAGCGGCGATGGTCGCCAGCAACTGCTCGTGCAATTCCCCTTCGCCCCCATGGCCGGCGGCCATGCCGAGGGTCTTTATTTCCCCCTCCGCCGCAGTCAGCACCCGGGCCTCGATTTGGCGCACTCCGGCGGCGAGCAGCAGGATCGGACCGGACGGTGTTGTGTCGCCGGTGGCGAGAAAGCGTGCTGCGGCCAGCCCGTCTTCAATCAGACCGACTTGGCTGAATCCGGCCCAGTCGGCGGCGCGCCAGACCGCCTGCCGCTCGGCGGCGGTGAAATTAGCGGGCACGGTGATGACCGCCCGTTCCGGCCGTCGACCGAGCACCAGTTTCGCGTCGTCGACAATTTTGCGCAGCAGCAGGGTGATGGCCGTTTCCGGCAGCCACGCCGCGCCGCGACTGTCGGTCATCACCCCGGAGCCCGTCCCCCAGGCCGCCTTCATCCGGCGGGCTGCAGGCCAGGTGGCGTTGTCGTCGGCCAGCAGGTCGGCGGCGCGGCCGACATGCGCACGATCACCCTCCAGACAGATACAGACCGGGGTCGCAAAAGTCTCGGGATCGTGCTTGTCCGGCACGAGCGCCGGCGACCCGTCGGGTCCGATCCAGGCGGCACTGAGCTGGTTGGTGCCGAAATCAATGCCGAGAATCATGCGGAGGAACAGCGGCTCAGTTGATGACGTCGCCAAAGCGGCCGAGCAGGTCGGGCGAGCGCAGGGCCGCGGCGTTGAACAGCGGATGCTTCCACCACAGCAGCTCGAAGCCGATGAGGGCGTTGGCCTGCGCCTCGGCGTCGATCGTCCCGGACTGCTGGGCGATATAACTCGCGAAACTGCCCTTGAGCTGGCCGAGAAACGCCGGTGTGCCGAGGGCCTGCACCTGCGGCCGGATCTTCTCCAGGAGTGCGCTCTCGATTTCGTCCAGGTTGGGCTCCTGGCGTTGCACGGCGGCAATCACGCCGTTGTGGGCGCTTTCCCGCTCCATGCTCTTGTGCTGCGTGGCGGCGGTCAGGGCGCGGCTGAGGATCGCCTTGTCCCCGACCTTGAACTCCAGTTTGAAGGTCGTGCTGAAATCGCTGGTGAAATCAAATTCCGTCCAGTTCAGATCGCGGACGTCAGCCCGGCTGGTCCGGGCGGGCGTGCGGGAGAATCGGCCCTGGGCCGCGGAAAGTTCCTGGCGGGCCTTCTGCACCTCGCCATCCGACACCGCCGAAACCACCGTGCCCATGAGCGCGCCGAACAGCCCCACCCCTGAAGTGTCGTTGGCCGCCGTCGCCGCCATCGAGTCGGCCGACGCCTTGGCCTGCGCGTAGGAACTCTGCGCCTGCGCGAGGGCGTTCTGCGCGTAGGAGACCTGTTCCTGCGCCTTATACCACTCGGGGTTGTCCTCGATGATGTCGGGAAACTTGTAGCGGCCCGTCGCATTGCGCGCGACGCGGTCGTTCCGGCGGTTGAACTCGGCCAGCAAGGGCGTGAATTTCACGAGTGTCAGCGGCTCGGGCTCGCCGGCCGTGGTGTTCTCCGGGGTCTGCCATTTCAGCCAACCCGGCAGGGTGTTACGGATGGCGTTCAAGGCGTCGAGCTCCACCTGGCCGCCGAAGGACTTCGAGGCCTTGGGCGCGTTGATGGCCAGCGGCTGGGCGCGGATGGCGAAGGTGAACTCGGCGAGGATCTTCTCGTGCGCGGTCTCAAACAGCTCGTTGGCCGTGGCGTGCCCGTATTTGCCCGCCAGCAGGGCGAGATAACACGCCGGGCTCGAGCGCCCCTGCTCCAGCTCCGCCTTGGCCCAGTCGGAGTAGGCGGTCGCGAGGAAGCTTCGCGCTTCGTCCGGGTTGGTGAAGTTGGGCAGGTTTGACGCGATAAGGACCACGTCGGCGTAGTTCTGGCGCGCCGCCTTGCCGCGCGGACGCAGGCCGTAATCGTTCAGCTTCGAGAGGTAGCCGGTGAAATCCCGCGTCTCGAGAAACTCCGTCAGCTGCGCGTCGGTCAGCGGCCGGCGGCGGTATTGCATGTAATTTTTCAGGTTCTCGCGCGTGCCGGCGGCGTTTTTGGCGCGCACGGCCCCGACCAGCTGGGCGGCGTAGTAGTTTTCCCCCGACAGCTGCAGGCGCTGCTTCTGCTGCTTGATCTCGGGCACCCACCTGGCATGGACGTCCAATTCGTCCAGGATCGGCATCGCCTCGATGAAATGCTTGCCGGCGGCGAGGTCGGTCGCTCCGTGGAGTTTCTCGAGCACGCTGTCCCGGAGCTGCTGGGTCTCGGTTTGGAGCGCGGTGAAGGCCGCGCCTTTCTGCAGGTCTTCGGGCACCTTGGCCATCAGTTCCACCGCCTCGATCTGCTGGTTGGCCTCCCAAGCCTTGTAGGCGTTGCGCAAGGCCTGCCACTGGTCGTGCAGCCGGCGGGCCTCCGCCAGATTTTCTTTCCCCGTGAAATAAGAGGACAATTTCCCCTCATGAGCGGACAACAGCGCGGTCAACCCGGGCATGTCGCCGTCAAAGCCCTCCTTGACCTGTTGCAGCGCGGCCGGTTCGTTCTCGGCCAGCCAGCCACGGGTCACGGACAACCCCTCTTCACCCAGCGCGCCGTCGTATTTCGTGAGAAACTCCCGGCCGGACACGAGGTAATCCAGCGCCGGCCCCTTCACTGCTCCGGCCTTGAGGTCCTCGATGGCCCGGCGCCGGGCTTCCTGCCACGCGTTCAGGTAGATGGCGGAGTCCGGCATCAGCATGTTTGCCGCACGCGCCGCCACCATGGCCTCGGCGAAGCGGCCGCCGGCCAGTGCGGCCTGGGCGTGGGAAAATTCACTCCGCGCCTTCAATCGCGTGCTCACTGGCCCCCAGGCTGCGGCCCCGACAACGGCCAGCACCGCGGCGGCGCCCGCGAAGATCTGCCAGCGCGGCCGGCCGGCGGACTGTCCCGCCGGCTCGCGACCCACCGTCTCCTCAGCCAGACTCACCGGCGCGGAGGGCCGGACGGAAGCGCCGGAGGCGTAGGAATGATGAATGGAAGCGGTGCCGGAACCCGGCGTGGGAGCCATCGCCCCCGGCTGGGCCGGCATGGGCAGGCTGGTGAGCACCATGCTCGGCGCAGGCGCACCGGGCACCTGCACCGGACGGCCGTCAGGTTCGAGCACGCTCATCGCGGGCATCTGCGGGCGGGCGGGCTGCGGCACCATGCTGCCCGCCATCGAGGCGGACAGCGCCTGGCTCGCGCGGCGGAATTCCAGCACCTTGCTCACAAACTGCGGATCCAGCACCTCGCTCACCGGTTTCCACGCCGGCGCTCCTTCCTCGCAGGCGAGCGTATGCGTCTCGATTTCGCCGATGATCAATTTCTGCCCCAGCTCCTCGTCGTTAAACGGACCATGGGGTTGGTTGTCTTTGGAGATGAATATCTGTCGTTTCATGCGTGGGTGTGGGTTGACTAAAAAATGAGGATCGCCGGGCTAGTGCATGATTACCCGGCTCAGAGGGTGTCGGTCACCAGGCAATCACTTTGCCCAGTGCCAAAATGCAGCCGGCCGGCAGGTTCTGTCGAAAATGCCCCGGCGCGCGGCAATGACAAAGTTGTGATCCGATGTGGCGCTGGCGCTAAGCATCCATCCATCACCCAAGCACACGGAATGAAGCAGCCGACGGCAACTCCAAATCCCGCAAATATGCCGCTGGCAGCCGGAAACACCATTCCCCGCCCCTGACCAGACTCTGCCTCCGGCACCGGCGACACCGTTCACCCTTCGGCCCGTTTCCGGGCGTCGGTCTCGATCAGGGCCTTGAGGCGGTCGAGCGTGGCCTTGGCCTTCGCCTTGGCGGCCAGAAGTGCGTCAGCCTTCCGGGCGGGCAGACTTGCCGCGTCGAAGCCCGGTGAAGACGGGTCGGCCACTGTTAACGGTTCCTGCGCGAAAAGGTAGAACTTCATCTTGGGCTCGGTGCCGCTGCCGCGCGCGGCAAAGGAATAGCCGTTCGCCAGCGTGACGAGATAGAGATCCTGCGCGGGGATGAGTTCGTTGTCGGCGTCGTAGAATTTCTCGCGGCCGAAGTCTTGGAATTTCGTGACCTTCGTGTCGCCAAACGCCGTGGGCGGAGCGGAACGGTAGCTGTCGAGGATGCGTTTGATCTTCGCCGCCCCGCTGGCGCCTTCGAAATAGATGTTGATGACGCCCTCGAGGAAGAAACCGAATTTAAGGTAAAGCTCGTCAAGGTATTCCGGCACCGTCAGGCCGCGCGACTTCACCCACGCCGCCACTTCGGCGAACATCAGACACGCCGCATTGCCGTCCTTGTCGCGCAGCAGGTCGTTGGGTAGATAGCCGTAACTCTCCTCCGTGCCGAAAAGATAAAAGGTGCTGTGCTTCTGCAGCAGGGCCGCGCGCTGGCGAAACGGGGTGGCATCGTAGTCGAAACCCGCGCCCATCGCCTGGACCAGTTTCTCTTCGTAGCCGCGCATCTTTCCCGCGATCCATTTGAAGCCGGTCAGGGTGTTGATGACCTTCACGCCGTGGCCGCGGCCGATCGCATCCTGCAGCGGCGTGGTGACAAAGGTCTTGATGATCGCCGCCGACGGCGTGCCCCCGGCCGGAATCCAGCCGAGCTCCTTGTATTTGGTGATCCGGTAGTCAGCCAGCAAGGCGCCGATCTGATTCCCTGTGAGCAAATCCATTTTGCCCGCCTTGTTCCGCACCGCCGCGCCCATGCGGTCGCCGTCGGGATCGGTCGCCATCACGAGGTCGTGGCCGCCCTTCTCCGCCAATGCGAGCGCCAGCGTCAGCGCCTCGGCGTTCTCGGGATTGGGCGACTTCACTGTCGGGAAGCGGGCGTCAAAGGCCAGCTGTTCGGGCACCGCGGAAACATTCGCCCCGGCGTCGCGGAGCAGCGGGATCGAGGAGATGGCCCCGACGCCGTGGATGTTGGTGAAGACCAAATTCAACGTCGTTTTTTTCAGCGCGTCTTTGTCCAGCAGAGCCTGCGCGGCCGCGGCCAGATAATCGTCGTCGGCCTTCCGCCCCAGGGTGACGACCTTCGCCAAGTCCTTGGTGAGGAATTCATGCACTGCGGCGAGCGGCACCGCGTCCACCTCGGCGATGATGCCCTTGTCGTGCGGTGGGGTGACCTGGGCGCCGTCGGTGAAGTAGGCCTTGAAGCCGTTGTCGTGCGGCGGATTGTGGCTGGCGGTGATGACGACCCCCGTGTGCGCCTGGAGATAGCGCACGGAGAAACTCAGCTGGGGGGTGGAACGCGGACCATCAAATATCACCGCCTCGCCGCCGAGCCGAATCCAGGTGGAGGCGGTCAGTTCGCAGAAGTGGCGGGAGAAATGCCGCACGTCGTGGGCGATGACGATCTTGGGTTTCGCCGGGCAGTTTTGGTTCGCGAGGTATTTCGCCATGTAGCGGTGCAAGCCGATGACCGCCCGGGTCAGAGTGTATTCGTTCAGCAGGTTGCAGCCGATGTTGGCATGCTCGGGCGAGCCGGTGCGGCTGAGGGTTCCCGTTTCCGCCTGGGCCGCCACTTGACCGATCGTCCGGCCGCGAATGCCGCCGGTGCCAAACTCGAGATAGCGGTAAAAGCGGTCGTTGAGCTCGGCCCACTCGCCGCGCTCGATGAGCTCGAGGAGGCTCTGCTGGGCCCACGCGGGCAGTCCGGCCTGCAGCCAATCATTCAGGTTACCCGCGGCGCTCGCCATCAACTTGCCGTCGTTCGTGGCTTGGGAGATCTTTTGCGTGAAGTTCATGGGATGTTATTCGAGGTAAAGCCCGTCGGAGATCGATGGCTTGATCGTCAGGCCCTGCCAACGCTCGATGAACGAGTCGGTGTCATAGCCGAAGAGCGGTGATATTTCTATGCCGGATTTTGGCCGGCCGTTGCTGTCCGTTTCGACCGTCGCTCCCACGGATCGCAACCACCGCGCGGCTTGTCGGAGCTGATCATCCCGCGCCGTCTGCGGCGAGTCCACGCCGTCGGCGTTTTTCACCGGGCTGAAGTCGTCCGCCCGCGCCGTCTCGATGACGATGGAATTGTCCGCAAACGGCAGCGCATCGAAGACAAACATCTCGAACTTCACGCCGTTGGCCTTCTCGGGTTTCACGGGTTTGCCGGCCGCGTCGATCGTCGCGATTTTCTTGTCGGCCCGATGAAAAGGCAGCATTGATGCATCCCCGGCCACTTCGCCTGCCGCACCGCGGCTGGACGAACCCTCCGAAGCCTTGGCGAAGGAGGGCCCCGCCATGCGCCGGGCAAATTCCCGGTCGATGACATGGATGGCGATACTGCCGGCGCCGTAACGGAGCGAACCGTCGGGGTTGGTCTCCCGCTGCATCGCCATCGGCATGTCGCTGTATTCGACGACCACGACCTTGCCCTGCTGTCGGCAGAAATGTCCCACTTTTTCCTCGGGGTAGGCCTTGGGCACCATCTTGCTCGACATGCCCGCCCGCGCCTGGAGGTGAAACCCAATGAACGCCGCGTCCACACAGCGCACCAGTGGATTGTCCACCTGGAAGTAGCTGATGGTATCGATCTCCTCCTTCGCCATGAGATCCAGCGCCCCGCTGCGGTGCAGGGCGCGGAGCGAACCGCCATGGCCGTCGGGGCTGAGCGCGAGGGCCGAACGAGACTCCAGGAGGATTTTGCCGTCAAAGCCCACCGCGGGCATCCGTCCCTGCCGGAAGAAATGCACGCGGCCCTGATCGAGGCCGAAGAATTTGTTGGCCGCGAAGAACTGCTCCGTCGGCCCGTGATTCGCGTGGCTCGTCATGATGAACCAGTGCAACGGCCGGCCGTGGCGCAGGCCGACCGCTTTGATTTTTTCCGCGAACACCTGGAAGAGTGATTTTTTTCTCAGCGGCGTGACCGCGAAAGTGCCCTTCGGTCCGTCGTAGCCGAGGCGTGTCCCCTGCCCGCCGGCCACCGTGAAGGCCGCGACGCGTCCGGCGCGCAACGCCGCCTCGCCGGTGGCTTTGGCCGCGGCCCACTTGGCCGCGTCTCCGCCGTGTTCCGGCCGGCGCTCGCACGGCGCGGGAGCCAGACCGTCGAGGTTGACGCCCGGCCCGCCCGCTAACTTCAGCACCAGCGTGCGGTTCAATTGCGCCAGCTCAGTCAGGTCAACCTCGGCGGCCTGGGCGGCCAGCTCGGCCCGCTCCGCCGGGTTGAGCGAATCCCAGAAGGCAAAGACTTGGCCTTGCCCGGCGGCCCGATAGGCGGCGATCAGTGAATCAGTGCTCATTCCGGATGGCGGAGCTTCATTTTGTTGATTCTGTCCAAAACCCCATCACGGGCGGGGCGGCTCCGTCGCCTTGTCCTCAAACCGGAAAACGAATTCCTGCGACTTGGCGTAGCCGAGTTTCTCCCGGATGAGGCGCTCGACGAGCACCGGATCATTTCGCAATTGGTCCAGATATTTCTCCTGCGCCACGAGCCGCGTCTCCGCCTCGGCCAGCCGCTGCTGATTCAGGCTTTCCTGGGCCCGGAGCGCCGTGATCTCACGATGCATCTGCACGAAAAAGGTCAGCGCCCACAAGGTCACCGCCACAAAAAGCGTGCCGAAAACTCCCAGGATCACTTTGCTGATATTCACGGAGGGGAAGGAATCTCGGAGCTTTTGATCACGGGTTTACGGATAATCACCCCGAACCGGTTGCCTGCAGGAGGTAACGGCAAAGAGACCGTGGAGGGTTGGGTCCGACTCTCCGTTCTCTCCGTTTGCTCCGGTAAAATCTTCCGTCATCATCTGGGTTATCCGTGGGTAAAATGCTTTGGTCCGAATTCGGTTGATTCTGTCCAAATCATCCGTGGCCAAAATCCCCGCACCGGCAATGTTTTTCCAAGGCCGTTCCTGCGCTTTTGGCGTGCTTTTTCCCGTGCGGCCCAGATAGTTGCCCACGCGATGTATCAAAGCTACTACGGTTTTACGGAGATGCCGTTTCACATCACTCCCGACCCGAAGTTCCTCTATCTCAGCGCCACCCATCAGGAGGCCCTGCAGCACCTTAAATACGGGGTGCAGGAGAAAAAAGGCTTCATTGTGCTGATCGGCGAGGTCGGCTGCGGCAAGACCACCCTCTGCCGCAAGTTTCTGGGCGACCTCGACTCCCATCACTACGACACCGCCCTGGTCCTGAACCCGCGCGTCACCGAGACGCAGATGCTCAAGGCCATCCTCACCGAGCTCGGCGAGCACAATCTCGCGCGCAGCAAAAACGACCTCGTCGCCCAGATGAACCAGGTGTTGCTCGACCGCATCGCCAAGGGCCGCGAGATCGTCCTCATCATCGACGAGGCGCAGAATCTTTCCTTCGAGGTTTTCGAGCAGGTGCGCCTCCTCTCCAATCTCGAGACCGACAAGCAGAAGCTCCTGCAGATCGTTCTCATGGGCCAGACCGAGCTGAAGGACCGCCTCGCCGCCGAGGAACTCCGGCAGCTCCGGCAGCGCATCCTGGTCCACTATGAGCTGCGACCGTTTTTCCGCGATGAGATGGACCGCTACATCCACCACCGCCTGACCGTCTCCGGTAGCATGGGCCGGCCGCATTTCACCCCGTGGGCGCTGCGCCACATCTTCAAGGCCTCGCGCGGAATCCCCCGCGTCATCAACAATCTTTGCGACAAGTCGATCCTCTCGGCCTTCATCCGCGAGTCCGACGAGGTCAACTACTGGGATGCCCGCCGCGCCGCCAAGGACCTGGAAAAACTGACGGACTGATCCCAGATGATTGCTCATTTTTCAGTTTCCATTTCCCATTTTCCATTTGCCCGAGCTGCGGTTGACCAGATGGCAATTGAACGGTGGCTACTGGCTGTTCGTAAACTCGATTTTGTGCCATGAGCCTGATCAACGACGCGCTCAAGAAGGCCCAGAAGCAGCGGACCGGCGAGGCCCCGCCGCTCGCCTCGCTGCCCAGTGTCGGCGGTCAATCTGCGGCCAGCATTTCCCGCCGCTCCAAATCGGGCGGACCCAACCCGATGCAGATCTGGGCCGGTGCCGGTGCCGGCGTGCTTTTCCTCGCGGTCGGCGGCTGGTTCGCCTTTCGCCCATCACCGACCGCAACTAGCGCGGATGCAAACCCGGTGTCCGTCGCCCCGTCCTCTTCGCCTGCCGCGCATCGGCCGGACGAACCAGCCGTAGACTTGGCGAAGGCTGCCACGTCTCAGTCATCTGATCAGTCCGCATCGGTCACTTTCGCCCTGCCGATCGCTAAACCCCCTAAAGTCGAGACGGTTGCGGTGGCTCAACAAAACGCAGACCGGGAACCGAGACCTGTTGTGACACCGATCGCACGTGACGTGGCCCAGAAATCCGAGCCAACCCTGCCCTCTGTCACCCGTTCTCCGTCCACTGAGCCGGCTGCGCCGGCGAAACCGGCGCCCGCCCTGAAGCTCGAGAATCGGGCGGTTCAATTCATCGACAACATCAAGGTCGCCGGCATCCGGGCCTCGGCCACGGACGCCAAGGTGCTCATGAACGACCGCGTCTACCGCATCGGCAGCGTGGTCGAGGCGGACATGGGCCTGAAGCTGGTTGGCATCACCGCGAATTCGCTCACCTTCGAGGACGAGCGCGGCGCCCGCTATACCCGGATACTCTGAGCGAACAGGCTCAAGGTGCCGTCACGTCAAATGCTCATTCCTTGGGCAGACCGAGGCCCAGCCGCATCGCCTCGGCCTCCAGCCACGGGCGGTCCAGGTCCGTCCCCAAGGCCGCTATCATGGCGCGCACATCACGCAGGTGCTTCTCCCCTCCACCTTCACGGTGAAAAAGCAACTTGTGCAGGATCACGGCTTCAGGCGCCGCCACCCAGATCAGTCGTCCGGCCACTTCCAGGCTGCGTCATCCGTCCCGATCTGGATGACCAGATCAAGGTCGTTCGTCGCCCGGGGTTCGCCATAGATCGATGAGGCCAAAGAGCCGACCAGAGCGTAAGGAAAGCCCTCCTGCTCCAAGGGATCAATAAACTGAAACAGCCAGTCCCACATGGCGGCTGGATCTTTCAATCCCGGGCCGACAGCCACCAGCGCCGCAATTCCGCCTGCCGCTGCGCGCCGGACCATTCTGGCCGGGTGACGGTGAGCTGTGCTTCCTTCAGTCCTTGCAAGACCTGATTCAGCTGCATCACGGCCGTCAATTTTTGCTCGGGCGTTGCCCTCCGATAGAGTGCCAGCAACTGCGGCTCCAACGGATTTTCCCGGCCGGCCATGAGCTGGGTTGACTGCGCGACACTCGACATGCCGGCAAGCTAGCCCGCCGCCCCCTCAACGCAAGCCCGCGCCGCCCGCTACACGCGGGCGCTCTGAGCGGGCCAGTTACGGCTCCATTGCCTGGAGCGAAAAGCCGCTGAATGCCGCGTAATCGGCGCCCACCTGGTTCAACGCCCGCACCCCCAGGCCGACCCATTTTGCCTTCGCCGGCGCCTGCGTCCAGACCACGAGTTCTACGTCTTGGTCTGTCATCTGACCTCTGTCCTCCGCTTGCCTCGCCGTAGCTTCGCGTAGGCGGGTCCCCAGCCCCCACTCCCCCTCGGGCAGGCGATCCACCGCCCCCATGCCGAGTGACCACCGGGCCTCATCCTGAAAATTCAAGATCAGGAAGGTCATGTTGCCCGGGCTCACCCGGGCCCGCAACTTCACCCGGGCCACATACCACTTGCCCGGTTCCGCCGCCGTGAACTGGGAGAATGTCTCCTGCTTGCAGCCTTGCATGAGCAGGCTGCCGCCGTCCGGCTTTTGCAGGATGCTCACCCTCCGCGTCTGATAGGGCTCGCCGTGCCCGCGCCAGGCACCGGCCACGACCCACTCCAAGTCCATGGCTCCGACCGGCGGGTTGATCCGGAGCTGCGCCAACGACGTGTCGGCCAGCAATTCTTTGCCGCTGAGTCGTAGCGGCGTTGCGCGTTCGATGTTGAGCGTTGCGCGTTCGACGTTGGGCGCCTCCTTGAGGCGCCAGGCCGCCCGTCTCCGCGGGTCGTTCCGCTCGTAATCGCCGAGGATTTTCGCTTTCACGGCCAGAGGTGCCTCCTTGGTTACCCGCGCCTGGACCAGCTTCAGTCGCTTGTCACTGTCCGAAAAGTTCATCCAAGCCTCGCGCAACTGGCCTTGGGCGGGTTCGGAGGGCAGCGCCAGTCGCGAGAGCCGCTCCTTGGATTCCTCCCATTCGCAAAACGCCTCGGTCATCGTGAACGCCTTGCTGAAAAACTCCACCCGCTTCCGGGTCAGCTCCGTGGTCGATGCCCGCCGGGCACTGGCCAGCAAAGCCCGCAATTTCTGCCGGACATCCGGAGGGAAAAGCAGGTGCTGGTGCTCATCCTTGTAATACTTGATCCAGTAGGAAGGCTTCGGCTGGTTCAGCCATTGCTGGTCGCACCGTTTGAAATACTCGCGCATCGGGCCCGTCGCCTCGCGCCAGAAATCGCGATAGTAGATGTCCAGCAAGTCATCGGGCTTGGCCGTGGCCTCCCACAACAACTGCGCCGCCAGCCAGGCCTTGGGGCCATCCAGCCCCCAGTTGGGGTAAACCTCGGCATAGAAGGCCCGCACCCCGGCCTCATGCGCAAAGGGGATCGACTGCGCCACCGCATACAGCGTCGGCCGCGGCACGAGGAACGGCGCACCGTAGTAATAATCGTAGAGCCCCACGACCTCCGGCCCGGCCGCCACCCAACGCTTGATCAGGGCCTGGTCCTGCTCCGCCAACGCCGGATCAAACCATTCGCTGCGGTCCGCCGTCAAATAGGGCACCACGTTGCGTGCGATCGGGAATCCCGGTGTGTCCTCGGTCCAGTCGTAGGCATAGGCTCCGAGGTAGCGTCCGGGCACGCGCTTCGCCACCTCGTTCACAAAACCAAAAACCAGCTTGGAGTAGTCCGGCCGCAATCGGAACCAACGCGGCTCGCCAAGCAATTCCTGGGTCCGGGCCGACTGGTCGAAGCGCATGCTGTCATTCATTCCGATCGCGGAGGAAAACTCGCGCCGGCGCAGCAAAACGGCCGCAGCGTGTTCCGCCGCCCCCTCTGCCGCGATGTTTGGTTGCCAGTTCTGTTCCTTGGTCGATGGCGGGAAATATTTCGCGCCATTGACCAACGAGGCGAAGTCTGGATTCCGCCTCAGGTCGTCCGGGCTGAAGAGTCCGCTCATGGCGTGCCCATGCCTGAACCAGGCCCGCAGACGATTCCGGCTCCACCATTCCCCTTCCTCAGAGGAACCCCCCAGGCCCAGGCTGCGTGAGATATACGACGGGGCATGATGCCTTTCGCCAAACGGCAAACGCAGTTCCGCCCTCGCTGGCACATGCTCGCCCAATTCTCCCGGCATGAACCAACGCGCCCCTGTCGTTTGCTCCAGGAACCACGCCGTCGCGGCCTCGATGGCATCAGCCGGGTAACTTGTGATCACCACCCGGCCCGGTTGCACCCGCCAGGCCACATTCTCGCCGAGCCGGGGTTCGCCCACCCGGCGGTGGTTGCTGCCTTCGAGCCGGATGGACCCGGTGCTCGCCCGCTCCTGCACCCGGATCGGGAACATCTTTTTCGACTGCCCCGACGCTTTGGCCAGCGTGTGCTGGATCAGCTTGGCCGCCTTTTGCTCCTGAAGGCTTGGGTTTTCCGGCAGGCTTACAACGCACCCTTGGTTATGGTTAAAGACGAGAAAATCCATTTCCGGCTCTTTTCGCCCGCAAGCAGCCAGCAATACCAGTCCGGTGACAGCCGGCAGCACAAGCCAGGTCTTTCGTGGGAATTTCACGCTCAGTGGGACTGCCGCGGCGGAAACCCGCCGTCCAGTTCCAGCCAGCGCAGGCTGATGATCAGCAGCGCCCACCAAGTCACCAGGATGGCCGGATTTTGGAATGGGAAGTCCATCACCGCATGAACCATCACCTGGCAGATACCGAGTCCGATCAACAACACGAGCGGGTGCCGCCACCCGCCTCCCCTGATCCAAGTCCAGCCCAGCCAGCCGGCCGTCGCCGCCAGCAACAGAACACCCGTCAGGCCGAGCTCAACCGGGATCTCCAGCCAGTCATTGTGGGCGTGCTCCCAGAAAAGCTGGCCGCGTTCATAGATCAGGGGCTTGTGCTTGATGTATTCCGGAAACAGATAGCGGAACCCTCCGGCGCCGACCCCGCGCACCCAATGTTCCCCCAGCATTTCGGTGGCCGATTCCCGGGCCAGCTTCCGGCTCAGCACACTCGGATCGTTGGCCTGCAGTTTGGACAGTTGCTCGAACTTGAAATAGACCGCCGAGAAATCGATCTGCCGCACCATCCACCCCACGGTGCCCACCACCCCCAGCGCGACCAGCACCGGCACGATGGCCGGGATGGTGGACTGGGTCGAAGAGGTGAAGCGCAAGATCAGGACCGCGATCAACGCCGCCAGGCCAAACACGGTCAGGCTGATGATGGCCCCGCGGGACAAGGAGAACACCACGGCGAAAACCAGCAGCAGCGCGGCAATCAGCCACAACGCCGCCGGCGTGGAGCGGGCCATGCGTTTCCTGCCCTCGAAAAAATGCCACACCGCCAAGCCAAGTGCCGCAAAACTCAGCAGGCTGAAATACGCTCCGGCATGGTTCTGGTAGACGAAACTGGCGAAGGACGAAGCGCCCGGAAACTCCTGCAGCCAGAGCACCCGCGCCTCTCCGCTCGCCTTGTGCACAAAGCCCACGAGGCCGAGGATGCAGGCATTGGCCACCAGCGCTCCCAGCAGGATGTGCAGACTCTTGCGCCGGGTGAGACCGATCCACAGCGCGCAGGCCGTGAGCCACGTCGCCCCATAGATCATGAACTGCCGCCAGACGTTGAAGCGCGCGAAGGGCGTCTCGATGGACGTCGGCAGCCACGGGTTGTCATTGACCCGCACCAGCCACCAGGTCGAGGCGTTGCGGTTCCAGACCCACGAGGGATTCCACGCCTGCAAACCCAGGTAGGCGAACAGCGCCAGGCCCAGCCAGAAAAGCGGAAACCGGATCAGGCGCGGCCAGCTGCGCAGGTGGAATTCCGGCCCCTCGCACAGGTCGGTTGAATAAAATCTCGGCCAGAGCGCCACTCCCAGGCTCAAAGCCCCCAGCCCCAGGCTTACGAACTGGCTCCAGACATGCATCGTCCCAAAGGCCCACGGCAGGAAGATCAGCTGGACCAGGATGATCCCCAGAAACCACTTCTCCTGCGGGTGCAACGGCGGGCGCTGTTTGTGTCCGGCAACATGCATGGGATTAGTAGTCAGCGGTCAGCCAGCAGTTGTCAGCCATGAATTCTTGGGCCTCGCCCATCAGCCCTCCGCCGTCCGTAGTCTTCGCCTGGAACTGCGGCGCAGCTCGCAGGGGTGCTCCGCCCTCTCCGCGCAACACACCGTCAGGACAAACGCCCCAGCGAAGGTTGGTGGACGATCCCCAGGAGGTGAGCACACATCAACAGGGCACACCGGGTTGGCAGCAGCCAACAACGGCGCGCCTGCCCCGCAATCACCGCTCTCATTGAACGTTAAAAGTTAATCGTTCAGCGTTGAGCGTTCTCGACTGAAGCTCCTCCATCTCAGTCGAGGTGCGGACTGTATTCCGGCACCAGCCCGAGCAGCTCCGCCGCGTCCACGAGGGAATCGACCATGGCATCTTCGAAAGCGACGGCGTCCGCCGGGCGGTTACGCGGCCGCACCAAGCCAGCGGACGGCAGACTGAGGACACAGGAGGCCACGCCCGGCAGTCAGGCAGGTGGGGCGGCTGAGTTCAGTTCGTTTTGAACAATTCCAACCGCCGGACCTGAAGCGCGGATTCACATCCCGGACGGCTAATAAACATCCCCGGGACATTTGACCAAACCCGTCAGGCCCAAGCGTCACCCCTTCCTTGATCTCCAAAGTAACCAAGCCGGAGTCGTTCGACTCCGATCACGGTCGGCGACTAGGGTGTGTTTGCAAAATATCCAAAATCCGGTGGTGGGAATGTGGGAGGGCTTTACGCCCCGACTTTGCCAGTGATGCCACCATGCAGTCGCGGCATAAAGCCGCTCCCACCTCTTTTGCAAACACACCTCAGGTATTCCTCGCCGCCAGCCACTTTTTTATCGCCGCGAGGGATTTGGTATTCACCACGTTTTCCCTTGTCAGCCAGCCTTTGCGAGCCAGGCCGACGCCGAGCGTATAATAGGCGAGCTGTTCCGTGCGGTGGGCATCGGGATTGATGGAGCAGAGCAGGCCGCACTCGGCCGCCTTCCGCCAGTGCCGCCAGTCCAGGTCGAGCCGCCAGGGATTGGCGTTGAGCTCAATGACGACCCCGTTCGCGATGGCCGCGTCGATGACCTTGTCCACCTCCACCTCGTAACCCTCGCGCTCCAGCAGCAGCCGGCCGGTGAGGTGCCCGAGCATGGTGACGTGCGGCTGCTCGATCGCGCGGATGATGCGTTTGGTCATTGTGGCCCGCTCCTGCCGGAAGGAGCTGTGCACCGACACCACGGTGTAATCCAGTTGCGCGAGCAACCCCGCGTCGAAATCCAGTTTCCCGTCGGGCAGGATGTCGCATTCGGTGCCCGTGAAGACGTGGCACTTGAATTTCTTCGCCGCATTCAGCCGGCCGATCTCGGCGATCTGCGCCGTGAGGCGTTCCTCGTTGAGCCCCCGCGCCTGCACGCTCGATTTGGAGTGGTCGGCAATGCCGAGATATTCCAAGCCCAGCGCCTGCGCCGCCGCCGTCATCTCCTCGAGCGTGTTGTGCCCGTCGGAGGCGGTGGTATGGTTGTGAAACACACCCCGGATGTCGCCCTCCTCGACCAGCCGCGGCAGCGCGTCCTGCTCCGCCGCTTCGATCTCGCCATGACCCTCGCGCAATTCCGGCGGGATATACGCCAAGCCAAGTTTTTTGAACAGCTGTTCCTCGGTCTTGATATCCGTCTTCCGGCCCAGTTGCTCGGCCTTCTCCTTTGCGGTCCCCTCGCCCGCCGCCGGCACCAGCCCCCACTCGCTCATGCTCAGTCCCCGTTGCAGTGCCCGGTGGCGCATCTGGACGTTGTGGTCCTTCGAACCGGTGAGGTGGTGCAGCGTGAAGACAAACTGCTCCGGCGGCACAAGCCGCAGGTCGGCCTGCAAGCCGGAATCCAGCCGCACGCTCGCCTTGGTCTCGCCGCGCGCGGTGATCTCCTTGACGGCGGGCTGCGTGACAAACCACTCGACGATCGGTGCCGGGTCGGTCATCGCGACCAGAAAATCCAAATCCCCCACGGTCTCCATCCGTCGCCGCAGGCTGCCGCAGGATTCCACCCGCTCCACTCCGGGTAATTTCCGCAGGCCCGTCAGAATGGGCGCCGCCGCCTCCGCTGCCGTGAGCCAGAGGTGACGCTGGTTGTAGGCCTCGCGGTTGTGGATGCCGGTGAGGATGCGTTCCTGGGTTTTTTCGCCAAACCCGTCCAAGGCCGCAACCGCGCCTGCAGCGCACGCCGCACGGAGCTTGGCCACCGTGTCGATGCCGAGTTTTTCCTGCAGGGCCCGCGCCTTCTTCGCGCCGATGCCGGGAATGCGCAGGATCTCGACCAAACCCGCCGGGACGGACGCCGCCAGTTTCTCGAAGAACTCCAGCCGGCCGGTCGTGTGCAGCTCCGTGATCTTCTGCGCGAGCGCCTCGCCGATGCCCTTCACCTCTTCCAGCGTGCCGGCCCCGATGCGCTGCGTGAGATCGTCCTCACTCAGCGCCTCGACGATGCGGGCGCCGGCCTGGTAAGCGCGGATCTTGAACGGATTCTCGCCCTTCAGCTCCAGCAGGGTGCCGATCTCGGTCAGGACGGCGGCGATCTCGGATTTGTTCACGGGGTTGCAGGATAGACAGAATTCACAGAATGTATTTCCGGATTTATTCCAATTCAGTTAATTCTGTCCATCCGGCTTCGGCCCTTACCGCCGCACCTTCTGCTGGGCCACCACGCGCCCGATGAGCTCGGCGCGGTCCACCTTGCCCTGCGAATTGGCCGGCCAAGGGCCGACGAGCGGGATGTAGCTTTTGGGGCGCTTGTAGTCCGCCAGGTGGCTCAGCGCCTTGATCACCGGGTGGAAATCCGGGTGCGCGCTGCCGGGATAGACGACCACGAGGAGCTGCCCCCACCGGGCGTCGGGCAGGCCCAGCACGACGAGGTCCGGGAACTGGCCCGTGCCGCGCAAAACCGCCTCGATCTCCGCCGGCTCCACCTTTTCCCCTCCCGTGATGATGATGGCATCGCGCCGCCCGGCGACATGCAGGTGCCCGTCCGCATCGAGCCGGCCGCGATCCTCGGTGACGAAGTCCCAACGGTCCCGCCACTGCGGATGGTAACCGCGGAACAGCGAATCCCCGCCTAGGACAATCGTTTCCCCGGCGTCAATCTTGACGGTCGCATGCGGCAGAGGGGTGCCGCTGCTCCGCCCCCCGGCCAAGAATTCCTCCGGACGCAGCGCCGTGACCATCGCCGCCGTCTCGGTCATGCCATAGCCCGGCGCCAGGGGCAGCCGCGCCGCCGCAGCTTTTTCCAGCAAACCCGGCCAGCTCGGGCCGCCTCCCAGCAAGATGAGGCGGAAGCCCTGGAGCCAGGCGACCGCCGCATCGCTGCGCAGCAAGCGCTCCAGCTGGGTCGGCACGAGTGAAATCATCCAGCCTTCCGATTTCTCTGCCAGGAACGGCAGCTGGCCGGCCTCGATGGCCTTCCAGTCCAGCGGGTGGTATTCGCCGCCGGTGAGGGCACAGCGCAGCCAGGCCATCAGGCCACTGACGTGAAACAGCGGCAACACGCCCATGGCGTTGACCCGGGACAAATTAAAATGCCGGACAAAACCGCGCACCGCCGCCGCCAGGGTTTCCTCGTCGTGCCGGGCGAATTTCAACCCCCCGCCCGTGCCGCCGGTCGGAATGCACAGCCAGCCCTTGCCGGTCGCGGTCGCCGGCGTGATTTGCTCCTGCTCCCGCAACACCGCCAGTTGCTGCCGTTCGTGCTCGCCCCAGCTGTCATTGGCCAGCAGCACCACCCCGCCCTGCGCCGTGGCCGCGGTCAACGCGGCCATGAAGCCCGCCGCATCGGTTTCCGCAATGATGGTCGATCCGCGCCGGGGCTCGGCCACCTGTCCCGCGGGAGCGCCCAGCAACCTGGCTAGTTCAGCACGGTCCATAATTCCTCCGGGTTGACGGTGTCGCTCCAGCTCTGATCCAGCACGGCGCCGAGGAACGGGCCGTCCCAACGCCGGTCGCCGAATATTCCCTCCACCCCGAAACCGAGCGCGCGCTTCGTCAAGGACTGCGTGAGCGCCGCGCGCAGGATCGCCGCGCGCCCCAGGGCCGTCTCGATCGCGCTCGACAGCACGATGTCGGCCCGCGTCGCCGCGACCCACGCCGCGATTTCATCCAGCGGCCCGGCGAGCGCCGGCTTGATGACGAACACGCCGGGCCAGCCGAGTCCCTGCCAGCGTTGCGCCGCCGCCAGCCCCGTGACGGATTCGTCGAGCGCGAGCTTGACCGGATAATCCGCCGCGAGGCCCAGCAGGGTCGCCTCGTCCTCGGGCTTCACGGGTTGCTCGATAAATTCCACGGGGCGGTCCGCACAACGTGCCAGCCACTTCGCGGCCTGCCGCCGGTCCCACGCACCGTTGGCGTCGAGCCGGAGTTGCACGTAGCCGGGCAGCGCCGCCAGCAGGTCGTCGAGAATGCCGAGTTCATCGTCCGCGGCGCCGACGCCGACTTTCCATTTGAGCGTCAGGTAACCGGCCTCGAGTTTCGCCGGCAGGGCGGCCAGCGCTTCCCGTCCGGGGGGCAGCAGGGCCGCCACCGGCAGACGGGTTGGCGTAACCACCTTGGGCGGATGATGCCCCGCCGCCGCCAGGGCAAACCGCACGCAACCATACCGCATCGGCACGGCGTCGAGCACCTCGGCAGCCACGGTCGCGCCAAATTTCCGGCAAATCTCGTCCGCTTCGGTCAGAGTTTCCGAGCCAAACCATGGGATCGGGGCGATTTCCCCAAAACCCACCCACCCCGCCTCGTCCTCCAACCGCACGATTATTCCCTCCCGTTCCGCCCAGGTCCCGTGCGCCGTGCGCAACGGGGCGGACAGCGGCAACCGGTAGGTTTTATGGGCGAAACGGTAAACCATGGAGGTAACTATCGAATACACGGAAGCATCCGAAAAAACAGACTGATTTTTAACGCAGAGATCGCACTGTTGCCCGGTGCTGCGGGCCCGGTATTTGTCCCGAGTTCTGCGTCCTTCGGCGCAAACACGGGCAAACTGAGGACACGGAGGGAGACTTGACAACAGGCTTTCAACTCTGCGCCCTCCGCGTCCTCTGTGTTAAGATGAATTATCCCCGTTCCGGGCAAATTTTCGTTGAGGTTTCCCGCACCAGGACTACTTCGTTCTCGGCAACGATGACCAAGCCTGTTGCCCACTCTGCCAGCGATGCGGACTTCTACCTGCCCGCCGACCGCTTTTTCGCCGCCAACCTGCCGAGCGCGCTGACTTACGACGACGTCTCGCTCGCCACGCTCCACTCGGAAATTCTGCCCAAGGACACCGATCTGGCCACCACCCTCGCCGAGGGCCTGCGCCTCCAGATCCCGATCATCTCGTCCGATATGGACACCGTCACCGAGTCGCGCATGGCCATCGCCATGGCCCTCAACGGCGGACTCGGCCTCATCCACTACAATCTGCCCGGGGCGGAGCAGATCAAGGAGGTCGCCCGGGTTAAACGCCACATCCACGGCCTCATCCAGGATCCCATCACGGTTTCTCCCGACGCGCTGGTCAGCGAGGTGCTGACGATGATCGATCAGAAACGCTTCGACTTTCGCACCTTCCCCGTCGTCGATGGCTCCGGCAAGCTCGCCGGCCTGCTCTCCGGCAACCTCGTCAAGGACCGCTACAAATCCAAGCGCGTTGCCGAGGTGATGACGCCCCGCCAGCAGCTCGTCACCGTCTCGGAAAAGCAGATGGCCGCCGACCCGATCAAGGCCGCCGACAAATTCTTCACCGCAAACGTTGGCATCCACAAGATCCTCGTTGTGGACGACAAGGACCACCTGCGCGGCCTTGTGACCATCTCGGATGTCGAGCGCATCACCAGCGAGGCCAAATCCCGCCGCAAGCCCGCGCGCGACTCCCAGTTCCGCCTCATCGTCGGTGCCGCCGTCTCGCCCGTCCGCAAGCCCGACGGCTCGCTCGACCGCGAGAAAATTCTCGCCCAGGTCGGCGCTCTTGTCCACGAAGCCGTCGACATTGTCGCCGTCTCCACCGCGCACGGCCACACCGCCGGGGTCGGCGACGTGGTGAAACTCATCCGTGGCGCTTTCAAGGATCTTCCCATCATCGCCGGCAACGTCACCAGTGGCGCCGGAGTGGAATTCCTCGCCGCCGCCGGCGCCAACGCCATCAAGATCGGCCAGGGGCCGGGCTCCATCTGCACGACCCGCATTGTGGCGGGCGTCGGGATCCCGCAACTCACGGCCTTGCACGTGGCCGGCCACGGCGCGGCGAAAAAAGGCGTCCGCCTCATCGCCGACGGCGGCATCACCAAGTCGGGTGATATCGTCAAGGCGCTCACCCTTTCCGACGCCGTCATCCTCGGCGGCCTGCTCGCCGGTTGCCGCGAGGCCCCGGGCGAGATCATGGAAATCTCGGGCAAGCTCTACAAACAATACCGCGGCATGGGCAGCCACGCCGCGATGAAGGCCGGCTCCGCCGCGCGTTATGGCCACGACAAGCACGATACCGCCCGCAAGGTCGCCGCCGAGGGCATCGAGGCCCTCAAGGAAGTCTCCGGCTCGGTGGATGACGTGCTCGGCAACCTCATCGGCGGCGTGCAAAGCGGCATGGGTTATCTCGGCGCGAAGGACCTCGGCGAACTCCGCCAGAAAGCCCGCTATGTCCGCGTGACCCCGGCCGGCCAGAAGGAAGCCGCCCCGCACGACGTGATCGAGGTTGCCACGCGCCACGGGTGAGGATGGGCCTGTGCACCAAACGGAAGTTTTTGGGGATTTGCACAACTCGCCATTGACCGCACCCGACGATCGGAGGGAAATTCCTTTTCGCCGGAATATCCCCATGCGCCTCCGCCTTTGTTTTTTCTCCGCTTGCCTGGCCTTGCTCACGCTGCCGGCGACGACCGCTGCCGCTGATAATCCGCTGCCCGGCGGACGCCGCCCCCTCCAGTTGGAGATTGACGGCCACTGGATCGGCAACGGGGTGTCCTTCAGCCCCTATCGCGCCGGCCAGGCCCCGGGTGGCGCAGTGCCTTCAGAAGCGGAAATACTCGCCGATCTCCAGTTGGTCGGCCGCTACTGGCAGCTCATCCGCATGTATGATTCCACCGTAGTGGCGCAGCGGACCTTGAAAGTGATCCACGACCACCGCCTGCCTTTCCGGGTCATTCTCGGCGCGTGGATCAACCGCGGACAAACCGACACCGAGCAGGCCGCCAACCGTCGTGAACTCGCCACCGCACAGCAGCTCGCCAACACCTACCCGGACATTGTCGCCGCGGTGGCCGTGGGCAACGAAGCCGGCGTGGAGTGGTCCGACCACCGCACCGAGCCCGCCATCCTCGCCCGCCACGCCCGGGAGATGCGCGCCGCCATCCGCCAGCCCGTCACCTGCGCCGACGACTACAACTTCTGGAACAAGGAAGCGTCGCAGGCCGTGGCCGCTGAACTCGATTTCATCACCTTCCACACCTACGCGCTCTGGAACGGCCGTCGGCTCGACGAGGCCATGGCGTGGACCGCGGACCGCTACGACGAAGCCGTGCATTTTCACACGGGAATCCCCATCATCATCGGCGAGACGGGCTGGGCCACATCCAACGACCCGTCGCGCACCAAACGCGACGAGGAAGGCGCCCTGATGAAAGCCGAGGTCTCGGTCGCCGCCCAGGAGCAATACCTGCGCCAGCATTATCGCTGGGTCACCCAGCGCAAGGTCCCCACGATCCTGTTCGAAGCCTTTGACGAATCATGGAAGGGCGGCGGCGGCGCCACGCCTCCCCTCATCGCGGAAAAGCACTGGGGCGTGTTTGACGAACAGCGCCGCCCCAAGGCTTCGTTTGCCGCCATCATCCGCGAATTCTATCCAACCACGCGCTGACTGCCCTGCGCGGGAACTGATTGCGGGTGCCGACCACTGCCTCACCCGCCGGAATGAACATCCCCGGGGCATTTGCCAAAACCTGTCAGGCCCAAGCATCACACCTTCCTTGAGCTCCAACGTAGCCACGAGCGTGAGCGAGTGGACGAGACTCCACTCGCTCACGCTCGTGGCTACACCTCAATCAAGCCGGAGCCGTTCCACTCCACTCACGGTCGGCGACTAGCACCAGGGTATCGGACACTCAGCGAATGAACCATCCGCTCCGCGGGGCTTAAATTCATCGGGCGCCGTAGACGCGCACGTAATCAATGCGGTATTCCTGCGGAAATTGGGTCTTGGTGTCGGGATAGCCGGGCCACACCCCACCGACCGCGAGATTGAGCAGCAGATAACAGGAGATGCCGTCGAATACCCAGCCCGTGCCCGCCGGCACATCCGCCGAGGTCCGGGTGTGGTAGATTTTCCCGTCCAGCATCCAGTCGATGCGCCCCGGCCGCCAGTCGACCGCGAAGACATGATAGGCCTCGGAAAACTCAGCCCCACCGGGCAACTGGGTGGATTTGGTCAGGCCTTGTGTTCCCGAGTAGCCCGGTCCGTGCAGCGTCCCGTAGAGCGTGCCCGGCTGGTGGCCGATCATTTCCACGATATCGATCTCCCCGCAGGCTGGCCAGGGCACGGTGCCGATCTTATCCCCGAGCATCCAGAACGCCGGCCAGATGCCCTGTCCGCGCGGCAGCTTGAGGCGGGCCTCAATACGACCAAAACCGGTGGTGAATTTTCCGAGTGTCTTCAGCCGGGCGGAGGTGTAGCCGCCGGCGGGAGTGCGCACCGCTTTCAGGACGAGCGCTTTGCCGTCGGTTGCCTCCGAGTCGTCAACCACGAAGGAGTTCTCCCGGGAGTCGGTATAGTTCTGCAGTTCCTTGTTGCCCCAGCCGTTGTTGCCGAGCTCGTAAAGCCATTTGGCTGGGTCGGGTCCGGTGCCGGCGGTCTGGTTGAATTCATCCTGCCAGATGGGAGTGGAAGCGTGGGAAGTCATGACGATGATTAACAGAAGAAGGAGGGATGTTTTCATGAGGTGGACGGGTGTCACCGCATGGCGCCGAGGTAGGTTTGGATCGCGTGTGCGGGGATGGTGCAGGCCCGCGACTCGCCGCCGGCGGCGAGTGGGAAGGACACGGCGGTGTCGGTGCGGTTGAGCACGATGACCGCGAGTGAGCCGTCGGGATTGGCAAAGGCGACCGATTCAAGCGCCGCGGGGCCGCCGTCGCTGGCGATGCGATGCGCGCCGGGCTGAACGTATTTGCTGAAGTGGCCGATGTAGTGGAACGACGGGCCGTAGCGCACCTCCTTGGTGCCGGTGTCAACGATCACGGGCGCATCGCAGAAGTTGCCGACGTGGTTGGGGCCGCCGCGCTGGTCGAGCACGATGTTCCAGTCGATGTAGCCGTTCACCCAGTTGCGGATGTCGCCGATCATCTGGTGCGCGTATCCCTCGCCGTGTTCCCAGGCGCCGATCTTGTCGCCACCCTCCCAGCAACCTTCGGTGAAGAGGATGACCTTGTCGGGATACTTGGCGTGCACGCGGGAAGAGACGGCGAAATCGTTGCTCACATACCAGTGGAGGCCCATGCCCCAGAGATATTTCGCAGACTCCGGATCACCGAGGCTCGCGTCGGCATGCGCCTCAAGGATGTCGCGGTTGTGGTCGAGGGCGAGCAGCTTGACGCTGGACAGGCCGACACCGGCGAGCGCGGGGCCGAGATGCTTTTTGACGAAGTCGCGCTCCTGCTCGGGCGTGTAGAGACAGGATTCCCAGACCTGCCTGGCCTGCGGCTCGTTCTGCACCGTCAGCGCCCAGACCTCGATCTGCTCCTCGGTCTTCATCTGCTGGACGAACTTCACGAAATAGTTGGCCCAGGCCGGAGCGTATTCGCCGCGCAATGAACCGCCGTCGTCCATCCGGTTGTTGGACTTCATCCACGACGGCGGGCTCCACGGCGAAGCCATGAGGCGGAGGTTGTTCCCCGAAGCCTTGATGGCATCGTGGATGAGCGGCAGCACCCACTTGCGCATCGGCGCAAGCGTGAAGTCGTGCAGATCGTAGTCGCCGGGGGTCTCATCGAGCGCCCACATGTTCAGCGAGAAGTCGCAACTATTGATATGGGTGCGCGCGAGCGTGTAACCGATGCCGTCCTTGGGATCGTAATAGCGCCGGAGGACCTCGGCGCGTTTCGCAGCCGGCAGCTGGGCCAGCACCCAGGCGGAAGACTCGGTCAGCGCCCCGCCGAAGCCGACCATCTCCTGGAATTTTTGCGCGGGGTCGAGGACCAGGACGCCGGCCGCGGCGCCAGTCGCCGGAACCGGAGGCGCCAGCGTGGTCAGCCGGTGCCCGTTATCGCGGGCGGTCTCGATTACGGTCCACTGGTGCGGCGCAGCGGGAAGGGAGGACAGCAGGAGAAACCACAGAAGACACGGAAAGAACCGGTGGAACGGTGGGAGGGGCTTTAAGCCCCGACTGAAATGCAACCGGTTCGACAATGTCGGGGCATAAAGCCCCTCCCACCCCAAGGCATGTTTGTGACCAGTAATCATTTCCCGTGTATTCCGTGTTGAATTCTCAGGCGGCCGGAGTCGCCTTCCGGGCGGCAAGCTCCTGCTCGATATGCTTCACCTGCGGCTCGTCGAGCTTGTAGAAAACGATGGCCAGGCCGGCCAGCAGAGCAAAGCAGCCGGGCAGCAGGCTGAAGAGCAGGTTGATGCCGTGCAGGGCGCGGGGCGTCTGCGCGGCGTTGGCGACGAAACCGACATAAGCCAGCAGCCAGCCGATCAGGGCGCTGCCGATCGCGAGGCCGACCTTCTGGGCGAGGACCGTGGCGGAAAAAATAAGGCCCGTGGCGCGGCGGCCGAACTTCCACTCACCGAAGTCGGCGGTGTCGGCGTAGAGCGACCAGACGATGGCGGGGGTCGGCCCGGCGGCGAAGGAGCCGATGATGTTCAGCGCGTAGAGCAGCGGCAGGTTGTGCGGGTCGACGAAGTAGCAGCCGCCAATGCCGAGGGCATTGCAGATCGTGAGGACGATCATGAGCGAGCGCCGTGACCAGCGCGCCGTGAACAGCTTGGTCGCCATGGCGCCGGCGATAAAGCAGAGGAAGCCGACGAGATTGAAGGTGCCGATGGCACCCTCGTTGCCAACGTTGTATTTGAAGTAGAAGATACCGGCACCACTGCGCATGCCGACATTGGTCAGGTTAAGGAAGGCGACGAAAAACAGCACCAGCCAGGGCGTGTTGGCGCAAAGGTCGCGCAGGTCGAGCCCGAGCGAAGTCTGCTGGCCCGCCGGCGCGGTGACGCGCTCGCGGGTGTTTAGGAACGTGTAGAGGAACATCACGACCGAGACGACGGCGAAGAGCGCCATCGTGTTGCGGAAGCCGTCGGCCGGGCTGCCGCCGAACATGAGGGCGTCCTTCAGCCAGGGCACGAGCCAGCCAATGAGCAGGCTGCCCGTAAAGGCACAGGCGAAGCGGTAGGACGATAGCGAGGTGCGGTCCTCGGACGAGGGCGACATCACACCCATCAGCGCTCCGTAGGGCGTGTTGATGGCGGCGTAGGCGATGAGCGTCAGCGTGTAGGTGATGTAGGCGTAGATCAGCGTGCCGGACGGGCTGAAGCCCGGGTTGGCGAACATGAGGTAGCCGAGGATGCCGTAGGGCAGCGCGCCCCAGAGGATCCAAGGGCGAAACTTGCCCCAGCGCGAGTTGGTGCGGTCGGCGATGACGCCGATGACCGGGTTCAGGAGCGCGATCAGGCTCGGCATCGTCGCCATCAGCGTGCCCGCGGCCGAACTGTTGAGGCCGAGGACGTCAATGTAGTAATACGCGAGGAACTGGTTGAACGCCTGGAAATAGAAGTTCGAGGCGGTGTCACCGAGGCCATAGGCCAGCTTTTCCTTGAAGGACAGCCGGGGGCTGGATGAGGGAGTCGTCACGGGGAATGGAGGGGCAAGGGGCACGGCGGTGTGCCGCAGGAGTCAAAACAGGATGAGGGGAGAGAAGATTATGCCAACCTTGGAGAAAGTGGTTCGGGAGTGGAACGCGGCCTCTGGACGCGTTTCAGGATTCGCGCGCTTCAAAAACGCGTCCGGAGGCCGCATTCCACCTTAATCGATCTGGGACTGCGCTCTCCGGGAAGCGCGCACCGGTGGCCCCGGTGCGCGCCCTACTTTGAGTTACCCGAATCTAAATCCGGAACGACAGGTCAGAACGCGATATCGTAGCTGAGCCGGGCCGTGATCGGCGGATTATAGATCAACCCGTAGAGCTTGGTGTCGTTGAGCAGGTTGTAGACGTTGAGCTGAACCGACTGGTTGTAGTCGCGGCTCTTCCACTGCTTGCGCACAAATCCGTTCACCGTCACCTGCGCGGGCATGTAGAGCACGATGACCTTGCCCGTGCTGTCGGTCTGGACCTGGCCGCTGCCGTGGGTCACGCCGGAGAAGTAGGCCCGCTTGGAGGCATAGTCACCGCCGATGCCGGCCGTCCAGCCCTTGAGCGAACCGCCAAACTTGTAGTTGGTGAAGACGGTGAAGCGGTTCTTGGGCGTGTCGTCGCCGGGGAAGACACCGGTGTTCGTGCGCGTCGAGGTGTCGGTTGGATCCGTGTAGGCCTCGGCCAGAGTCTGGCCCTTCAGGCCGAAGCCGCCGTTCGGGAAATACCAGGTGGCCCATTTATCTTGAGGATGGGGGTATTTGATCCACTGGCCCTTGTTGATCAGCTGGACGGTGTTGTTGATCGAGGCCGAGACCACGAATTGCAGGTGATCATTCGGCGTGAACATCAGGGTGCCGTCCCAGCCTTCGGCTTCAGAGATGGAAGGGATGGCGGCCTGCTGGGATGCATTCTGGAAGGCGGCGTCGTCGAGGGTGGCGTTGTTGACGCCCGGATCGCCGTCGGAGTTGCCTTGGTAGGGCCAGCCGGCCCAGCCCGGCGCAGCGGCGGCAAACAACGCGTTCATCCAGGCGGCGCCTGTGGCCGTGCTGGCGTTCAGGTAGATACTGCTGGGACTGAAACTCCGGCCGTTAATCGGGGAGACCAGAGTGACGGCACCGGCGGAAACCGCCGCGCTCCACGCCGCCTGCAGCGCGGCGTTCGGGGTATAGGTCTGACCGTTGGAGACAAACCCGGGAAAGGGCTGGAAGCCCGTGCCATTGGCATCGCCCAGACCGTAGATGATCGGCTTGGTCGGATCGAACTTCGGGGCGCCAAGTGGCGCCGGCGTGGAAAAACCAGAGCCCAGCCAGGCGTTCTTGGTGATCTTGAAGCGGCTGATGGAGCCGGAGATCTTGCCATCCATGAAATCGAACTTGATGCCGAATTCCTTGCTCTTGGCCGTGTCGGCGCCCACCGGCGAACCGGAGAGGGCCTCGTGCAGGCCGCCAAAATTCGGCTGGAAACCGTCGGCCTTCAGAGCGAAGGCGGACAGACTCTTGGTGAGCTTGACCATGAGGCCCACCTGACGGGAGGTCGCCTTGGTCTGCAGCGCGACGCTCGTCGTCGTCGTGGCCACCCCGGCCGAGGTGAGGTTGGTGTTGGTGGACCAGTTGTCGCTCGTGTCCTTGCGGATGCCCGTCATCAGGATGATGCGGTCATCGACGTCGCGGTAGCTGCCGAACTTGGCAAAGTTATTCAGATAAAACGCCCGGTTCCAGCCCTTGTTGATGACATCGCGGCTGTTCTGAAACAGGCCGGGTGCGGGGGAGCCATCGCCCTGCGTGGCAAAGCGGATGGGGGCGAGGTCGAGCGGCCCCTTGAAGCTGTAGAGCCCGGGCAGGGTCTGCGAGCTGTCGGAGATGATCTCATTGTAGAGTTCCGAATATCCGACGAGCAGCTGGTCTTCGAGCCGATACCACGTGTCTTGGAACAGGAGCTTGCGGGCGGTCAGCTCGATCCGCTCCTGATCACGCGTGGTCTCCGCATTCCCTTGGTTCCAGGCATAACGGACAACCTCATTGTTGAAGGTGCCGTATTGCAGGTTGCCGTTGGACGGCGTGACCCCGCCGATGCCGTTGGCAACGGAGGTCAGGGTGATGGTCTGCCCCAGGGCGAAACCGGGATTGCCGGGCGAGAGCTGCAGGATGCCGCCGTTTACGTCGCGGGTGTTAACCTGGTAATTGGTATGGTTGTAACCGGCCAGAAAGTCCATCCGTGGAAGCCAGTCGCCTTCCTTGGACAGCTGCTGCGTCAAGAGCACCTCAAGGTTGGACTGCTCCTGGTTGTTAAAGGTGTCCGGCCCGCTGAGATTGAAAGTCCTCTTGTCCGCGCCGGGCGGCCAGTAGAAGCCCGTGGCCTCGAGCTGGTCATTGTTGATCGGCGTGGCGCCGTTGCCCTGCGCCGCGCGGAGGGCGCGGAAACCAAAGCCGTTCGCCTTGGACTTGGTATATTCGGTCTCCACCAGAAGCTCGGTTCTCGGGGTCGGTTTCCAGGTAAAGGACGGAGAGATGAAGTAGTGCGAACTCGTTTGGGAATCGACATCGGTCTGGGTGCTTTCCCACGAGCCGACTACGCGGTAATCCACCTTGGAGCTCTCCCCGAGCGGACCGGTCATGTCCAGCGAGGTGCGCATGAAGCTGTTCATGCCATACTGGAAGGAGGCCCAACCCTGTTGGCGGTGCAGCGGTCGCTTGGTCAGATAATTTACCACGCCACCGAAGTTGCCGGTGCCATAAAGCAGGGCGTTGGGTCCCTGCACGACCTCAATGCGGTCAATGTTGATGGCATCGCTCGGGCTGCCCCGGAGAAACCCGTTGCGCAAAACATTGTTCGTGATGAACCCGCGAAGTTTTAGCTGCACGCCGCTGATATTGGAAGTCACACCCTCGGCGTTATTCACGCCGCCCGGGCCATAGGCGCTGGTCTGGATGCCGCCAATGCCGCCTTTGTTCTCCAAATCATTCTGCGTTTTGAGTGCGATGCTGGACGAATAGGAGAGGGACTCGCGCAAGCTGGTCGCGCCGGTGTCCTTGATGAACTCGCTGGTGATGACCTGCATCGGAATCGGCAGATCTTTGATGGCGCTATCAACGCGTGAACCCGAGATCGCGTTCGTCGCGGCATAGCCCCGATCCTTGCTGGTTGTGACCTTGAAGGGTGACAACTCCACAACTTCCTTATCGTCGGGTGTATCTTTGGTTGCTTTCTTGGCCGCCGACTCTTCAGCCGTGGCTTCAGTTGTTTTTTCTTGGGCACTGGCCGCGAGCGGCCATGCCAATATGGCGGCCGCGCTGATGATCATTCCCGCGTAGAACGGGTAACGGTTCTTGAGCTTCATTGGGTATTGGGTTTTGGGCCCCACGTCCGGCGAACCGGCCCTGGTTTCAGAAATGAAACCACTGCGCAGTCTATCGATCTAGGGGGAAGAGTTAAGGGGTTGCAGCGTTTTTAACCCGCCGCACCTAAAGCGAGCGAGTATAGTGCACTATAGTCAATTTTTATGTGCATAGTTTGTTGCATGGTTTTTAGATGAACTATAATTAGCATTATACTCTATTGTATAGTCTCTTGCTATCTTTTCTAAATTGTCTTCAGGCTAGTATTACTGTAGTAGTCTTTTTTTGTTGCATAAGTATAGTGGGTATTTGAGGCTCTCATTCGTTGAGTGCAATACTCACCCTTTCTGCGCTCCCCCGCTCTCCCCACCCATGATCACGGTCAACCAAGAGCTCATCGCCCAGCGGCTGAAAATCTCCCGTGCCACCGTCTCGCGCAGTCTCGCCAATCATCCCGCCATCAGTGCGGAAACGCGCCGTCTCGTGCAGGACATGGCCGCCAAGCTGGGTTACAAGCAGTCTCCCGGTCGCGCCGCTCGCCGCGGAAAAAAATCCCGCACCTTCACCATTGGTGTCATCATTGGCATCCCGCGCGAGAACGTCACGCTGGTAACCTACCCCCATATTTTGAAAGGCATTCGGGACCGCGCCGAAATCGAGCGCGTCAGTGTCGACGTGGCCTATCTGCCACCGGCGGAATTCGACACCGAGGCCGGCCAGCAGGGCTTGTTCCGCCAGATCCGGAGCAGCGATTGGCGCGGCACCATTCTCATCCATCCATTCCCGGAGCCGGCCGTGGCACTGATCGCGAGCCGCATCTCGACGGTCTCCGTGCTCGAAAGTTACAACGAACCGGGCATTGATATCATCGACACGGACGATGCTCCGGCGATTCTCGACCTCGTGTTGCGGCTGTCGGCGGCGGGTCACCGGCGGATCGGCTTCGTCTCTTGGACGTATCCGGTCGGCGGCCATTGGGTCGCGCGGCGCTTCAGCGGTTACGTCGAAGCCCTCTTCTATCAAGGCCTGGAGTTCCGACCCGATTGGGTCATCAATGTCCACAAGAACTCGCCGCGTCTGCTACCACCCGAGGTGAGCGCCAACGTTGCCCGGCTCTTCAAGGAAGCCGGCGTCACCGCGTGGGTTTGCGCCGCCGACCACCAAGCTTACCCGCTGATGCAGGATCTGGCGGCGCACGGCATCCGCGTGCCCGAGGACTGCTCTGTCACGGGCTTCGACGGCCTTGAGCCGCCGGCCGGCCTGCGTCGCGTCGCGTCGATGCGCGTTCCCCACGAGCACGTCGGTTCCTCTGCCCTTACCCGTTTGGTCAACCGCATCCAACATCCCGCTTCGCCCCGTCGTAAAATCCTGGTCGAGGCGCAACTGGTCGAGGGCGAGACCATCGCCCCGCCCGGACACCCTTAATACCTCTACCCGATGAAATCCCTGCCCTCCGCATTCCCCTTTCCGCGTCGCTTCACCTGGGGGGTGGCCGCCGCCGCCCCACAAATTGAAGGCGCGGCCTTCAAGGACGGAAAAGGCGAGTCCGTGTGGGACCGTTTCGCGCGCCGACCGGGCGCCGTCGAAGGTGGCGACAACCTCGATCGGGCCTGCGATCATTATCACCGCTACAACGCTGACTTTGCGCTGATGCGCCGGCTGGGGATCAAAAACTACCGCCTCTCCCTCGCCTGGCCGCGGATCTATCCCCAAGGCGACGGCGCCGTGAACCAACGCGGCCTCGATTTCTATGATCGCCTGATCGATTCCCTGCTCAAGCACGACATCACGCCCTGGGTGACGATGTTCCATTGGGACCTGCCGCAGGCCCTAGAGGACCGTGGTGGCTGGCGGTCGCGCGTCGTGCCGGAGGCTTTTGCCTCCTACGCCGACACCATCGTCCAAGCCTACGGCGACCGCGTCAAAAACTGGATCACCCTCAATGAAATTCGTTGCTTCACCGTCCACGCCTACGGCGAGGGCGGCAAGGCGCCCGGTTTCCGGGAGAGTGCCCGCGTCGTCAACCAGACCATGCACCACGCCTTGGTCTGCCACGGCCACGGCGTGCGCGCCGTGCGCGAACACGGCGGCCGCGGCACCCGCGTGGGCCTGACCGACAATTGCGAGACGGTCATCCCGGTCTCGGAATCTCCCGCCGATGTCGCCGCGGCGCGGACCTGGTTCATCGAGGCCAACCAGCCCGTGCTCGATCCCATTTACCGCGGACATTACGCCCCGGCCTACCTGCGTCGTTGCGGGACCGACCGCCCCGCCGTCGCGCGGGGCGATTTCGCCCTCATCAGCCAGCCCGCCGATTTCCTCGGTCTCAATATCTATACCGGCACCTTCGTTCGGCGCGGCGCCCGGGGTCGGCCGGAAGTCGTCCCGCCCAGCGCCAGCTATCCGCGCACCGACAGTCCCTGGCTCAATCTCGCACCCCGGGCCATATATTGGACGCCCCGGCTGGTCGGCGAGGTGTATGGCGAAAAAAACATCTACATCACGGAGAACGGTTGCGGCTACAACGACGACACCGTGACCCGCGGCGAGTGCCTTGATCTGCACCGCGTGGAATACCTGCGCAGTTATCTGCGGGAGCTGCAACGGGCCATCCGTGATGGCGCCCCGGTGCGGGGTTACTTCCTGTGGTCGTTCATCGACAACTTCGAGTGGGCCGACGGTTACCGCCGCCGTTTCGGCATCATCCACAACAATTTTAAGACGCAGCGCCGCACCCCCAAACTCAGCGCGCACTGGTATGCCTCGGTAATGGCGGCCAACCGCGTGCTCTAGCCATGAACCTCCGCCCGCTGGCCTTGTTGCCCGCGGCCGCCCTGTTACTCGCCGGCGCGCTGGCCGCCGCGCCCCTGCCCGCGGGTGATGCGGTCGCCGCCGGCTTCTCGCCGGCACGCCTCGAGCGCGTCCACCGGCTGGTCCAGGCCTACGTCGACGAGGCCAAATGCGCCGGCGCCATCTCGCTCATCGCCCGCGACGGCCGGATTGTCGACGCGCACACCTCTGGCTGGCGCGACGTCGCCGCCCGGCTCCCGATGGAACGCGACACGCTGATCTATCTCTACTCGCTCACGAAGCCCGCCATCGCTGTCACCGTGCTGACGCTGTGGGAGGAGGGCCGGTTCAATCTCGACGACCCGATCGCGAATTTTCTGCCGGAATTCAAGAATCTCAAGGTTCTCTCCGGTGACCCGCCGCAGCAACCCGGACTGGCCGACGCCCGCCCGATCACCATCCGCCACCTGCTCACCCACACCTCCGGATTCGCTTACGACTGGAACGCGGGGCCGGTGTTGCAGCCCCAATACGAGCGCGCCGATCTGTTCAAATCCGCGAACCTGCCCGAATTCGCGCGGGCCCTGGCCCGGATTCCACTCAACCACCAGCCCGGCGACGCCTTTCTCTATGGGGCGAGTTACGACGTGCTCGGCTACCTGATCGAGGTGCTCACCCGGCAGCCGCTTGAAGCCGCGATGCAGACCCGCCTCTTCGGCCCCCTCGGCATGCACGACACGTTCTTCCTCGTGCCACCAGAGAAACGGGGCCGGCTCGCGGTTGTTCATCACCGCGACGCCAGCGGGGCGCTCGTCCCGGACCAGCCCAACCCCGTCGTGGCGCGCGCCACGGGCGCACCCGTCATCCCGAATGGCAGCGGGGGGCTCATCTCCACGGCCGACGACTACGCACGCTTCGCCCAGATGCTGCTCAACCGCGGCGAGCTCGACGGCGCGCGTATTTTAACGCCCAAGACCGTCGCCCTGATGACGAGCGACCAACTCACCCGGATCAAGACCCCCACCACCTTCATGGGCCCCGCCGGCACCTACGGCCTTGGTGTCGGCATCTGGGCGGCGGATGTCGCCGGCGGCACGCCCGGCTCGGCGGGCCGTTTTGGCTGGACCGGTTTGGCAACGACCTATTGCAACATCGACCCGGTCGAAGGCACCGTCGCTCTGGTGTTCGCGCAGCACACGCCCTACGACGAGTTCGGCCTGTTCCTGCGGTTCAGCACGACCTTCTACCAGGCCATCAGCACTTCACATGCGAAGTGATGATCTGGAACCTGTGGGCTCGGGTCGGCTCGTAGGGCCCACGGCAGATGACACGCTCCCAGTCGGTTTGACGTTGCCGCTCGCCGCTCTCAGCTTTCAGCTTTCAGCTTTCCGATGTCCCTCCTGCCTTTTTCCAGCCAGCTCATCGCCGATGTCGGCATCTCCTTCGGCGACGAGGGCAAGGGCCGGCTCATCCCCGAGGTCATCGAGGAGCTGAGCGCCACGCCGGCCGCCGTCACGGTGGTCTTCAAGGTCAACGGCGGCTCCAACTCCGGCCACACCGCCGGCGGCCTCAAGCTGAACCTCCTGCCCGCCGGGGTCGTGGTGAAGTCCGTGCCGCACCTCGCCATCGGCGCCGGCGTCGTCGCCGACCCGCGCAAAATCCTCTGGGAAGGCCGCCCGCTTGAAAAGAAAGGCTACGCCATCTTCTCCCGCCTCGTCGTCGACGAGCGCGCCATGGTTTCCGATCTCTCCCATCGCCTGCTCGACCTCGCCTGGGAGGACTACCGCGCCAATGTCCTGCAAGAAGAGCCGCGCGGGTCGACCGGCCGGGGCATCACGCCGGCTTACCAGGACGAGACCGGCCAGTGGCAGATCACCTTTGCCGATTTTCTCGGCGGCCCGAATTTCTTCGCGCGCAAGCTCGCCGCCCGCGCCGACCGCGCCCTGCGCACCATCCAGCACGTCTGCCAGGTCAGCCCGAAGGCTTGGGACGTCTTCTTCGAAAAGCTCACCGCCGCCGAGCAGAAGGCCAACGCCGAGGCGATCGAACTCGGCCTGTTCCCCAAGGCCGAGTTCGACCTGACCCAGTTCAAGGGTCCGGCGCCCTTCACCCTCGATGTCGCCAAGCTGACGGCGGTCTATTGGGACGCCGGTCAGCTGTTGAAAAAAAACATCGGCGAGGTGCGCGAGCTGGTCCTGCGCGAGCTCGCCGCCGGCCGCTCCATCGTCGGCGAGTTCGGCCAGGCCTACTGGCTCGACAAGCGCCACGGCTACCCGCCCAACGTCACGGCCTCGCACACCTTCACGCCGGAATTCTTCGAGAGCGCCGGCATCCCCGTGCAGCCGATCCACACCTTCGCCGTCGCCAAGGCCTACGACACCAAGGTCGGCACCCACACCTTCCTGACGCAGATGGACGAGGCGCTGCCGATCTGCCAGCAGTTGGAAAAAATCGAGTTCGGCGTCGTCACCGGCCGCCAGCGCATGGTCGGCTGGTATGACGCCGTGGAAAAAGGCGACGCGCTCCGCTACGGCGGCTTCCAGGACCTGATGATCAACAAAATCGACGCCCTCACCGGTGCACCCGAGCTGCTCATCTGCACCGCCTACGAGGACGACAACGGCCGCCGTTACGGCCACGTGCCGCGCAACGAGGCCATCCGCCGCGCCCTCCGGCCCGTTTACTCCAAACATTCCGGCTGGACGGAGGACCTCACGGGCGTCCGCCAATTTGCCGACCTGCCGGAAAACGCCCAGCGCTACACGGCCGCGATGGTGCGCAGCCTCATCGAGGTGGCCTACCCCGGTAAGGTGCCGGCCGTCCTCCCCAATCTCCGCTACCTCGGCGTCGGTCCCCTGCCCTCGCAGATCATCAAGGACGTCCCCGCAACCGCCGAGCTGATCAAATTGGTTTGAGTGATTCCCGATCGGCTACGCTCGACGACCAGTCATGCCCGCCAAACTAATAGTGCTTCTCTGCTTTGGTCTCTCGCTGAGCCTGGCCCACGGAAAGGAAGTCGTCGTGCTCTTGCACGGTTTGGCTCGCAGCAATACGTCGATGAGCAAAATGGCCTCGGCCCTGGTGGCCGAAAACTATGATGTCATCAACGTAGATTATCCTTCCAGAACGGCTCCGATCGAAACTCTGGCCCCGGTTGTCATCACATCCGTGCTGGCTGACGCCAAGGCAACCCGTGCGACGCGGATACATTTTGTGACGCATTCATTGGGCGGCATATTGGTCCGGCAATACCTCAAGGAACACACCATTGCCCGGTTGGGTCGAGTGGTGATGTTGGGACCACCCAATCAAGGCAGCGATCTGGTCGATCAACTGGGGAGCTTCCGGCTGTTTTCCACCATCAACGGTCCGGCGGGGCAGCAGTTGGGGACCAAGCCGGATTCCGTGCCCAATCAACTTGGCGCGGTCGCGTTCGAACTAGGTGTCATCGCCGGAGACCGATCAATCAATTGGATTAACAGCCTGATCATTCCCGGACCAGATGATGGCAAGGTTTCCGTCGAGCAAACCAAGGTCGCCGGAATGAAGGCGCATCTTATCATCCATGCGACCCACCCTTATCTCATGAAAAACCGCCAGGCGATTCGTGAGACGATCCACTTTCTGAGGGAAGGATGGTTCGCCGCCCCCACCCCGGCGACCGCCGAACAAGCGCGTTAGCCGCCTCCGCCCCCGGACCGTTAATCCCGGCCTCTGCAATCTGCCGGCCCAGTAATTTGTAATCTAATGGATTACAAATTTCCCGGGTGCGACCGGCCCGCCTTTTTGAGTCGCGGGCGTCAGCGGCAGGGAGAACCCGGCGTCAGCCTGCGACGGCTGCCGAAGAACGCCTCGCGCTCCACCCTCCTTCTCCCAGGCAACCCCCATAATTTGTAATCTAATGGATTACAAATTTCCCGGGTGCGACCGGCCCGCCTTTTTGAGTCGCGGGCGTCCCGGGCGGACGGAGGGTGAGATTTCGCCGCCCCGTTGGAAGAAACCCAGCCAGCCGATGAGCAGCAACGTGCGCTCGGCATCAAGGCAAGCGGACCCCGCCTTGAGGCAGGTGTTCAGGCGCTGGCGCGGCACGACCAGCAGGCGCGCCAGTTGCGCCTTGCTGCCGCGCTTACGGAGATGCGGCCGCACCTCGCGGACCAGCTCGTTCCACAGCGGCGTGTCCGGCCCGGGCCTTAGCGTCAGGCTGCGCCGGGCGGCCTTTCGCCCCGACGGACTCGGTGGCACCCGGCGAGCGGCCGCCGCGACAGCATCAATCAGGTCTTCAACCAAGCTGAATGGCAAAGGCGTAGGTCCGTAGGCGGCTTGACGCAGGGTCGGCATCGATAATTTGTAATATAATAGATTACTAATTATTCGGGGTCAAGAGTCTGGAACAGACCGAACATTGGCCGATGACGACCAGGAGACAATCTCCCGAACCACGCGGGCCACATCGTCATCGCGCAAGCCCGGATGCAGCGGCAGCGAGAGCACCTCCGCGCAGGCCTGCTCGGTCTGCGGCAGGGAGAGCGAGGCATCGTGATACGCCGGCTGGCGGTGGATGGGCATCGGGTAGAGCACACCGCACACAATGTCCTTCTTCACGAGGTGCGCCTGCAACTCGTCGCGCTTCGGTGTCCGCACGACAAACTGGTGCCAGGTGTGGGTCCGGCCCCCGGCGATGTCGGGCAACTTGACCGGCGCGTCTTTAAGGGCGGTCAGATACTGCCGGGCGATTTCGTCGCGGCGCCTGTTGCCGGCGTCGAGCCGTGCGAGCTGCACGCGCAGGATGGCCGCCTGGAGCTCGTCGAGCCGGCTGTTGCGGCCGTGGTGGTCGCTCACGTAGCGCTTCCGCCAGCCGTATTGGCGCAGCAGCTTCACCTTTTCGAGCAAGGCCGTATCGCTGCCGGTCACGGCGCCGGCGTCACCGAAGGCCCCGAGATTTTTTGTCGGGTAAAAGCTGAAAGAAGCGAGCTGGCCCCAAGTCCCAGCCTTTTTTCCGCCGACGAGCGAGCCATGCGACTGCGCACAATCCTCCAGAACGAAAAGGTTGTGCCGGCCGGCAAGCTCCATGAGTCGCGGCATGTCCACTGCTTGCCCGTAGAGATGCACCGGCACGACCGCCTTGATCTTCGGGTCCCGCAACTGGGTGAGCATCGACTCCAGCGCGGCGACATCCAGCAGCATCGTGCCGGGCTCGATGTCCACAAACACGGGCTTGGCCCCGGTGGCGACAATGGCGGAGACCGTGGCGGTGACGGTGTTGGCCACGGTTATGACCTTGTCGCCCGGACCGATGCCGGCCGCGAGCAGGGCCAGCTCGATGGCGTCGGTGCCGTTGGCCACGCCCACGGTGCCGGTCGTGCCGAGCCAGGCGGAAAACTCATGCTCAAAGGCGGTGAGCTCGGGCCCGAGGATGTAGTGGCCGCTCAGCATCACGCGCTTGATGGCGGTGTCGATGTCGGCCTGCGCGGCGAGGTAGCCGGCCTTGGGATCAGCGGGTAGGATTTTTTGGGGATTACTCACAAGAGAAGACAGGAGAACCGAAATATTTAGCCACAGATTACACAGATAAACACAGATGAATGCCGGGTATAAAAGCAGAAATTCCGTATCTGTGTCCATCTGTGTTCATCTGTGGTTGTTCGCTGCCTTGGTTTAGAGATAGTGCGGCAGTTCCTGGCGGTAGTAATCCACTGTGAGGGCCAGCGCCTGTTTGATCGTGGTCCGGGGTTTCCAGCCCAGCTTTTTCCCGATGAGGCGGCAGTCGGAATAGTAGTCGCCGATGTCGATCTTCTTCCGGTCGGCGGGAAAGGCTTTCACGGCGTAGTTCCCCTGCCCGGCCACGGCGACGAGCGTCTTGGCCAGTTCGCGCAGGCTGACGCGGCCCACGCCGCCGAGGTTGAACACGCCGCCGACGGCCTGAGGGTGCGTCGCCGCCAGCAGAAAGGCCTCGACCGCATCGCCCACGTAGGTGAAGTCGCGCAACTGGTCACCGCCCCAGACTTCAACCGGTTTGCCTTCGAGAATCTGGCGGACCCAGATGCCGACGAAGGTCTGACGGGCATCCTTCACGCGCATGCGCGGGCCGATGGTGTTGGTCAGCCGCAACACGGTGCTCCGGATGCCGTGGACCTCGCTGTAGAGCAGGTGGTATTCCTCGCCCGCGAGCTTGTTGATGCCGTTGACATCGACGGGGCGCAGCGGGTGCTTCTCATCCACCGGCAGGTAATCGGGCCGGCCGTAGATTTGCCGCGTGCTGGCGAAAACGACGCGGATCTTCGGGTTATGCTTCCGGCAGGCCTCAAGGAGCGTGAGCTGTGCCCGGCAGTTGATCTCCAGGTCGGTCTCGGGATCGGTCATCGAGTCCATATGGCTCGTCTGGCCGGCGAGGTTGAACAGGAAATGCTGGCCGCGCAGGAATTCCGGGAGACTGTGCCGGTCGCGCACATCGGCCACGTTGACCGCCACTTTGCGCCCGAGTCCGTGGAGGTTGCGGCGGTTGCCGCCGTATTCCGGGATGAGGCTGTCGAGGACCGTGACCTTGGCGCCGAGCCCCACGAGGGTGCGGGCCAGGTTGGAACCGATGAAGCCGAGGCCGCCCGTGATGAGCACGCGCTTGCCCTTGAAAGCCTTCGTGAATGACGGGCGGGGTTGCATCAGTGGAGCAGCAGGTTTGGGCAGAAAGCTGAAACTTGAAAGCTGAAACCTGAAAACCCGACCAAGGCCGTTTACAAGAGGTAACGGAGGAAACCGAGAAATCCATTGTCCGGGCCCTCCGTTCTCTCCGTTTCCTCCTGTGAAATGGTTCGCTTCAGAAATCCTGCAACTTCCCCTCGCCGGCGCCGCGGCCAGGCTCGATCCGCTCGAGCACTTCGCCCAAAAGATAGATCGAGCCGGTGACGACCACGGTGTCGTCCGGTCCTCCCACCGTGCAGGTGTCGGCATCTGGAAAGAGCTGCTCCACCGTGCCGCGGTGAACGAGGGTGCGATTCTCCGGCGGCACCAGGGCAATCAGTTCCTCAAAGCTGCTCGCACGCGCCTGATGTGGCGTGACCAGATGAATTTCCCGGGCGTGGCGGCAGATCACCTCGAGCAACGTCCGGGCGCGAAACTCCCCGAGCGCCCCGGCGATGATGACCGGCTTGCGGCCGGTCTCGGCGATGAGTTGCCGCAAGTTCTGCTCGAGCACCTGCGTCCCCTCGGGATTGTGCGAGGCGTCGAGGATCAGCGGCCGGCCGCCCAGCGTCGTGTGCTGCCAGCGCCCCGGCCAGTTCACCAGCTGCAACCCACGCGAGATGCCTGCTTCGGTGAGTTTCCACTTCGCGGGCAACAGCCGCGCTACGAGCGTGGCGGTGGCGGCGTTCCAGCGTTGGTAGTCGCCCGCCAGATTCGTCGCGGGATAGGTGCGCAGCTCATCGCCGAAAGTCTCCCGCACGGAGTGGACCGGCGCCCTCAACCCGGCGGCCACCTCGCGGATCACCTGCTCCGCCTCCGGCGGCAGGCGCCCGATGACCACCGGCCTGCCGGGCTTGATGATGCCGGCCTTCTCGCGGGCGATCAGTTCGACCGTGCCGCCCAGCTCGGCAATGTGGTCGAGCCCGATGGATGTGATGACCGTGATCTCGGGTTGCACGACATTGGTGGCATCGAGCCGCCCGCCCAAGCCGACCTCGACGATGGCGATGTCGGCGCGCTGCCGTTGGAATTGCAGAAAGGCCATCGCCGTCATGAACTCGAAGAAGGTCGCGTGCTCGTCGGCGGCACTGGCCGCGGCCTGCGCCGCCAGCGGCCGGAGTTCGTTCGTGTAGGCGACAATCTCCGCCTCGGTGAGCAGCCGCCGGTCCACCTGCACCCGTTCGCCTAGTTTCACGAGATGGGGCGAGGTGTAGAGCCCGGTGCGCCAGCCGGCGGCGTGCAGGATGGCGTCGAGCATGGCCGAGACCGAACCCTTGCCATTGGTGCCGGCGACATGGATCACCGGATAACTGCGCTCCGGCTGGCCGAGTGTTTCGGCCAGCCGGCGCATCCGGTCGATGCCAAACTTCACCCCGCCCGCCTTCAGCGCGTAGAGGTATTCGGTGACAGCGGGGTAATCGGAAAATTCTTTAGCCACGGATTTCACGGAATAAGGCAGATTCACAGGAGACAACAGAGATAACCGTGGCCCAACGAGAGAATCACTCCGTTCCCCCTGCTTCCTCCCGTGCGATCCCAATGCCTTGGTCAACCGGTCGTTGCTTCCAGCGTCGACGGGAAGGGGGCGGCCGTCTGCACCTTGTGCGGATGGTATTTATGCACCTGCAAGGCCTGCAGCAGGCTGGTCAGGCGGTCTTTCATCTCGAGCCGGCTGACAATCTGGTCGATCAAGCCGTGCTTCAGCAGGAACTCGGCGGTTTGGAACCCGGGTGGCAGGGTCTGCTTGGTCGTTTCCTTGATGACGCGGGCGCCGGCAAACCCGATGAGCGCACCCGGCTCGGCGAGGATGACGTCGCCGAGGGTCGCGAAGCTGGCGGTCACGCCGCCCGTCGTCGGGTAAGTAAGAATCGAGATGAACAGCAGTTTCGCCTCGGCCAGCCGGCCGAGCGCGGCGCTGGTCTTTGCCATTTGCATGAGACTGAAAATGCCTTCCTGCATGCGCGCGCCGCCGGACGAGCTCACGACGATGCAGGGGGTCTTGAGTTTAAGCGCCCGCTCAATGGCGCGGGTGATCTTCTCTCCGACCGCCGCACCCATCGCACCGCCGCAGAAGCGGAAATCCATCACGGCCAGGGAAACGGCGATGCCGTCAATTTTCGCCGTGCCACAGATGACCGCCTCGGGCAGACCGCTATCCTTTTCGTAGCGCTTGATGCGGTCGGGATAGGCGGCCGAGTCCACAAATTTCAGCGGGTCGGCCGACTTAACGTTGGCGTCGAACTCCTCGAAAGTGTCCGCATCGACCATGCCCTTGATCCGCTCGCGGCAGCCGATGGGGAAGTGGTAGCCGCTCTTCGGCACCACCATCTGGTTGGCCTCAAGATCCTTGTTGAAGACGATCTCGCCCGAGACCGGACACTTGGTCCAGAGCCCCTCGGTGGTGATCTTGTTCTTTTTCTTGCCCGGGCCGGCCTTGGCGGAGGGCAGCTTGGGTTTTGCGAAATGAGTCATGGTTTAGCCGTGGCCGAAGGTGACGACGTCGAGGCTCAGCGCACCGCCCCGGCGAAGGACAGTGGCGCAGGCATTGAGAGTGGAACCGGTTGTAAAAACATCATCGACCAACACGTAACGTTGGGCCGGATTAATGGTGGCCCCGGGAGCCAAAGCAAAGGCATTTTTCAGGTTCCGCTGGCGGGCCACGCGGTCGTAATGCGTTTGCGATTCCGTATGCACCACCCGGCAAAGCAGTTCCTCCACGCGGGCCGACCCAGCCGCGGCCTGCGCCGCGCAATCGGCGAGCAGCCGGCTCTGGTTGAAGCGGCGCTTCCGTAGTTTTTTAGCGTGCAACGGCACGGGCACCAACACGGCGCCGCGCAAGTAATCCGTGTAACCCGGCACCATCGACATGATCGTGGTTATATCCGCCAACACGTGCAGGCCGTGGTGGTATTTAAGCGCGTGCACCAGTGATCGGCCCGGGCCTTTCAGCAGGATGGCCGTCTTGCCGGCCCCAAACTTCGGTTCCAGCGTCTCGCAATGCTGGCACCGGCGGTTGATTTCGGTTTCGCCGTAATACGGATGACCACAGGTCGAGCAGTGCGGCGGCACGACCACGAATAACCGCCGTTCACACGCGGGGCACAGCTGCCGCAACCGCCCGCCCTCGGCCAAGCCGCCGCAATGCACGCAGCAGCGCGGGAAAACCACGTCGAGTTTGTCGCGCCAGAGTTCTTTGAGCACGGATTTCACGGATGAACACGGATTGATGGACTTGTTTAAACGCAGGGTTCGCGGAGAACACGGAGGCGGAACTTGGGGATCATATACTCTGCGATCTCTGCGTCCTCTGTGTTAAAATTCTTGGTCAGTAAATCACCCGCACCAGAAACAATCCCTGCGGCGGCGCCGTCACCACCGCCGGGATGCGGCGGCGGCTTTTGATCAGGCCGGCCAAGTCCGCCGCCGTGAGCTTTCCGAGGCCGACGTTGACCAAAGCGCCGGTGAGGCTTCGCGCCATCTTGTAGATAAACCCGTCCGCCTCGAAGGTGAAGGTGGCGCGCTTCCCCAGGCGGCTGATGTCCAGGCGCCGCAGGTGGCGCACCGTCGTCTGGTAGGTCCGGTCGTTCTCGCCCGAGAAGGCCCAGAAGTCGTGCTTCCCCCGCAGCACCTTCGCCGCCGCCTGCACCGCCGGCCAGTCGAGCCCGCGGTGCAGCGACCAGCAATAGGCCGTCTCAAACGGATCCGCCGCACCGAGGTGCAGATGATAGCGGTAAATTTTGCCCTTCGCGTCGAAGCGGGCGTGGAACTTCGCCGCCACCGGGCGGAGCGTTTTCAACTGGATGCTGCGGGGCAGGCCGGTCTGCAGCGCCAGACGCAGCTTGTCGGCGCCATGCTTCCACGCCGCGTCGAAATGAAACACCTGGGCGTGCGCATGGACCCCCGAGTCGGTCCGCCCGCTGCCTTCGATGCGGATCTGCCGGCCGAGGATTTTCTTCAGCTGCCTTTCAATCAGGTCCTGGATGGTGTTGCCGCCCTCCTGACTCTGCCAGCCGCTGAACGGCCCGCCGTCGTAGGCGCAGACGCACTTCCAGCGGGCGGGTTTTCCATCAGCCACGGATTTCACGGATTACGACGGATAAATACCTTCTTCATCCGTGTCCATCCGTGTAATCTGCGGCAAAAGACTCCTGATCATTCCGGGCCCGGTATCGGCGGCGGCAGTTGCTGGTCGAGAAAATCCTGCAGGATCAGGCAGGCCGCGCGGGAATCGATCAGGCCCGAGCCGCGCACACTGCGCCGATCCTTCTTGGCGATCGATGACTCCGCCTCGGCACTCGTCAGCGTCTCATCCACGAGATGGACGGGGAGCCCGAAGGCTGCCTTCAGCTTCGCCGCGAAGGCGTCTACTTCCCTCGCCTTGAAGCCGACCGAGCCGTCCAGGTTATAGGGATAGCCGAGCACGAGGTCGGTGATCCGGCGCTGCTTGATGACCTCCCCGAGCTTGGCCCAGCGCGCGGCCTCTTCGGCGCCGGTCAGCGCGGGCAGCGGCGTGGCGACTCCCAGGTCGTCGCCGTGGGCGAGACCGACGCGCTTCGTGCCGTAATCGATGCCCAGGCAGCGCATGGCGCTCAGAGAAATTTCTTCTTCGTGGGATCTTGCTTCAACCGCTCCAACAGCGCCTTGATTTCCTGCGCCTTGTCCTTCGGGCAGACCAGGGTCGCCTCGGGCGTGTGCACCACGACGAGGGCGCTTACCCCGACGACGCCGACCAGGTGGCCGTCGGTGGAGATGACGATGTTGTGCGTCCCGCCCTCGACCATCGCGTGGCCGCGCAACACGTTGCCGTGGTTGTCCGGCGTGAAGTGCTTCGCGATCGCCGGCCAGGCGCCGACGTCGTCCCAGTCAAAGGTCGCCGGCACCACGACCACGTTGGTGGACTTCTCCATCAGCGCGTAGTCCACGGAGATTTTCTTCAGGTTCGGGTAAATCTCCGCCAACGCCGTCGCCCAGCCGCCGGCCGTCTTGGCCGCGGCCTCGAGCTTGGCCAGTCCGGCGTGGAGCTCGGCCGCGTGCGCCCGGAAGGCCGCCTCGACGACCGGCACGCGCCAGACAAACATGCCGGCGTTCCAGAAGTAGTCACCAGAGGCCAGATAACCCTTCGCCGTCTCCAGGTTTGGTTTTTCGACGAAGCGCCTCACGGCCAGCACGTCGCGGCCGCTGATCTTGCGCCAAGGACCGGCGGATTGGATGTAGCCGAAACCTGTCTCGGGCGTGGCGGGTTTGATGCCGAGGGTGACGAGCACGTCGGCCGACTCGGCCGACTCGAAGGCCACGTTGAGCAGTTTCGCATATTCGCCGGTGTCATGGATGACATGGTCGGCCGGCAGCATGGCGAAGACCGCCGTCGGATTGCGCTGCTTGACCAGCAGCATAGCGAGGCCGGTCGCCGCGGCCGTGTCGCGCCCCATCGGCTCGGCCACGATGTTGGCTGGCGGCAACCCGGGGCAGACCCGCCGGCAGCCCTCCAACTGGGCCTGGGTGGTGATGACAAAAATATTTGCGGCCGGCACTACTCCGGTAACCCGCTCCACCGTCTGCGCCAGCATCGGACGGTCACCGACGATGGGCAACAGGTGCTTGGGGGTGGTTTCGCGGCTTTGGGGCCAGAACCGCTCTCCGCGGCCGCCGGCCATGATCACGACAAAACGTTCGGGCATGCCGCTAACGACAACTCTGCGGCAGGGGGCGTCAACGGCATAGTAAGGCCCTGCAGGTGGGAGGGGCTTTATGCCCCGACTTGTCGCGGGGTAAACCCGCCCCCACCCCGCCGAATCAAACCGGGTTGCCTTTCCCCACTCCCTTCCCATGTTTCGCGGCCCCGCCATGGACACACCGCTCGAGGTCGACGTCACCACCGCCGCGCAACGACAGCGCGAGGGCGCGCTGCTGCTCGATGTCCGTGAGCCATTCGAAGTTGCTACCTGCGCCGTGGCCGGCAGCCGGCATATCCCGATGCGACAAATCCCGGCAAGCCTGTCCGCCCTGCCCCGGGAGCAGCTCATTTTGGTGCTGTGCCACGGCGGTGCCCGCAGCCTCCGTGTCACCCACTTCCTGCGCACCAACGGCTTCGCCCGGGTGAGCAATATCGCGGGCGGGATCGACGCCTGGGCCGAGCACGTTGACCCCACGCTGGCCCGCTATTGAGGAACTTGACTCCGGCCCCGGCTTTCAGGCACAAGTCTTCCTTCACTCCACTCTACCTATGGGCCAACAAACCAACAAGCACATCAAAAAGAAACGCCGCCTCGCTTACCACAAGCGTCGCAATGCCGCCCTCAAGGCGAAGCTCGCCAAGACCAAGAAGTAACTCCGGCCGGCCCATCCGCCCGGTCCCACGCGCGCCCTTCGCGGCGCGCTTTGTTTTTCCCGCATGATAAAGGTCAGTCTCATCTCCCTCGGTTGCGCCAAGAATCTCGTCGATAGCGAGATCATGATCGGTCACCTGCACCAGGCCGGCATGGCCGTCATTCCCGAAGCCGCCCAAGCTGACGTCGTCATCGTCAACACCTGCTCCTTCATCGACTCGTCGAAGGAGGAGTCGATCGGCCACATCCTCGAGGTCCATCAAAGCCGGGGCATGACCAAGCGCCGCAAGGAACAGAAGCTCATCGTCGCGGGCTGCATGTCCCAACGTTTCTCGAAAGACCTGTCCTCCTCGCTGCACGACGAGGTCGACGCCTTCATCGGCCTCGACCAGATCACCAAGGTCGCGCCGATCATCGAGGGCCTCTACGCCAAGGAGCGGGGCCCCGGTGCGGCGCCCGCCAACTTCATCGAGGGCAAGTCCACCTACATCCCCGACTTCGACACCCCCCGCTTCCGGCTCACGCCCAGGCATTTTGCCTACATCAAGATCGCCGAGGGCTGCAACCATCCCTGCACTTTCTGCATCATCCCGCAGATCCGCGGCCGCCACCGGAGCCGCACGGTCGCCAGTGTCGTCGCCGAGGCCCGCCAGTTGATCAAGGAGGGCGTCAAGGAGCTCAACCTCATCTCGCAGGACACGACGTTCTTCGGCATGGACACCTGGGAGCAGCGCCCGAATCCCCGCACGCCGGTCGATTCCTCGCGCGGCACTGCCCTCACCACGCTCCTCCGCGAGCTCAACGCCCTCGAGGGCGATTTCTGGATCCGCCTCCTCTACACGCACCCGGCCCACTGGAGCGACGAGCTCATCAAGACCATCGCCGAGTGTCCCAAGGTCGCCCGCTACATTGACATCCCGCTGCAACACATCAGCGACCGCATGCTCGAGCGCATGCAGCGCGAGACCAGCGGCGACTACATCCGCGACCTGCTCAAGCGCATCCGCGCCGGTATCCCTGGCATCGCGATCCGCACCACTTTCATCGTCGGGTTCCCCGGTGAGACCGAGGCCGATGTCGCCGAACTCTGCGCGTTCATCCGGGAAACCAAATTCGAGCGCCTCGGCGTGTTCCGCTACTCGCAAGAGGATGGCACGCGCGGGGCCAAGATGCCCGACCAGATTCCCGCCAAGATCAAGGAAGCCCGCTGGCACACCCTGATGGGCCTGCAGCGCCAGATCGCCGCCGCGGTCAGCAAGGGTTATGTCGGCCAGACTTTGAAGGTCCTCGTCGAGGAGCCCGGGGTCGCCCGCGGCGAGGCCGACGCCCCCGACATCGACGGCCGCGTCTACGTGCCGCGGGAGTTGCCCGTGGGTGAGTTTGTCGAGGTGAAGATCACGGGGTTTCAGGACTACGATTTGCTCGCGCTGCCGAAGGGCGAGAAGCCCGCCGAGTTCAAGGTCGCCAAGCAGGCGCAGTGAGTTGGGTTCGAACCATCCCTCACAGGAGGTAACAGAGAGAACGGAGATGGGGGATCGGAACCCTCGGTTCCCTCCGTTTGCTCCTGTTCAATCCCGCCCGGATTAATCCGGGCTCACCCCTTGCTGTTCGCGGCCACAAATTTCCCGATGATGCCGTCGAAGGAGCCGTTGGTGAAGAAGACCACGAGCTGCGGACGTTCCGTTTCCTCCGCGACCTTGCCCGCAATGATATCGAGCAGCGCGGCGTGGGCCGGCGCCGTGTAACCATCCACGCCCTGCGTCTCCAGGTGCTGGATGACGGCCTCTACGTCGAACCGCTCCTCTGGTTTCAATTTCTCGGGACGGGCAATGGCGCCGAGGTAAACGACATCCGCCCGCGCCAGCGCCCGCATGAAGGCGGCCTGCAGCACCTTGGTCCGCGAGGTGTTGCTGCGCGGCTCAAAAGCGGCGTGGATGATGTGCCTCGGGAAACGCGCCCGGAACGACTGCAGCGTCTCCGCCAGCGCCGTCGGGTGGTGGCCGAAATCCTCGATGACTTTCAGCTTGGGCGTGTTGACCAGCAGTTCCTGCCGGCGCTTCACCCCGCGGAATTTCGCCAGCGCGTCGAGCTTCAGTTTCGTTGGGTCGGCGGGGAACAACGCCAGCCCCGCCGCGAGGGCGGCCATGGCGGCGTTGCGGGCGTTGAACAGGCCCGGCTGCGCCCACTTGATCTCGGTCCAAGGCTTGCCCTGCCACAGCAGCCGGAACGAGGCGCTGTCCGCCGTTTCCCGGAAGCCCGTGATGCGGAGGTCGTTGCTCTCGTCCGTGCCGACCCGCACGACGCGCGTCCAGGCCAGCGGGCCGAGGGTGCGGAGGTTGTCGTCGTCGCCATTGAGCACGATCCAGCCGTGGCGCGGCACGATGCGGGTGAGGTGGAAGAAGGTCCGCTGCACGTCGGCCAGGTCGCGGAAGATGTCGGCGTGGTCGAACTCGAGGTTGTTCAGCACCGCAATGTGCGGCAAATAGTGGATGAACTTGCTGCGCTTGTCGAAGAAGGCGCTGTCGTATTCGTCGCCCTCGATGACGAACGGATCACCGAGCGTCCCGAGATGGCTGCCCACCGGCGGATCGAGCGGCACCCCGCCGATCAGGAAGCCCGGGTCGCGGCCGTTCTCGCGCAGCAGAAAGGCGGTGAGGGCCGTCGTGGTGGTTTTGCCGTGGGTGCCGGCGATGACGATATTCTTCCGCACCGAGAGGATGGCGTCGGCCAGGAAAGCCGGCAACGAGGTGAAGGGAATGGCCCGGGTGTCGAGCAGCCACTCGACCTCCGGGTTGCCGCGCGACATGGCGTTGCCGATGACGATGAGGTCGGGCGCGAGCTTTTCGAGCCGGGCCGGATCATAGCCCTCTTGCAGGGTGATGCCCGCCCCAGCCAGGACGGTGCTCATGGGCGGGTAGACGCCCGAGTCCGCCCCGAGCACCTCATGGCCGGCGGCGCGCGCGAGGAGCGCGGCGTTGCCCATCGCCGTCCCGCAAATGCCCATGAAATAGATCCGCATCGGGAGACAGGTTCGTGGGATTGGGAAATCTCGGCAAGCCCGCAATGGATGGGCCTCGCCCGACTTGACCGGCAGTCGCCGGCGGGTTAAGTCCGGGTTGTGAATTCCGGGGAACATAACCACCGCGCTACAGTTCTGCTTATCACTGCGCTGGCGCTCCTCGGCCCTGAGGCGGCTTCGGCGCAAACACCGGACGGGAAAGGCACGAATCCACCACCAGAATCTTTGCTCAGACTCCTGAGAGGAGTGGATTTAACGAGCCCGGTCGGAGTGGGAGACTACGCCTTGAGCGCGATGACCGACCACGAAGCGATTGCGTCCGCCATATTGGGGGACACATTGAGTGACCTGTCGGATTCCGACCGGTTACATTTCAAGATAGTGCTGTCTGAATTGATCACACGGTCCTATAATAGAAACTTGACCAAACTTGCCGGGCACAGGATCGAGTTGGTTGGTGAGGAAAAGAATGGGACCACGACGACTTTCCGGTTCCTGGCTCATCCTCAAAAACGAGGCTATGATCCAATCTCAATTGCCTACAAGGGCACCATGGTCGGACCGCTCTGGAAAATCCAGGATATCATTACCGAGGATGTCAGTATGGTCGCTTCCTACCGCAGCCAGTTCCGGAAAATACTTAGGAACGAAGGATTCGCGGTCCTGATCCAAAAGATGAAAGACAAGGTGGAAAAGAACCGGACTGCGGAGGCGCCGCCTCCCTAGCTACCGCTCACATCAGGCTCATCGGATCGACGTCGAGCACCTGGGTGACGTCGTCGGGCCACTTGACCGTGGTCTGCAGTTGCACCAACTCAGGCACGACCTTGGTCGCCCGGGCGCAGAAATACCAGACCTGGAAGCGATACTCGTCCTTCACCTTCTCGATGGGTGCTGGCACCGGCCCGCGAATCTCAACCGCCGCGCCGAGGGTTTTCTCCACCTGCTTGACCCAGTGATCGGCGAAGAACCGGATCTTCTCCGGATTTGGGCCGCGGAAGATGTGATGAATGAGATGCCGGTAGGGCGGATAGGCGAACTTCTTGCGCACGGCCAGTTCCGCCTTGGCGAAGCCGTCGAAGTCCGCCCGCTTGGCATACTGGATGGCGTCGGCCTTGGGCGTGAAGGTCTGCACGACCACCTCGCCCGACCGGTCGCCCCGCCCCGCCCGGCCCGCCACCTGCACCAGCAGTTGAAATGTGCGTTCATTGGCCCGGAAGTCGGGCACGTGCATCGAGAGGTCTGCATCCACCAGGCCGACGAGCGTCACATTCGGGAAATCCAGCCCCTTGCCGATCATCTGCGTGCCGATGAGCACATCGATCTTGCCGGCGCGGAAATCGCCGAGGATCTGCCGGAAACGGTGCTTCTTCGCCATCGTGTCCGAGTCCATGCGTTCCAGCCGGGCGCGCGGCAGCACGCGCCGCACCGCCTCCTCGACGCGCTGCGTGCCGAGCCCGCGCCAGCGGATGTCGGGCGCCGCGCATTTCGGGCACACGACTGGCGCCCCGCGCTGATGGCCGCAGAGGTGACATTTCAGCGTCTCATCGGCCCGGTGGTAGGTCATCGCTACGCTGCAATGCGGGCATTGCTCCACGTGCCCGCACTTCCGGCACTGCATGCTCGACGAGTAGCCGCGGCGGTTGATGAAGAGGATCGTCTGCTCCTTGCGCTCAAAGCGCTGGTGCATGTGGTCCACGAGCAGCCGCGAAAGCGTCACCAGTCCGCGCGAGCGCATCGCCTCGATGCGCATGTCCACGATCTGGATGTCGGGCATTTTCTTGTCGTCCACCCGCTTCGTCAGCGTGTTGAGCCGGTATTTGCCGGCGCGCACGTTGGCGAACGACTCCAGCGACGGCGTGGCCGAACCGAGCAGGCACACCGCGTGGGCGAGCTTGGCCCGGTATACCGCCACGTCACGGCCGTGGTAACGCGGCGTCTCGTCCTGCTTGTAAGCCGGCTCGTGTTCCTCATCCACGACGATGAGGCGCAGGTCCTTGACCGGGGCGAAGACCGCCGAGCGCGCGCCGACGACCACCCGCACCCGGCCCGAGGCCAGCGCCGTCCAGCCGTCGAGCCGCTCGCCCTCGCCGAGGTGGCTGTGCCAGACGACGGTCTTGTGCCCCGCGGACTCGAAGCGCCCGCGCAACCGCGCCACGGTCTGCGGCGTGAGCGCGACCTCCGGCACGAGATAGATGGCGCTGCCGCCGGCGGCGAGCACCTGCTCGACCGCGCGGAGATAGACCTCGGTCTTGCCCGAGCCGGTGACACCGTGCAGCAGGTGCACGGCAAATTTCTTTTTGGCCAGGCTCTCGCCGACAGCCGACACCACAACCGCCTGCTCGTCATTGAGCTTGGGCGGCAGGCCGGTGACAACCTCGCCGCCCGTCCAATTATCCGCGTAGGCCACGCGCTCGACATGGCGCGCCTCCTCGCGGATGAGGCCGTGCTTGATCAAGGCATTGGCCACAGCCGCGGTCGCGCCGAGCCGGGCCAGCACGAGGGATTTCTTCTGCGGCTGGAACTGCTGCTTCAGGAAATCGTAGAGCTTTGCCTGTTTCGGCGCCTTTTTGGCCAGCAAGGCATGCTCGTCCGGGGCCAGCCCGCGCACCACCTCAAGGTATTTCTCCGCCTTTAGCCGTGCCCCGTCACGCACCGCTGCCGGAATCATCGCCTCCAGCACGGACTCCATGCGCGCCGCGTAGTAGCCGTGCATCCAGCGCGCCAGTTCGAGCAGGTCGGGCGTCAACGCCGGAAACTCGTGCAGCACGCCGCTCAGCGCCTTGAGCCGGGCCAGCGGCACGTCGGGCACAGGATCCGCCTCCAGCACCAGCGCGAGATGCGAGCGGTTCATGATGGGCACGCGCACCAGCGAGCCCACCCGCACCCCGGCGCGAAGCGTCTCCGGCACGGTGTAGTGCAGGAGCTTGTCGAAACCCGCCAGCGGCTGGACGCCCACGATCATCGGTCCAAGTGAGCGCGGGTGCCGGGACGAGGCAACGTGTTTTGTGCCGCGCGTAGGCCAGCGAGCTTGCTCGCTGGCCGCCAAAGCAGCAACCTGCGAGTCACCCTGCCCCAGATTGCTTTTGACAGGCCGAGCTGCCCGCGCCGACATACCCCTCGTGAGTGTCGAAACTGCCCGCGAAAAATTTCAAGCCTACCTCGCCCGGCAGGGACTGCGTGTGACCGACCAGCGCCTGGCCATCTTCAAGGCCGCGTTCGCGCAGAGGGAGCACTTCACGGCAGATGTCCTGCTTGAAAGCGCCCGGAAGATCGACGACTCGGTCTCGCGCGCCACTGTATACCGCACCCTGCCCCTGATGACCAAGTGTCAGGTTCTGCGCGAGGTGGACATCGGCTCCGGGGAGAAATTCTATCTCCCCGCCACCGACGGCAACACGCAGGTCGCGCAGGTTGTTTGCGAGGATTGCGACAAGATTTTCGAGATCAGCGCCCCTTTCATGGAATGGTATGGCAGCACTGTCTCGCTCAAGCTCGGCCTGAAGCCTGTCTCGCAGCGCCTGCAGGTCAGCGCGCAGTGCATCGCCTACCGTTCGTCCGGCCGCTGCCCCAACCGCCGGAACAAGTAACATGTCCACCCGCCCCAAGCCCGACCCGCAGTTTGAAATCGAGTTCTACGAGGCGATCCACCGCCGCTGCCCGGATTACGTGGACGTGGTCGGCCTGCTCGGCGGCCTCTACACCAAGGTCGGCCGCATCGCCGACGGCCTGAAGATGGACCGCAAGCTCGTGCGCCTCGATCCGGACAACCCCACCGCCCACTACAATCTGGCCTGCAGTCTCGCCCTCTGCAAAAAACGCCCCGACGCGCTGCGCTCGCTCCGCCTGGCCCTGTCGCTCGGCTATGACGACCTCGACTGGATGCAACAGGATCCCGACCTCGAACTGCTTAAGGACGACCCCGAGTTCAAAGAACTCCTTCGGCACCTGAAGCCGCAGAGCTGAGCGCCCCGAGATCTCTGCACTCGGCATGACCGCTGGTGGTGGGCACGGTAAGCTGCTCCTGCCACGGATGCCGCAGCCCTGACGGGCTGGCCGTCAGGGCCGGCCCGCCCAATGAGCAACTTTGTCTTTCCCCTGTCCCAAGGAGCTGTTGTCAATATTAGTTGACATCAGCCGGTCCGCTCTTCGCGCGTAAGGCCGGGGGATATCACCGCAGTCCGAACACGAGCTGGAGCATCGTGGTCAGGTCCGCGCCCGGGGTGTAGCCGCCACCGCGCGCGGTCTTGGCGAGCGACTTGCACTTGGTGGCGCGAAGCTGCGCGGCATCCGCTCCGACAATCCGCGCCGTGCCCTCGCGCTGCCCGGCGAGATCCGCCGCCGTGAGCGGGGTCCACGCAAACGGCAGGCCGGTGGCGTTGCACTCCACCTCCCAGCCCGCGACCAACCCCAGCGGCAGCGGTTTCCGCAGCAGCGCGGGATAGCGCGTGATGAAATCCGGCGTGCGGCCGGTCGCCACGCGCACGGTCACCACCGCGCGCATCCGGTCCAGGTATTGCTGGAAATTGTCCACGCGGCGCCGGCGCCACTCGCGGAGGAAGTCGAGCGGGTCGAGGCCCATCAGGTTCATCCCGTTGTAGGCGCCGTGCTCGTTGGGGCTGCCGAATCGCTTCCATTGATACCAGGACGAGAAGTTCTGCGTCGCCACCAGCCCGAGCTCAAAGTGCAGGTGCGCGCGCTCCTTGGGGATGGCGGCGCTCCCCTCGCTGCGACCCATCGTGGCCATGACCTGCCCGCGCGCCACGGTCACGCCGGGCCTGATCCCCGGCTCGATTTTTGCGAGGTGGGCGTAAAGCGTGTAGACGGCGGGCGTGAGGCCGGGGTGCTCGAGCACGAGGTAGCGGCCGTAATTGCTGTTGCCCGGCGACGTGTTCACGTGGCGCACCACGCCCTCCATCGCCGCAAAGATCTTGTCGGTCGGCTCACCGCGGACATCTCGCGCCAGCGCCCGGATGTCCAGACCCTCGTGGAATTGGCTGCCCTGGCCGCGCACGCAACCGAACAGGCCCGACTCAGGATCGCCCGAAACCGTCGGTTGCACCCAGACGGCGTAGTCGCGGCCTTGTTCCCAGGCGTGGTTGGGGGTCGGCCAGCTGAACTCGAGACGCTGGGCGAACGCAAACGGGGCGGCCAGCAGGCCGAAGGCGAACCATACACCCCGGCGCTGTGCGCCACCCCTCCCCAGCCGTATCGATGCATTGGGAGTTGTGGCAGCGAGCTTGCTCGCGAGGTTGGTCGAGCGAATCGCGAGTAAACTCGCTCCCACAGTCAATGCACGGAAAGGTGGAACCCGGCCTTCATCCTTCGCCAAAGCTACGGACAACAGGCCGGACGGGTTTGCCCGGGGCCCGCAGGAGAAAACGCGTCCGGAGGCCGCGTTCCACCCAAGCCAACTGCATGATTCCGGATCAAGAGGGGATTCATTGCCCTGCACGCGATGATGGTGATCCCCTCTCGAGAGGGGCCTGGGAGCCGTAGCCTTGGCAAAGGCTGCTGCCCGCCCGGGCGGGGGGTGTCGGCTCTCGTTCAGCCACATCACGCGCTCACCGGCCTTTTTTGGCGATCACGGCCGAGGTGCGCTTGAGCCGCTCCGCGATGGGCGGCAGCTCCTCATTGGGCACCTCGAGAAAAATCAGGAACCCGCCTTCCGTGACCGGCTGGTCGAGCCGGCGCACGCCGATCGGCGTGTCGTTCAAGGTCAGCACCAGCCGCCCGCCAAGGTTGGCCGCGCTCAACCGGTAAAGGTCGCGCGCCGCCGCCGAGGAGAACTGGAAGTAGAGACACCAGCCGAGGTCCACCTTGGCGAACTCGACGTTGGTGATGTCGTATTCGACGAGGACCGGCTTGGGATTGATGTTCAGCATCACCTTGCTCACGGGCAATTGCACGGTCACGCCCGGCGTGCCCGTCCGCACCTCCATGAAAAACCGGGCCACCAGCGTCTCATCCAGCGGCGAAGCCTCCTTCGTCTGGCAGCCGGCCAGAAAAAACAGCACGGGGCACAGAACGAGAAGGAGGCGGGAGCGGATCATGGGTAAAGTCATTGCGAGGAGTCCCGCACAAGCGGGGCGACGAAGCAATCCATCTGGATCGCCACGACCCGCCAAGCGGGCCTCGCGATGACAAACGAGTTGCTGCAACCCACGCCAATCATGTGCCCACCTTTGCAGAGGATTCGAAAGCCTCAAGGATATCCGCACCAATCGCGTCGGCCAGCAGCCGCCCGCGCGGCGTCAGGCTGATGCGACCCTCGACGGTCGCCACGAGCAGGCCGCCCATCAGGAATTTCGGCAAGATGTCCTCCAAACCGCTCCAGCCCTTGGTCGGGAAACGCCGGCGCAGCCGCGGTAGCGACACCCCCTCGTTCATGCGCAGACCGAAGATCACCGCGTCGGCCGCGAGCAGATCGTTGGTCAGCGCCACCCGGTCCGCTGTGGCCCGGCGGCCGGCCGCGAGGTCCGCATGCCAGAGGGTGAGGTCGGCGGGATTGGCCGCGCGCCAGCCCGCGTGCTGTGATGCCCCGGATGGCCCGAGCCCGACCCACTCGTGCATGTTCCAGGTGTTGAGATTGTGCCGGCACGAGTGGCCGGGCCGCGCAAAGTTCGACACCTCATACTGCGCGTAGCCGACGGTCTCGAGGAATTCCCAGGTCTTCAGGTAAAACGCCGCTTCCTTGTCCGCGTCGAGCTTCACCTTGCCCTGCGAGAGCTTCACCCACAGCGCCGTGTCCTCCTCAAAGGTCAGGCAATAGGTCGAGAGATGGTCGGGCGCGAGGCGCACCGCCTCGGTGAGGTCCGCGCGCCATTGTGCCTCGGTCTGGCCGGGCAGCGCGAACATCAGGTCGAGATTCACGCTGGCGAAGCCCGCCGCGCGGATCAGGTCGTAGGCCCGGTAAACCTGCGCCGTCGTGTGCTGCCGGCCGAGCGCGTCGAGCAGGCCGGCGTCGAAACTCTGCACGCCCATCGACACGCGCGTGACCCCGAGCTGCTTGAACACGGCGAGCCGCTCGGGTGTGACCGTCGCCGGAGCCAGCTCGACGGTCCACTCCGCCGGTTGGCCGGCATAGAGCAACATGATGCGGCCGAGCCGCTCGATCTCCCCCGCCGACAGCAGCCCGGGCGTGCCGCCACCCCAGAACGCCGTGGCCGCGCGCCGCGAGTCCCAGTTGACCAGCGCCGCTTCCGCCTCCACGGCATCGACATACCTCCGCACCGCGTCGCCTTTCGGCACCGTCTGGTAGAACGCGCAGAAGTCGCACGTCGTCGCGCAGAACGGCACATGCACATAGACGCCCAGCGGCGGCGGGGCCACGGCCTGAGCTTTTTCTTGCCCTGAGGGGAATCCGGCCATTAAGAATTGAGTCAATTTACGACCAGCCAACAGCCTACGCGGCCCCGGCGATCACTTTATCCAAATGCACAAGACTCCCTTCCTTCACGCGAGCAGAATTTTCCCGGCCCTCACCGCCGCGGTGGCCTTGCTGGTCCTCACCGGCTGCAATCTGACCATCACCAACCTGACGCCCGACACCGTCCCGGCCAACCCGTCGCAGATTTACACCATCACGGCCAGCTTCCATCCGAGCAGCCAGGTCAACCCGGACAGCATCGCCCCGCGCATCATCATCGACGGCTCGGCCTACAAGATGACCAAGAGCACCGCCGGCTCCGACCTCTGGGAATTCGAATACCAGGTGCCTGCCGGCCGCGCCGACGCCCGCTACTACTTCATCTGCGAATACGCCGGCAAGGGCACCACCAGCGGCGCGGTCAACGAGCTCAGCACCGAGATCCAGACGATGAAGATCACCGGCCGCTACGTCATCCGCTCCGAGGCCACCCGCGCCCCGGTCGGCTCGCGCGTCAGCATCCTCGGCGCCGGCTTCACCACCACCGACCTGGTTTACTTTGACCAGACCCCCACCCGCACGGTCTTCGAGTCGCCCAGCTCGCTCAGCTTCTTCGTCCCCGCCGTCGCGCCCGGCCGCACCTATCGGCTCAGCATCGTCAACGTCGGCGGCAGCCTCGATGTCGGCACCTTCCGGGTGGACGCCATCAGCTTTGCCGTGTCGCCCGCCGCGCTCTACCTCCGCTCCGGCGAACAGCAGGCCCTCACCTTCACCATCCCCAGCCCGGCTCCCGCCGGCGGCATGCTCATCGATGTCCGCACCGACGTGCCCGATAGCGTCATCATGCCCGAGGTGATGGTGCCCGCCAACGCCAGCAGCGTCACCGTGCCCGTGCAGGGCGGCAAACCCGGCAGCGGCTCCCTCTTCTTCAGCAGCAGCGCCGGCGAAAGCTCCGTCGCCGTCACCGTCACGGCGAAGTAGACCGGCAAGGACCAGCATGACCGCTGACCGCGCAATGACCGGCAGCAATTAAACGCGGGTGAGGCATTTGCCGGGTGCCGGCACAACCGCAAAAAGCCTTACCCGGATTCCCCATCCCTGAGCCCCAGCGACTTGCAGGTTATTACTACGAATGAAACTCCGCCCAGTAAGGCGATCGACTAAGGCCGAATAACACTGTTGGGCAAGAGAATGAACATGCTCGCGGTATTCGATAACGACGGAACGATCTGCGACACACAGGAGGTCGAAGGCGCATGCTATGCGAAAGCTATCGAGCATGTCATCGGACGGTCGCTTTCGACGCTGGATTGGACGACCTACGAAGAGCCGACTAGCGCCGCCATCGTTCGCAACCTTCTCGACGGCGATCCGGCCGCCCTGGCTAAGGAAGACGAAATCAAGCATGAGTTCCTTAGATTGCTCGAAGAAGAGCGTCCGAAGTTCCCCGGTGATTTTTCTCCGATCACTGGCGCGGTGCAGTTCATCGAACGTCTCAAGAGAGAAGGAATTTGCTCTGTCGCGATCGCTACGGGCTGTTTCGATTCAAGCGCGAGATTCAAGCTGCGATGTTGTGGCATCACGCTCAGTGATTTTCCTTACGCTACGTCGAGCGATGTTCCGAGAAGGAAAGAGATCATTCCCTTGGCGGCATCTCGAGCGGGCTTTGAAGTTTCCTCCGTTGTTTATTTCGGCGATGCGCCGTGGGATGTTCGAGTAAGCCAGACTCTCGGAATACCGATGATTGGAATCGGTCGCCGTATTGCTCAGCTGCGTGACCTCGGAGTTCAGCACGTTTTTCGCGACTACTCAGAACCGGAATCGATCATTGATGTGCTACAGTCCCTGAAAAAAAGGCCCAACCAGGCGCCAGAGCCAAGGTTCGAACAGGGGTCATGCTTTACCATGAACCTTTCTGGTGTCGGTTCTTCTAGCCAACTGGCGCGCTGTCAGCCGGAGTCTCCAGCTTCAGGTTGAGCAGGGGCACGAGCAGTAACAGGCCGACGCAGGTCAGTCCGCGCGGCTCCTGCACGGATTATCGAATCACTCAGGACTCGGGGGATGAAGTTTGCTCGTCATGACCCTTTGGGGCGCACTTAATAGGTCTGCCGTTGCAACAGGTAACGACTCGACTCCCGAACGAGTCCTTGATTGAAAAAAGCGGAGATAGGCCTAACAGGCCATTAGCCCCACCTCTCATGGAAAAACTCAAAGTCCTGATCACAGGCGCGAGCGGTCTGATCGGCGGCATCGCCCTCAAGCAACTGGGCGACAAATACGCCTTCAGCAGCCTGAGCCGCAGCGAAGTCAAAGGCATCCCCCACCACTCCGCCGACATCGCGACGGGCGTCGAGGCGATCCTGCCCGCCTTCACCGGGATCCACAGCGTGCTGCACCTGGCCGCTGGCATCCTGCCCCGCACGGCGCTCTACGACTGGCCGGCCACGATGCGGAGCACCATCCAAGGCACGCTCAACGTCTACGAGGCTGCGCGCATCGCCGGCGTCAAACGCGTCGTCTTCTTCAGCAGCGGCATGACGCAGCTGGCCTATGAATGGGATCCGGGCTCCGTTTACGGCCTGCTCGCCAACGGCCCGGACGATCAGATCCCGAAGAGCTGGCCCGTTCTCGAAGTGGATGCTCCCGTTCGCCCCGACAGCCCCTTTGCCGTCGGCAAATTATTCGGCGAGAACCTCGGCCGTTACTATGCCGACAAATTTGGCATCTCTTCCCTGGTCGTCCGTTCCGGCGCCGTCATTCCCGAGGATCGGCCGCTCGCCCGGCGCCATTATTGCGGCTTTCTCTCCCAGGCCGACTGCACCCAGGTGATCGACAAGTGCCTCAGCGCTCCCCTGTCGCTAAAATACGACATCTTCAACGCCATGTCCGAGAATAAGCTTAAGTGGCGCTCGACCGAACACACGAAGAAAGTTCTCGGTTGGAATCCGACGGGCAGCGCCGACATCTATCCCTGGCCGCCCCAGGCCTAGCCCACATCGCCCGGCCCCGGTAGCTTCAGGCCGACCTGAATACGTCAGGCCTTGACTCTTCACAAGCGGCCGGCGCGCTCGCCAGAAGACTCCTGAGGCTAAGGTGCAGCCGCTGGGTCTGTCGCCGCCGTCTCCAGTTTCAGCTTGAGCAGGGGCACGAGCACCAGCAGGCCCACGCAGGTCAGACCGAGCAACGGCGTAGCCCGCCGCGTCGTGCACCGGGCTGCTGAAGGCGTCGGGGCCGTAGGCGTTTGCCCAGCCGGTCAGGAACAGGCTGCGCCCGAGGTTCATGAGGTAGGCAAAAAACATCGAGAAAAGGATAATACACGTCAGGTCTTGACTCTTGACAAGCGGACAGTGCGGCGCGGCGTTTTGTCAGGAGTCAAGACCTGACGTGTTCATCCGTGCGCGCGCGGCACATCTCTAACGTTGACATCGCCTTGAGTCGCGTCTTGGAAACAAGTGGTTCGAAGAGAAAAATATGAAAGAGAAAATGAGAGTAGTTGGGATCGGAAGGCTGCAAGAAATTGTCTGTGTGCTCGGGCTCGCGCTGGTGCTGCCAGGATGCTCCACGTCTTCAACCCCGCACCCCGCGGTAGTCAAAGTGACGCCAGCCCTGCCGCCGGAGCCAATGGTGAACCACTCACCCTCAGACGCACAGCCGGGGCAGAAGATTGCGCACGGCGAGTTGATCCGGGACGTGGATGATGCGAAGAGGCAGTTGAACGCCCAGCACCATTCTTACAAGGTTTTGGAGACTCGCATGGTGCCCGGGTCGTTCCAGAAGCCCGGGATGACCAAAACCGAAGACTTCGCGCTTTCAAAGAGTGACTTGGACGTGATCAATCCAGGGCCAGGCGAGTTCGTCCATGTAATGGAGGGACAGCGCCACGGCTATGACAACTTGACCATCGGGATCACTTATACGGCGCCCGGCGGCGCTCCGCCGATGCACACCCACCGGGGCGAGGAATCCCATGTGCTCTTGAAGGGGCAGAAGATTCTCTACGCATTGGGTGACAGAATATTTGTCAAGGAGGGACCCTACATCGTCAACATTCCCCCAGGGGTGCCTCACTCGTTTCAAAACCTGGATGACGAAGTCGCGGAACTCGTCGTGATATTTCCCACCAACGTCTGGGAATACGACGTTCTGGATTACTTCCCGTTTAACACTCCCGAAGCTAGGGTGATGGCGGCGCAAGCGAAACGAGCGAAGTCTCCATCTCAAGGTAAGTGAGGGGGCTCGCGTCGGGATCGCAAATCCCTAAGTTCCAGCCATGCGCTGCCGCGAACCCGGCCATCGCGCTCCGGTTGCCATCCGCGCGTCCCGCAGGCCGGGTCGCTGAGCTGGCGGAATCAGACGGGGTCAGGCCGCTATATGCTACTATTAGCAAATATCGTTAATAGCCCGGGCCATGAAAAGTGGTCTCGCTTGCTTTGAACCTATCGTGCGACCGCTGCTTTAGCCCACCGCCGCCTTGTCCGCCGTCTTGTCCGCCGTCTCCAACTTCAGGTTGAGCAGAGGCACGAGCAGCAGCAGGCCCACGCAGGTCAGACCGAGCACGGCATAGCCCGCCGCATCATGCACCGGGCCGCTGATGGCATCGGGCCCGTAGGCGTAGGCCCAGCCGGTCAGAAACAGGCTGCGCGCGAGATTCATGAGAAAGGCAAAAACCATCGAGGCGGCGACGAGCGTCACCTTCTTCCACGTCTGCTCGAAAAACACCGCGCCGAGGAACGACCCCGCGAACAGGCAGGCCGTCAGCGACCGGATGCCCGAGCAGGCGTCGGCCACGCCGACCGGACCCTTGGGCAGCAGCAGCACATTGCCCTGCTGCTCCAGCGGGTAGCCCAGCAGGTCGAACGCGAACGCCACCACCGTCACCACCTTGCGCAGCAAAAAGAGGCTGACCTGCGACTCGACGGCCGACACCAACGGCGCCGAGATCAGCCAGACGAGAACGGGAAAGATGAACAACGACGCGACGCGGAAGCGTCCGTCGGCCCATAAATCTGCGAATCGGAATGCGGCGGGTTCCCCGGCCGGAGGCCCGGCGGAGGCTGGCACGTTGAAAAATATCAGCGGCAGCACGATCGCCACCATGCCGAGCGTCAGCGCAAAGGTGCCCGGCTGCGACGTGCCCGCCCCGGCGCGATAAAACGCTCCGAGCAAAAAAAACAGCGCCCCCCCGAGCAGCCCGAGCCCCGCCGCCGTATGCAGCGTCCACCGCACCCATCCCGCAGTCGCGGGACCGGTCGCCGCCGCCTGCAACCGCCCCAGAATCTGCGGCCAGCGGTCATAGACCACATAGAGCGTGAACAGCGGCACCAGCCAGCCGAAGGAACAATCCTCCTTCACCCGCCACCAATGCGACTGGTCCCACGCCACGAACGCCATGAAGCCCGCCGAGAGGCCCAGCGCCGCCGTGAAAGTCGCGGGTGGCTTGGGGCTGGTCTGGGCCGGGGCGGTCACGTAGCGCCGAGCAAAGGCAAACCACGGGATGCTGCAAGCCTGGTGGAGCGACTTGAGCCGGTAGGGCGCACCGGCCCGGTGCGCCGCGCGGCGGAGCGAGCCGCTCCGCCCTACCCTAAGACCTTCGCGAGCGACCGATCATGCCACCGGGCCAGCAACGCCAGCGCCAGCAGCGCCCCGACCAGCGCCATCGCCATGTCGGTCTGGGTGTCCCAAGCATAACCCTGCGTGCCGAGGAAATCATCGGCCGCCTCGCCGCTCCACACCGCCACCGCCCATTCCAACAGTTCGTAGAGCGCGCTGAACGCAAGGCACACGCTCACAACCAGGCCGGGCAGCCACATGCTACCTTTGAGAGGAGACGTCCGCAGCAAAATCTCCCGCGTCAGGATGGCTGGCACGAAACCCTGCGCGAAATGCCCGAGCTTGTCGTAGTTGTTGCGCGTCCAACCGAACCACGACATCGCCCAGTCGCCCAACGGCACGCGGGCGTAGGTGTAGTGTCCGCCGACAATGAGTATCACGCTGTGCAGCCACAGCAGCACCAGCAGCAGCGAGGACAGCGGGAAACGCCGTTGCACCGCCAGTGCGATGGGCAGGCCGATAAAGATGGGCAGCACCTCGAGAAACCACGTGAAAGTGTCGTGCGGCGCGACCGCCGACCAGCCCAGCACAGGGGCCAACAGCGCGCAAAACCAGACTAGGCGGCGATCCATGCCGGCAGTGTGCCGGCCGATCTGCTCAGGGCAAGGGTTGAGACAAGGAACACTTGTGGGAGCGAGCTTGCTCGCGATTCCCCCATTGTCGCGAGCAAGCTCGCTCCCACAGCCCAATCCCAAGGCGGCCCAATCCCGGTTTTGACTTCCCCGCCCCGCCGTCCAAGCCTGCCCGCGCAACATGGAACACCTGCACGCCTACTGGCGGATGGAATATATCGAAAAGCCGCGTCTGCCCGAGGGCGGGAACATCTTCGCGGACCTGCCCAAGCTCGGCAATGACGCCGAGGCGCTGATCATCCACCGCAGCAAACTCTCCTACCTCATCCTCAACCGCTACCCCTACAATCCGGGCCACCTGCTGGCCGTGCCCTTCCGTGCCGCCACCGACCTGGTGGAACTCAATGCCGCCGAGCGCGCCGACTTGATGGACGAGATCATCCTCGGGAAACAGGTGCTCACCGCCGCCGTCAGCCCCAACGCCTTCAACGTCGGTTTCAATTTCGGCACCGCCGCCGGTGGGAGCATCCCGCACCTCCACGCCCACATCGTCCCGCGCTGGACCGGCGACACCAATTTCATGCCTGTCATCGGCCAGACCCGCGTGCTGCCGCAGTCCCTCGCCGCCATGTATGCGCGGCTGCGCGGCGTCGCCGCGCAAATGACGAATACCGAATGACGCAGCACGTTCCGCCTTCTCCGCCCTTGGATATCTGATTGGTCATTCGCCATTCGTCATTCTCCGCCTCCCAAACCGTGCCCGACACCAAGACGCTCCGCTATCCCAACGCCCGCCACCTGCACCAGCTTTACGGCGGCAGCGAAGCCAATCTCACCTGGGTGGAACAGGCGCTCGGGGTCCGTCTCGCCACGCGCGACGACTGGCTGAAGCTCGAGGGCCCCGCCGAGGCCATCGCCCGCGCCGAAGAATTCTTCACGCTCCTGAATTCCGGCCGAACGCAGGGCCTCGTGGTGCGCACGCCCGACTTCGTCCGGTTGCTTGACCTTTACGTCCAGGATGGCGGCGCAAGCCTGCGCGCCCTCGTCCACGAACCGCTCGTCATCGCCACCCAGCGCAAGAGCATCGTCCCGAAAACCCTCGGCCAGAAACTCTACCTCCAGGCCATCCAGAAAAACCCGATCGTCTTCGGCATCGGTCCCGCCGGCACGGGCAAGACCTACCTCGCCATGGCCGCCGCCATTTCGGCCCTGCTGAAAAACCAGGTGCAGCGCATCGTGCTCACCCGTCCGGCCGTCGAGGCGGGCGAGGCGCTCGGCTTCCTGCCCGGCGACCTGCGCGAGAAAATCCTCCCCTACCTGCGCCCGCTCTACGATGCCCTGCACGACATGCTCGACCCGGAGGATGTCGCCACGTTGTCCGAGAAGGGTGTCATTGAGATCGCCCCACTCGCCTACATGCGCGGCCGCACCCTGGCCAACGCCTACATCATCCTCGACGAGGCGCAGAACACCTCGCACGAGCAGATGATGATGTTCCTCACCCGCCTCGGCGACGACTCGAGGATGATCGTCACCGGCGACATCACGCAGATCGACCTGCCGCGCCACAAGATCTCGGGCCTCGTGCAGGCCCCGCGCGTGCTGCGCAACATCCCCGGCATCGAATTCCACCACTTCACGTCCGCGGATGTCGTGCGCCACCCGCTGGTGCAGAAAATCATCGACGCCTACGAGCAGGCCAAGTCGGCCGAGCCCATCGGAAATGCTTAGAGTGTGTTTGCAAAATGTCTTGTCATCGCGAGGCCCGCAGCGGCGGGCCGTGGCGATCCAGATGGATTGCTTTGTCAGGCCACTCTGTGGCCCTCCTCGCAATGACATTTTGCAAACACCCCCAAGCTATTCGAAGGTGGAGCGCGGCCTCCGGACGCGCTTTCAGCACCCGCGAATCACCGCAACGCGTCCGGAGGCCGCGTTCCACCTCAATTCGACATGACCCGCTCCGTCACCATCAGCAACCGCCACCCGCGCCTGCGCTTTCGGCGCGCGGAAGTTGTCCGCGTGATCACCACGCTGGAAGCCCATCTTTCCGCACTCCACATTCCGCACTCCGCAATTCCCCCGGGCGAACTGTCGCTGGTTTTTCTCACCGACCCCGCGCTCGCCAAGATCCACGGTGATTTCATGGCCGACCCGACGGCCACCGATGTCATAACTTTCGAGGGCGACCCGGCGGCCGGCCTAGCCGGAGAGATCTGTGTCTCCGCCGACACGGCCAGGCGTTTTGTAGGCTTGGTGGAGGGCCGGTCTCCCGACTGGCCGCGGTCGGCCGGGAGGCCGACCCTCCAGGAATATTTCGCCACCGAGATGACACTCTACCTCGTGCACGGCTGGCTGCACCTCGCCGGCTATGACGACCGACAACCCGCCAAGAAACGCCGGATGCGCGCGGCGGAGGCCCGGGCAATGGCGCTGTTGCGGACGGCCAAGGCCATGCCGGGATTCCGGCTGGTTTGAAGGTGGGAGGGGCTTTACGCCCCGACTCATTGCTTGCGCGGGTTTGTCGGGGCGTAAAGCCCCTCCCACAGAAGGCGACGGCTGATACGCCCCAAGAAATCTGTGGCGTCCCACTTCATCTGTCGTTTACTATTTACCTTCATGGCTTCCGTTTCCCGCATCGCCTCCCTGCGCAACGCCTTCCTCACCGGATTGTTACTCGTCGCCCCGCTGGTGGTGACCATCTGGGCGCTGCGCCTGATCATCGGTTTTGTCGGCGGATCGATCACGCCGCTTTTCACTCCCTATCTGCCGGAGGCCTTGGGCCAGCTGCCGGCCCTCGTCTGGGATGTGCTGACCACCTTTATCGCGCTTTGCCTGATCACGCTGCTGGGCTTCTTGTCCCGCCTTTTCCTGGGCCGGTTTGTCGGAGCGATGGCCGAGCGTTTAATCCAGACCATCCCCGGCATCGGCGGTTTCTACAACAGCGTGAAGCAGTTCATCGAGACCTTCGGGGCGAAGGACCGCACCCAGTTCAGCAAGGTGGTGCTCGTGCAGTTTCCCCGCGCCGGCGCCTACACCATTGGCTTTGTTACCAACACCGGCCGCGGGGAGCCGCATTCGCGCCTGTCTGCCCAGCATTGGGCCGTGTTCGTCCCCACCTGCCCCAGCCCGGTCAACGGCTTCTTCATGTATCTGCCCGCTGGTGAGGTCATCGAGCTCGATATGTCGGTGGGCGAAGGCATGAAGACCGTCATTTCCTGCGGCGCCGTGCTGCCGGTGTGGTCCGATCCCCTGAACGCGAAGGCCGCGCTCAGGAGTGAAAGTGAAAGGGGAAAGTGAAAGGGAGCGCCCCTCCACACTCTCACTTTCACTCTCACTTCCGCCATGCCCGGCCCGCAACTCCAAACCACGGCGTTCATTCTCGCCAAGCAACCGTCCGGCGCCGATGCGTTTGAGCAACTGACCGCCTTTTCCGCCGAGCATGGCGGGTTGCACTGCCTGCGCCGCATTCCGCAGGGCAAGGCCACCGCGACACCCTTGGACCTGTTTGACGAGGCGGAGCTCTGGCTCGAATCCTCCAACCAAGGCCGCACCTGGTTCATCAAGGAGCACCGGCTGATCCGGCGACACGACGGCATCGGACGTTCCTATGAAGCTCTCAAGGCCGCCGCGGCACTCAGTTCGCTCCTCAGCCGCAATCCCGTGCCCGACGAGTCCCGCGAAGCCGTCATCGCTCTGCTCCGCACCACCTTCGCCGCCCTCGCCGCCGGCGGACGACCCGACATCGTCTGGTTCAAGACGCTTTACTGCCTCCTCCGCGACGAGGGTTATCCCGTGAAACAGCAATGGTGGCCGCAACTGGTCCCCGCCGACCGGGACGCCGCCGCGCACCTGCTCAACCAACCGCTCGCCTCGCAGACAGCCGACGCCCCCACCGTGGCGCGCATCATCCATCGCCTCGAGGAGTGGGTGCGGGCCGAGACCGAAATCCGTTTGACTTAACTCCGGTCATCGCGAGCCGGGCGCAACCGGGCGTGGCGATCCAGTAAACAGCCCCGGGGCATTTGACCAAACCCGTCATGCCTAAGCATCATCCCTTCCTTGTTCTCCAAAGCAGCCACGAGCGTGAGCGAGTGGACGAGACTCCACTCGCTCACGCTCGTGGCTACACCTCAACCAAGCCGGAGCCGTTCGACTCCGCTCACGGTCGGCGACTCGCTCCGGAGTATCGGACCCACCGCGAATGAATTGCTTCGACGCTTCACTTCTCGCAATGACAGACCTGCTTTCATGGATTTCTCTCTCGAAAACCGCACCGCCAGTCTGAGCGTCGGCGAATTCGCCGGCTTCTCCCTCGGGCCATCGGACTCGGGTGGCGGCCCGCACGGAATCTGGCGCGCCCAGCTTGGCCAGCACTGGCACAACGAGCTGCGCACTCGCACGGAAAAGGAGTTTACCGTGGGTGGGGCTTTACGCCCCGACGTTCATTTCGAGGTCGTCATCGAAGGCCGCCTCGTCCACCGCGGCTGGACGTTCGCCCTCAACGGCCGGATCGACCAGCTCGTCGGCGACACTTTGCGCGAGATAAAAAGTGTCATGCGTCCGCTGCCGGCGGAAGAAACCGCCCTTCGCACCGATTACCCGGAATATTTTCTTCAACTCGCCACCTACGCGGTCCTACGTCGCATGCTCGGCGCGAAGCAAACGAAGACCGAACTCATCTTTGTCGAGGCCGGCTCGGGGCTCGCGCAGACCATCGCGCTCACGGCGTTCGACGAAGCACTCGTCCATCACCAACTCGATGCACTGGTCGACTTCTTGAACCTCCAGCTCCGCGCCACCGCCCGCCGCCGGTCGCTGACTTTTCACCCGGCCTTCCCCTCCCTCCGCGCCGGGCAGGAAACCATCCAACAGGATTTGCTCTCCGTCCTCCGTCCTCTGTCCTCCTTGCCTGAAACTGCGCCGCAGGACGCAGGTTTCAGGACAAGCCCCGGGTTTCCAGCAGGAAACAACAAAGCGTCCTCTGTCGTCCTCTTCGAAGCCCCGACCGGCTACGGCAAGACCGGCTGCGTGCTGGAGTTTGCACTCGGGCAGATGAAGGCGGGCCGCTTCGCCCGGCTCATCTGGCTCACTGGCAAATCCACCGGCCAGCTGCAGGTCGTCCACACGCTCCAGCAGATGACCGCCCCGGATACTTGTAACCTATTAGGTTACAAATCGCCTTTAGCTTTCTGGCAGGTGCGCAACAAGTCCGAGCATTGCGTCAACCACACTTTTCACTGCGTGCGGGATGGCTGTGACTACTTGAAGGACTGTGCCGAGCGCTGGCCGGGCAGCGGTCTCGCCAAGTTCTATCTCGACGACCAGCAGCCGCGCGATCTCGACACCCTGCGCGCCGCCGGCCGCGACGCCCGCATCTGCCCCTACGAGATCACGCGCGCCTCGCTCGCCTTCAACGACGTCTGGATCGGCGACTTCAACTACGTCTTCGCCCCCGACAATCGCGGCCTCTTCTTCGACCAGCCCGGCTTCGACCCGGCGGAGACGCTGCTGGTCATCGATGAGGCGCACAACCTGCCCTCGCGCGTCGCCGGCGTCCACTCGCACCGCGCCACCGATACCGCCGCCCGGTTGTTGCTCGCCGAGCTCGACCACTTGCAGGCCCCCGCGACTCTCGTGCTGGCCCTGGAGGAATGGACGCGCCTGCTCGCCTCGCTGCGGCCCGCCGCCTCGCTCGACACCACCACCGAGGCCGAGGTGCACGACCAGGTCGAAAAGCTGGCCAACCTTGCCGGCACCCAACTGCTGGACTTTGCCGCACTCGGTCCGCAGCACGCCGAGACCCTCTGGTCGTTCGCGCAACTCGCTGAATTCCTCGACGACTCCAATCTCACGAAACTCCTCTGGGTCGCCCGTGAAGGTGAGCTGGAATTCACCTGCGTGGACGCCGCACCCGCCATCGGCGAAATCCTGAAAGGCTTCGGCGGCGCCATCCTGATGTCGGCCACGCTGCAACCCTATGCGGAGTTCGCGGATTCCTGTGGGCTGGTAGGGCGAGTCGTCCCCGCCGAGCCGCGGCTCACCGGGACGGCGACCGGTGCAGAAGCGCGGACGGTTCGCCCTACCTATTCCACCCTCCACGCCCCCACGCCGTGGCGCGCCGGCGCCTACGACGTCGCCGTGGATCTGCGGGTAAGCACATCCTTTCGTGAGCGCAGCAACTACTACGGCGCCACCGCCGAGACCGTTGAAGAACTGCATCGGGCTTCTAGCTCTCGGCTCACAGCTCTCAACGCTCAGCCAGCGGCGGCGACCGCCGTCGCCGTCTTCTTCCCCTCCTACGCCTACGCCGAGTCGGTGCTCCGCACGCTGGAGACCAAAGGCTCGGTGCTGCGCGTGGCCCTGCAGCCGAAGCTGCCCGATCTCGCGGCGCAGACCGCGTGGATCGAGGAGAGCCTCGCGCTGAGCGACGCTCTGTTCCTTGTGCTCGGAAGCAGTTTTGCCGAAGGCATCGACCTGCTTGGCGGCCGCGTGACGCACGCCATGGTCGTCGGCCCCGCGCTGCCCGAGGTCAACGCCGTGCAGAAGGCCCGCATGGACGCTCTCGCCAGTCTCGGCCGCGAAGGAGCCTTCCGGCGCGTCTATCAAATTCCCGGCCTGCAGAAGGTAAACCAGGCGCTCGGCCGGCTCGTGCGGGCCCCCGGCCAGAAAGCCAAGGTGCTGCTGCATTGCCGACGCTTTGCCGAGCCGAGCTATGCGTCGTTACTCGCCGCGGATTACCAGATGTTCGCGGAGATCTCGTCCGCTGGAGCCCTGCGCGACTGGCTGGGCCACGCAGGCTAGGGTTTGTCGAACTGGACGGACAGCGCGTCCGTCTTGAACTCGTGGGCGAAGCGCGCCTGTTCGCGCAGGGTCACCCGGACCAGTTCCGCCTCGCTCACGGCGTTGATGGCTTCCAGCGACGGCCGGCGGCTGGCGGGGTCCTTGGAGGCGCGATACGTGATCGTCTGCCAGGCGATTTCCACGGTTCCAATCCGCGTCGTGGTCGCCCACAGGGTGGTGCCGCGATCCGCGAAATCCCGCGCCTTGTTGACCAGCAGGTATTGTGAAAACTGCCGGGCCATCGCCTGACCGACACCGAGCACGTAATTCTGGCCGCCGAGCAACCAATCAAAGGCCAGGGCTGGGTTGTGCCGGACAAACGTCACCAGCAGCTGATCACCTTCCTTTTCCACGTGGGCAATCCGCTCGCCCAGAAATCCATTCAGGGTCCGGGACCCGGCCTGGAGCGGAACCGCGGTCGCCGACTCCACTTCCATCAAGCCATAGCGGACCGTGAGGGTGTAGGCCACTGGACCGGTGTGCAGCCGGGCCGCGGCCGCGGCCGGGATGGTTTGGCTGGCCTGCGCCTCATCGACGGCGGCCGCCTCGCCGGACGCGAACGACTGGCCCAGGGCTTTCATCTCCACCAAGCGGGAGATTCTTTTGTCCGGCTTGATCCAGCTCCAGCCGGCCTCGCTGACGCCATCTGGCCAGCGCAGGGAATAATTCGAAACAAATGACTGTAGCGCGTGCGATTCCGGCAGACCTTCCACACGGTAGTTCGCGCGCAGCCAGACCGGCCGCCCCGCCCGCGTCCCGGGCGCCGGCCGCAGGAGTTCCGCCCCGGTCAGCGCGAAGGTCAGTCCGGCGGGCGCGGTGGCAGCGGGCCAGCTCGCCTCGGCCTGGCGTTCACCGTAGGCTTGCCATTTGGCAGCGATTTTCAAATCCCGCGGCCACCAGAGCCCGGTCATGATGATCAGGCCGACCGTCGTGCCGATCATCGCGATCGACCGCCAGAGCCGCCGCGTCAGGAACTGATGGACCACCACGGCAGCAATACCCGCCACGGCCAGGGCTATGGCCACACATATCCGGGAAGTCGCCACACCGGGCATCACGACGGCATTCACCTTCGATAAATGCATGCCGATCAGGCCTCCGATCGATGGAATGGCGACGACCATGACAAGCGTCCACATCAGGAAGCGGGCGTAACCGTCCGTGATCACGGCCCAGAGCAAGCCGACCAGCACGAATATTGTCTGAATGGCGGCCAACTCGACCGCCGCCCAGGCAATCTCGCGCAGGCCGTAGCCGCACCCCTGCCACCACGGCAGCGAAATGAGCACCGGCACCACCCAAAACACCAAGCCGATGTTAAATAATTTGGCGCGCAGCAGGCGCGCGCCCGAGATGGGACGGGTCATCCAATAGGCCGTCGTGCCGACCAGCAGATCCTCGTTGATCAACGCCGCCACAAGCACAAACACACACCCCTCGAGGCCCGCCAGTAGTTTGGAAAACAGGGCCAGCCGGGAGAACCACTCCGGTCCCTCCGTGCCGTCGGCCGTGAGCAGGACCACGCCGATCCCCATCTTGGTGGCTACGACGAGGGCCCAAAGCAGCAGCGGCCACTTCAGGGCGCGCAGGTCTTTTTTGATGATGTGCCAGGTAAGGTTCATGCGGCGGCTCCTTTGGGTTGGGTGCGGGTCTCGCGACTCAGGGTCACGAAGATCTCACGCAGCGTCATCGGGTGCACCACCACGGCGCCCTCGGCAAAGTATTCGCGGCAGGCGCGCTCAGTCGCCGGGGTGGTGTAATTCGTGGCGATGAACCGAATGAGACCGCCCTTTTGCTCCAGTTCCAGCCAGCCGGCCGGCGGGGCGCCGAATTGGACTGGTCCGGATACCGTCACCTCCATGCGTCGGAAGCGTCCGAGCAGGGACTCGGTGGTCTCGCTGAAGCGCAGTCGGCCGTTTTCCAGCATAGCGATATTGTCCGCCAGCCGCTCGACCTCCTCGATGTCGTGTGAGGACACCAGCACCGTCCAGTCGCCGAGTTCCGACGCCTCGAGGATGCCGCGCACAAGGTCGTCACGCGCCAACGGATCTAGTCCGCTGAACGGCTCGTCGAGCACGAGCAGCTTCGGCCGGTAGGAAAGTGAAGAGAGTAGCGCGGCCTTCATCAGCATGCCGCGGGAAAGATGCTTCAGCTTGCGGTCCGGCGGCAGATCGAATTGCGCGAGCAGCTTCGCCTCCAGGGCGGAATCCCACGTCGGGTAAAACGGTCGGCAATAGTCGAGCAATTGGCGGACCGTCATCCACAGCGGCTGCTTCTGGTTTTCGGAGACGTAACCGATTTGTTGGAACTCGCGGTCGCCCAGCCGGGTTGAATCAACGCCGAGGACCCGCGCCGATCCCGAGGTCGGGCGCAGCAGGTTCATCAACACCTTGAGCGTGGTGGTCTTGCCGGCGCCATTGGCCCCGAGCAAGGCGCAGACATTGCCGGTGGGCACGGCAAAGCTGAGGTCGCGCACGGCCTCGGTCCGCCAGTAGCGGTGGGAGAGATTCGCGGTTTCGATGATGCTCATGGGATAAGGCAGTTTTAACGCAGAGCTCGCAGAGAGCACGGAGGGCAGATAATCAACCGAACCAGTCCGGTTTGGACTCTGCGTTCTCCGCGTCCTCTGCGTCCTCTGCGTTTAATTTCGGGGTTCATGCTCATTTGCGACCGAGCTTCTTCCAATGGGCGGCCAAGCCGCTTTGCACCTCGTCGAGGGTCAGTCCGAGTTTCTTCGCCTCGACCACCACACGTTCAAGGTCGGCGCCAAGCAGCTCGGCCCGCTCCGCCCGGTCTCCGGCGGCGTGCTCCGCCACCACGCTGCCGACGGCGGGGGTCGTGACGAGCACGCCTTGGGCGACGAGCGCCGCGACAATCTTGTGCGCCGTGTTGGGGTTGATCTGCAGCTCCTGACTGACGACGCGCACCGAGGGGAACGCCTGGCCGGGCTTCAGCTGCCCGGCGACGACAGCCTTCTTCACGGCGAAAATCACCTGCTCCGTGATCGGCAGGCCGGGTTTCAGGTCGATGGAGAACGGGAGCACGCCGTCCTAGTTGCACTAGGACAGTTAGGACAGCAAGCGAAATCTGGGGAAATATTGCTTCCTGGTGGAGCCCGGCCTCCGGGCGGGCTTGATCGTTGAAGAGGAAACCCCGCCCGGAGATCGGGTTCCAACCCCTCAGCTCGCGTCGACTTCGCCGAGGAGGTTGGCAAAGATCATCTTGTTGCCGCCACTGGGCATGACGCCGATAATCTCGGCGCTGACCCGCTTGCCGACGAAGGCCCGGCCATTGTTCACGACCACCATGGAGCCGTCGCTCAGGTAGCCGAGCGCCTGGCCGTCTTCCTTGCCGGGTTTCAACAATTCGACGGCGATGCTTTCCCCGATGACCATTTCCGGGCGGAGGGCGGCCTCGAGGGCATGCAGGTTGAGCCAGGACACTCCTTGAAATTTCGCCATCGTCGCGAGATTGGTGTCGGTCGTGAGCAGCTTGGCGCGCATGGACTGGGCCAGGAAGACCAGCTTCGCCTCCATGTCCTGCCGGCGGGCGACCTCGCTCTGGTGAATGCGGATATCAATGTGCTTGATGGCGCGGAGCTCGCTCAACACCTGCAGGCCGCGGCGGCCGCGCGCCTGCTTCACCGGTTCGGGCGAGTCGGCGATGGCCTGCAATTCGTCGAGCACAAAGGTGGGGATGATGAGCGCCGCGCCGATGAACTGGGTTTGGCAAACGCGGGCAACGCGGCCGTCTATCAGCGCGCTGGCGTCGACGACGATCAGGGGCACGTCCACCTCGTGCGGCACAAAACGCACGTAGGGGATGACCAGGTTGAAGTCGTCCTTGCCGCGCAGGGCGATGACGGTGCCGAGATAGGTGCAGATGACGAAAAGGGCCATCTGGACGAGGTAGATGATGGACGGATCGCCCTTGTTCAGCAGCGGGGAACTGCCAATCAGCCAGGAAATCAGGGCCCCCACGCCGAGCCCGAAAGTGATCGCGGTCAATCCGCGCAGGGAAAAGCCCTTGAGCATCAGGTCGACCAGCACGACGAGCGAGCCAATCATCAGACCGATTATGACCGCCAGCCCGCGCCGATTGTCCCACTCCTGCACCGTGTAGCAGAGCAGCCAGCTCCCGATCGCGCACAGCGCGATAAACAGGATGCGGATGACGAGCAGGGTTTTGTTCATACGGTCGGCGGCAAAATCAGTTGAATACTCCCCGGTTTTTCAGCCACAGCAAGACAAAGGGCAGGACGCCGAGGAAAATCAT
>JANNDM010000106.1:0-1535 GCA_031387725.1 Verrucomicrobiota bacterium | reverse complement strand
CGGAGGGCAACAAGGCAACGCGATATTCCTGTTCCTTGATCTCCTTGGGGACCCCGATAATCATGCGGCCACGTTAGAAGGCGTGGAGGCAAAGTCAAACCCCTGGGAGCGCCGGGCTCCGGACCGGCGAGTTTCGGAAGGCTGGAGATTCGTGGCGGCCTAAGCCGGAACGATTCAGTTGAAGGAGTAACTTGATTTGAGTTCATCGTGTTAGGCTTGAAGGGAGGCAACTGCATGGCAGTTGGGCGGAGCCACCAGTTTGGCTAGGATTTCCTGCCACCAGCGGCGATTTTCGGATCCTCGGACCGCCAGGCGCAACGTCGGTTTGCCGCCCGTGCGGCTCCAAATGGCGGCCCGGTTGAAGAGGCGCCAGCGCAAGGTGTTTAATTCGCATTTTTCCAACTGGCCCAGCCGGCGCTGGAGCAGGACGCACAAGTTGTAGGCCGCGATGGCCAGATGATGCATCGCTTCGGTTCCCCAAAAGCTCCGCACGCACAAGCGCTTGATTCCAAATTGTTCACCCAGCTCTCGAATGCGGTTCTCCAGGTCGGCCCGGCCGTTGTAGCGCCGCCAGACGGCCAGGGCCTCCACGCCGCGGGGCAGATTGGTCACCAGCGCCTGGAAACGGTAGCCGTCCAAGGCCAAAAGCATTTTGCCTCCCGCGTCGGGACGCTCGGCGATTTTCTGGCGGAGCACGATCAGGCGCCGGCCCGGCTGATCCAGTTCCACTTCCTGCACGGAGAGGCCCGCCACTTCTGTCCCTTGCCAGTGGGCTTCATCGTGCCGGCAAAGCGCCTGCACTTTCTGCGTCAGCCGGGCCACGAAAATAAATTTCAAGCCCAACGCCTCGGCGGCCTCTTGCATGCGGGCGTCGCCAAAGCCCGCGTCTCCCCGCACCAGGCCAACTCGAATATGTTTAGGCAGCCTTTGCATCGTTTGGCGCAAAAACTCGGGGGCCCCGTTGACGCAGGCCGTGTTGCCGCTGCGCAGCCAGTAGTTGGCGATCATTTTGGCCTCGGCCAATCCGGCAATGAGCGGGCGGTGGCACGGCTTGAGTCCCTGGCGCGTGTAGCCGACCTCCACCCCTTGCTGATGGCCGTCCTCGTGCAGGAGCGCCCATGAATCCAAATCCAGCGTCTAGCCTTCCTTGCGCGTGGGCAGCGCATAAATGGCCTGCGGATGCAAACGGCCCAGGAGTTCACAGCTCCGCTGTGTAAACACGCCAAAGAACCGGCTGAAGGTGGACTGGCTGGCGACCGCTTCCACCCCCAGAACCTCGGCCACGGCCGGGTCGCTTTGCAGCCAGGCCACCCGCGAGAGCTTGTCGGCGCCGCACAAAATCCCGCCCACGTAACCTAACGCCACGTCGGTCGGATCGTAGGCATTGGGACTGGTGGGCGCATGGGGCAAGAGTTGTCGAAGCCCGTTGCGGAACCGCTTTTGGTGGAGAAAATGCGACCAGACAACAAGGCCGCCGTGGGCGGTCAGCCGTTGATCGGTGAAGGAAATCCGAATCGACGAACCGGCGTCTTTGG
>JANNDM010000104.1:0-22249 GCA_031387725.1 Verrucomicrobiota bacterium | reverse complement strand
GGCGGCAACAACGCGATCATCGTCGCTCCCTCCGCCGACCTGAAACTGGCGAAGCGCGCCATCGTCTTTGGCGCCGTCGGCACGGCCGGCCAGCGCTGCACCAGCACGCGCCGCATCATCGTCCACGAGTCCATCAAGGCGAAGTTTGTCGGGTCCCTGATTGCGGCCTACAAACAGCTGCCCATTGGCAGCCCGCTGTTGCCGGGCAATCTCGTCGGCCCGCTCATCGATGCCGCGGCGGTCGACGCCATGCAAAAGGCGCTCGCCGAGTTGAAGAAACAAGGCGGCAAGATTCTCCACGGCGGCGGCCGGTTGCAGGGCAACTACGTCACGCCTTGCATCGCCGAGGCCAAGAACTGGTGGCCGGTCGTGCAGCACGAGACCTTCGCCCCCATCCTCTATGTGATGGGCTACAAGGAACTCGCCGAGGCCATCGCGATGCAGAACGGCGTGCCGCAGGGCCTGAGCTCGGCGATTTTTACCACCGACCTGCGCGAGGCGGAGAAATTCCTCGCGGCGTGCGGCAGCGACTGCGGCATCGCCAACGTCAACATCGGCACCAGCGGGGCGGAGATCGGCGGGGCGTTTGGCGGTGAAAAGGAAACCGGCGGCGGCCGCGAGAGCGGCAGCGACGCCTGGAAGACCTACATGCGAAGGCAGACCGTAACGATAAACTATTCGGATGCCCTGCCGCTGGCCCAAGGGATTAAGTTTGGGGATTGAACGCTGGCAGATCCGCCTTCGTCCCGCAAGCGCGGGACTACGGCGCGACAAGCGGTCACGATCAACTACTCCGACGCCTTGCCGCTGGCCCAAGGGATCAAGTTTGGGGATTGAAGCAGTTGATTTAACACAGAGGAAACAGAGAACGCTGAGATCAGATTTCTCTGCGACCTTTGCGGCCTCTGTGTTGAGTGCCTTGCTTCAGAACTTCGTCCCGAGGTAGTGCGGCAGCATCTTGCGCCACCAGGGCCAGTCGTGGGCCACGTCGTGGCCCCACAGGTCGACGGTGTGCGGGATGTGTTTGGCGGCGAGGATATGGCCGATGTCCACCGAGGAGGAGGGCTTCTCGTAGGAGCCCTGGCCGGTGACGAAGTGGATGTGCTGCTTGGCGCGGAGATGGGCGAGCATGCCCTCGTCATTCAGGCCGGGGAGGTAGTCGATCGGCGAGTTGAAGTAGACGTCCTCGTCCCAGTAGCCGTTGGTGTAGTCCTTGAGGTCGTAGCTGCCGCTCATGGCGATGCAGCCGTCGATGAGGTCGGGGCGACGGAAGAGGGTGTTGGCGCTGTGCAGCGCGCCGAACGACGCGCCGGTGACAATCGTCTCGACCCGGCCGTGGCACATCGAATGGATGAAGGGCACGACCTCCTCCATTACGTAGCCGTTGAACTGCTGGTGGCGGATGGCCTTGTGCCGCGGGTGCATCGAGTCGTTGAGCCAGCTCTCGTTGTTGATGGAGTTGATCGAGAAAACCTTGCACTTGCCGGCGTTGATGAAGGGCGCGATGGCGTCGATCACGTGGAAGCGCTCATATTCGAGGTAATCGGCCGCCGCGGTGGGGAACATGAGGAGGGCGAATCCGTATTGGCCGTAGACCGCCACCTCCATGTTTTTGTTGAGACGCGGGCTGTGCCAGTGGTGGATTTCGCGATGCATGGGCTTTGGATGCCCGCCTTTCTCCGCGGGCTCAACCCTGATTTATGGCGGACACTCTTCGGGTTTGCTTTGACGCAGGTGGCGGCAAGTCTGCCGGCTTCGTTTTTATCACCCCCACCACCGTCACGCATGCACCCTTGGAAATTTTTCCGCACCGGCGGGCTTGATCAGGTCTCGCTCGAGACCGGCGCCGACCTCCTAAACCTCGAGCACCTCGACCAGAAACTGTGGGTCGCGCTCAGCTGCCCGGTCAAGGGTCTGGAGCTGGACGAGAAGACGCTCAGCCTGATCGACACCGATGGCGACGGCCGCATCCGCGTGCCGGAGCTGCTGGCCGCCATCAAGTGGGCCGCCCCGCGCCTCAAGGATGTGGGCGTGCTGCTCGGGGGGACCGACGGCCTGCCACTTGCCGCCCTCAACGACACCACGCCCGAGGGGAAGATCGTGCTCGCCTCCGCCAGGCAGATCCTCGCCAACCTCGGCAAGAAGGCCGCCGCCGTCATCACCGTCGCGGACAGCAGCAACACCGCGCAGATATTTTCCGCCAGCCCGCTCAACGGCGACGGCGTGATCCCGCCCGAGGCCACGGAAGACGCCGCCGTGCAGGCGCTGATCAAGGACATCGTCGCCTGCCTCGGCGGCACGGCGGACCGCACCGGCTCGACCGGGGTCACGGCCGCGCAGATCGATACCTTCTTCGGCGAGCTGGCCGCCTATGCCGCGTGGGTGGGGCATAGCGCCGCCAAGGACATCGCCGTCCTCGGCGAGGCCACCGACGCCGCGGTCGCGGCGTTGAAGGCCGTGCGCCCGAAGGTGGAGGACTATTTCGGCCGCTGCCGGCTCGCCGCCTTCGACGTCCGCGCCACTGCCGCGCTCAACCGGGCCGAGGGCGACTACCTCGCCATCGCCGCCCAGGACCTGAAGATCACGGCCGACGAGGTCGCCGGCTTCCCGCTCTCGCGCATCGAGGGCGGCCGCGCCCTGCCGCTGCGCGAAGGCGTCAATCCCGCCTGGGCCACCGCGCTGGTGACCCTGCACACCGCCGCCGTCATGCCGGTGCTCGGCGCTGCCAAGACCGCGCTGACCGAGGCCGACTGGGCCGCGCTCAACGCCAAGTTCGTCCCTTACGAGACGTGGCTTGGCGGCAAGGCCGGCAGCGTCGTCGAAAAACTCGGCCTCGCCCGCATCAAGGCCATCCTCGGTGGCCCGGGCCAAGAGGCGCTCGCCGCGCTCGTGGCCCGCGACCAGGCGCTCGAACCGGAGTTCAAGGCCATCAGCGACGTGGACCGCCTCGTCCACTACCACCGCGACCTGCGCGCGTTGCTGCACAATTTCGTCAACTTCGCCGACTTCTACTCGCGCGACAAGTGGGCGGTCTTCCAGGCCGGCACGCTCTATCTCGACAGCCGCAGCACGGAGTTGTGCCTCCGCGTGGATGGCGCCAATCCGCTCGCGGCGATGAGCAAAGCCTACATCGCCTATTGCAACCTTTCCCGTCACGGCGGCAAGGCCATGACCATCGCCGCGTGCTTCACCCAGGGCGACAGCGACTACCTCTTTGTCGGCCGCCATGGCGTGTTTTACGACCGGGCGGGCCACGACTGGGATGCTGTCATCACCAGCCTGGTCGACAACCCGATCAGCCTGCGCCAGGCGTTCTGGTCACCCTACAAGAAATTTGTCCGCCTGATCGACGAGCTGGCCGCCAAGCGCGCCGCCGCCGCCGATTCCGCCGCCAACGACCGCCTCGGCAAGGTGGCCGACAAGACGGTCGACGCCGTGGCCAACGCCGCCGCCACCAGTGCGGTGCAGGCGGTGCAGCCGCCGGCACCGCCGAAAAAACTCGATGTTGGCGTCGTCGCCGCCCTGGGCGTGGCCGTCGGTGCCATCGGTGGCGCGCTCGCCACTGTCAGCGCCAAACTGGCCGAGATGCATGTGTGGCAGATCCCGCTCGTGCTTCTCGCGCTCATGCTCGCGATCTCGCTGCCCGCGGTCATCATCGCTTGGCTGAAACTCCGCCAGCGCACCCTTGGCCCCATCCTCGAGGGCAACGGTTGGGCGGTGAACGGCCGCGTGGCCATCAACATTCCCTTCGGCTCGGCCCTGACCGAACTGGCGAAGAAACCCGCCGGCGCGAAACTCTCGCTCGAGGATCCTTACGAGGACAAGGAGGCCGCCGCGCGGAAACGCCGGATGTTCTTCTGGCTCGTCGTGCTCGCCCTGCTGGGCGGGGCCGCCTGGACCCGGTGGGATGCCACGCAGCATCGCGGGGCCGACGGCCTCCCGCGCTACTTCTGGATGGAGCGCACCCCGCCGCCGGCCCCGGAGACGAAGTGAGGGTGGAGCGCGTTGACCCCAACGCGCTTACTGAACGTCTTGAGTCAAGCCGTTCCACCATTGCAGTGAAGGCAACCCGCTCCACCGGTCAGTTCGTGATGTAGAACGGATTGGGGAGCTTGAAGACCCGCTCGGCGTAGCCGCCGAGAAGGTCGCTGTTCTGGTCGCCGAGGTTGGCGATGATCAGGTAGCCCTCGGCCGCCAGCTGGCGGCGAGTGGCGATCTTGAAGGCCTTGGTCGACTCCGCAAAATCGTTCGGCTTGTAGATGATCCGCGTCCAGCTCTCATAGCCGACCTGCCGCAGGTTGCGCTCGGTGCCGGGGGCATCGCTCTCCCGGCGGCCGGTGATGAAGAACACGTCCACCTTGGCGTTCAACGCGGTCTGGTAGACGGCCTGCACGGGGTAAATGGCGGTGCACTGACCCTCGGCCACCCACGCATCCCAGATTTTAGCGGTGTAACCGTAATCCATGGTCTGGATGTGGCGCACGTTGCTCAGGGTCGTCTCATCGATGTCGAACACCACGGCGAGTTTCTTGCTGACCTTGTCGCGCTTGGGGATGCCCTTGGGGATGCGCTTGACGAGATATTTGTTGGCCTCGGCCGCGACCTGAGCGACCTCCCGGCCGTATTGGCCGGTGGCGATGTAGGCGGTGATCTCCTGCTTGTGGGTGTAGAGATTTTTGGGCTCGGTCGTCTGCTGCGCCGGCGCAGCGGGGGCGAGCAGGGCCAGCGTCAGCCCGGCAGCCAGCAACAGAGAGAGGAGGCGTTTCAGCATGGCGTGGAGCAAAGCGCGATGGCGAAGGAATGCCAAGCCGGTTTCCGGCCACCACCGGGCCCCCGAAATGAGTTGAGCGGGGCGGTTGCTAATCCGCCGATAGCGCGATACCCTGAGCCATGGAAATCAAACTGCCGCACATGCCCTTCAAATTCGATTCGCCCGAGGGGCGGATGGAAATCACCGTGCGGCGCTCGCCGACACACACGGGAGGCGAGGGCCACCAACACTTTATCGCCGCCGTGACCTTTCTCCAGCCCGGCCCGCTCGCCCTCGAACGGATCCAGTTGTCGGCCAAATCCGAGACCTACAGCGGCGCCATGCATATCCTGACCGAGGGGTTCAAGGTGACGCCCGCCTCGCACGACAAGGACAGCGTGGAATTCCGCGTGCTCAACGCGCTGTGCCATGCCACCGGCGTCGTGGATCTGAACGGGTGAGGGGGCGACCGGAAATTTGTAATATAATAGATTACAAATTACTGGCTCGGTGCTCAGGTCAGCGTCGCCAGGTCGATCACGAAGCGGTATTTCACGTCGCTCTTGAGCATGCGCTCATAGGCGGCGTTGATCTGGTCCATGCGGATCATCTCGATCTCGCTCGTGATGTTGTGCTTCCCGCAAAAATCCAGCATCTCCTGCGTCTCGGGCAGCCCGCCGATGAGCGAACCGGAGAAGGAGCGGCGGCGGAAAATCAGGGCGAACGCCGCCACCGGCTGCGGCTTCTCGGGCGCGCCGACGAGCACCAGGTTGCCCTCGCGCTTCAGCAGGTTGAAGAGGGCGTTGAGGTCGTGGTCGGCCGACACGGTGTCCAAAATGAAATCAAAGCTGCCGGCGTGCGCCGCCATCTGCTTCTCGTCGGTGGAGACGACCACCTCGTGCGCGCCGAGTTTCTTCGCGTCGGCCGTCTTGCCAGGTGACCTGGTGAGCACCACGACGTGCGCGCCAAAGGCTTTGGCGAACTTTACGCCCATGTGGCCGAGGCCGCCGAGGCCGACGATGCCGACTTTCTGGCCGGGGCCGACCTTCCAGTGGCGCAGCGGCGAATACGTCGTGATGCCCGCGCAGAGCAGCGGTGCGGCGGCGGCGGGATCGAGGTTCGCCGGCAGCCGGAGCACGAAGTCCTCCGTCACCACAATGCTCTGCGAGTAGCCTCCGAGCGTGGGCGTGCCGAGGTGTTTCTCCATGCCACCGTAGGTGCCGCCCGTCATGCCGGCGTCGCAATACTGCTCGAGGCCCGTGCGGCAGTTCGGGCAGGTGCGGCAGGAATCGACGAGGCAGCCCACGCCGACGGTGTCGCCCACCTTGAATTTCTTCACGCCCGGGCCGGTGGCCGTCACGCGGCCCACGATCTCGTGGCCCGGCACGGCGGGATACTGGGTGAAATGCCATTCGTTGCGGGCGAAGTGCAGGTCGGAGTGGCAGACGCCGCAGTAGAGGATCTGGATCTGGACGTCGCCCGGCAGCGGCTGACGGCGCTCGATGACGGCCGCGGTGAGCGGCGCGGTGGCACTGCCGGTGGAGAAAGCCTTGACGGAGTAACAAGCGGGTTTGGCCATGGGGGTGGAGGTGAGCAGTGAGCGGTGAGCTGTGAGCTGTGAGCTGTGAGCTGTGAGCTGTGAGCTGTGAGCTGTGAGCTGTGAGCAAAACAGCTCCAAGCTGGGAGCGTTGATCCGTCAGCACAAGCGGGGAGATGGGGTCGTTGCCGAGGACGTGGGCCGGCGGGCGGAGAACAGTGAAGAAAACTCCGTGACCTCCGTGTTATTGGATCTGCATCGGGTGGCGGATGAGCGGGGCGACCTCGGTGCCAAGCAGCCCGATGGCGTGCATGAGCTGCGCGTGCGGCAGCGAGGCCACCGACATCTGGAAGTTGAAGCGGTCGATGCCACCGAGGGCCGCGGAGGTGCGGAGGACCTTCGCCGCCACGGTCGCGGGAGCGCCGACATGCAGCGCCCACGTCGGCCCGAGCAGGGCGTCGTAGTGGGCGCGCGTCACGGGCGGCCAGCCGCGCTCCTTGCCGATGTCGGTGAAGGCCTTGGCGTAGCCCGGGAAAAACTCGTCCGCCGCCTGCCGGTCGGTGTCGGCCACGTAGCCGAGGCAGTGGAGGCCGACGCGGAGTTTGTCCGGCGCATGCCCGGCCTTGGCGCCGGCGCGGCGGTAGAGATCGATGAGCGGTTTGAACCGGTGGGGCTCGCCGCCGATGATGGCGACCATCAGTGGCAGGCCGAGCGTGCCCGCGCGGACGAAGGACTCCGGCGTGCCGCCCACGCCGAGCCAGACCGGCAGCGGGTCCTGCAACGGCCGCGGGTAGACGCCCTGGCCGGTGATGGCGGGGCGATGTTGGCCCGACCACTGCACGTTGGTGCTCTCGCGCAGCTTGAGCAGCAGACCGAGTTTTTCCGTGAAGAGCTCGTTGTAGTCATCCAGCTTCAGTCCGAAGAGGGGAAAGGCCTCGATGAAGGAGCCGCGGCCCACGATCATTTCCGCCCGGCCCTGCGAGACGAGGTCGAGGGTGGCGAACTCCTGGAAAACGCGGACGGGATCCGCCGCGCTGAGCACGGTGACGGCGCTCGTCAGGCGGATGCGTTTGGTCCGCGCCGCCGCCGCCGCGAGGAGGATGGTGGGGGCCGAGTCGAGGAATTCGCCCCGGTGGTGCTCGCCGATGCCAAAGACATCGAGCCCCACCTGGTCGGCGAGGGCGATCTCCTCCAGGAGGTCGCTGATGCGCTGGACGGGGCTCGGCGCGACGCCCGTCACGGGGTCGGCGTTGGTCGCCACAAAGCTGTCGATGCCGATCTGCATCCGTTCTTGGTATTCAAGTTGGCCCGCGCTGCAACCGTCGGAGCGGGATTCACCCCTCCTCACCCGGATAGCGCCCGGGTAATTTGTAATATAATACGTTACAAGTTGCCCGGGGCGGGACGGATATTAGTCATCCATTAGATGACAAGCGTCCGAGGGGTAATTTGTAATCTAATAGATTACAAATATTCGGGGCTTCCGGGCTCAGGATCGAGTGCCGGCAGCGGCTGAGGTTGATTGGCGCGGGGCGGAGCGGGAGATTCTTGAATGCTGAAACATTCCCCGCAGCTGGCTGCGGGGTTTCCCAAGTGGTATCAGGACGCCGCCCGGCCAGCTCCGCAGCAGCGGGGCTGTGCAAGCCGCGCGTAGATTCCCCGGAGCTTGCTCCGGGGAGTAGCGGGCGAAAGGGCGGCGTTCAACTTGGGATCGCGCGGCATGGCGGATCTGGAGGGACTCGAACCCCCGGCCCCTTGGTTCGAAGCCAAGTGCTCTATCCAACTGAGCTACAGATCCGTGCCGGTGCGTTCATGGCTGGCCGATGCTTCCCGGAAAATGACTACCGATTCTGCAGTTTTGCGAGGGGAAATACGGGTGGGTGAATTCTGGCCGCGCGGCCAGTATCTGGCATCAAGGGCAGGCTAGTCGGGCCGTCCTGTCCGCCATGGGCTTGGCGACGGTGGAAGGCTCGGCGAAGGTTGAAACTCGGTGCCCTAGCCTGCTCGCGACGGAGTCGGAGTGGCTTGGGACGGGACGGATCTTTGTCATCCATTAGATGACAAGTGTCCGAGGGGTAATTTGTAATCTAATAGATTACAAATTATCGAAGGCTGATCCCTGGCCCAATTGGTCATGCCTGGTCTTTTTCAGGGCTGAATGCATCCCGCATTGAGGAGGCGGCCGCCATCCAGAAGGCATAATCATCGGCGCGGATCGCCAGCAGCAGCGGGTTTTCCCGCCGCACATCCGGATCCCCCAAGCCAAGGGGATTCCACCCGGCAAGATAGGCCATGAATGCCGACTCCAGACCGGACAAGCTTCGCATCGCTCCACACTACCCGGCGATGGGCGTCCGTCTGCCGCACCTCTCGCCATGCTCGATGCTGCGCCATCTACGTGCTGCCTCACTTCGTCCCAGGCGCGGAGGACACCCGGCCCGAGACGGCCCGGTCCTGATGGGGTATGCACAGTATGGCGGAAAGGCTCCGGGGTGGGTATCCTCCTTGTTCACGCATTTCATCAACCCAAAAAACAATCCCATGACATCGCCCAAAACCAAAATCTCCCTCATCCTCGCCTGCGGCCTCGCGCTCGTCGCGCTGCCGTGCGCCTTCGCCGAACACCATGAGGCCGGACAGTCGCATGATGCCATGTTCAAGGCGATGGACTCCAACAACGACGGCAAGGTCTCCCGTGCGGAGCATGCCGCCTCCGCCCTGAAGATGTTCACTGAGGCTGACACCAACCATGACGGCACGGTCACCCTGGCCGAGATGGAGGCCGCGCACGCCAAGATGGCGGCGGACCACGCGAAGATGAAGGCCGACATGCCGAAGGGAAGCGACCAGCCCAAGATGATGGGGATGTCCGCCGCCGAGATGATCAAGATGTGTGACAAGAACGGTGACGGTCAGGTGAGTAAGGACGAGCACACGGCGCACGCCGACGCGATGTTCACCAAGATGGACAAGGACAGCGACGGTTTCATGAGCACCAGCGAATGCGAGGCCGGCCATGAAGCCATGATGAAGGACAAGAAGAACGCCAAGTAAGCGTCCGCTTTCACAAAGTTTCCGCCCGCGACTCCCCCGAGCCGCGGGCTTTTTATGGGGCCAGACCGGTGGGCGGCAACCGTCGCCAATGCTACGGCCCGACAAGCCCGGATCGATCACTCTGCGAGGCCAGTCCCAATGTTCGTAATACGAACATTGGTCCGGGGGCACCTAGGAGAATGTCACCTATTAAGTGACATGGGGTTTTCGCCGTTGCTGGCTGCTGCCAGCCCGGTGTGCCCTGTTGCCGCCTGCTGGCGGCACGGGGTCCGTCCACCCACCTGCGTGGGGGCGGATGTCCCCGGTTCTCGCCCGTCATCCGTGGCGAAACCGAGGCAAAAGGCGGCTTAGGCGTTTCGCTTCACTGGCCGCAAAGTATCTCCACCCACTCGCTGCCGCCGTGGCCCCCAGGCGCCGAAATAATAGGTGGCACCCAGAGCCCGGGTCCGAGTCAATTCATGAGATGATCATTCCCGCCTGCTTTCGCCCTGCGCTCCACCGGCTTGCTGGCGCTTTGTCGCTGCTGGCCCTGACCGGGTGCAGTCTTTTCGTGCGCGCCACGCCCACGCCGATACCCACCCGGGCTAGTCCGGTGGCGGACACCGGGCGGACCTCCACGCTGGTGGTGTTCCTGCCGGGGCGGGGGGGCACCCTCGGGGCTTTCGAACGTGAAGGCGTGATGGCCACGATGCTGGCTGCCGGTGTTCAAGCGGACACGGTCGAGCTCGACGCGCACATGGGTTATTATCTGAAGAAAACCGCCGTCGAGCAGCTGCGCGACGAGGTGCTGCTCCCCGCGCGCCAGCAAGGCTACCGCCGGATCGTGCTCGTGGGCGTTTCGCTGGGCGGACTCGGCTCACTCCTGACGGAGCGGGACCATCCCGGGTCGGTCGATGCGCTCGTGCTCCTGGCGCCGTATCTGGGGAAGCAGGGCAAATTGTTCGACGGGATCGCCGCCGCCGGCGGGCCGGCCGCCTGGGCGAGGGGACGCGATCCGCGGGCGGGAAGCGTCGAGGAGCAGGTCTGGACCTTCCTCGGGACGAAGACACCCGCCCTGCCGCCGACCTGGCTGCTCAGCGGCACCGAGGATCCCTACGCGCGGGGCCACCGCCTCTTCGCGACGCTACTGCCCGCGGGCCGCGTGACGACGATCCCTGGCGCGCATGAGTGGCCGGTGTGGCGCGCGTTGTGGCGCGAAGTTTGTTTCCACTCCGAGGTATTCCAAGCCGAGCGGGCGGGTGGCAGTCCAGCCGTCCCTCTGAAATAATCCGGCCATGAAAACCCCCATCGCCCGCCTGGCCCTGATGGCCGCGCTTTTGTTCGGCGCATCTGCAACGGCGCAGGCGTTGAGCTGGGCGCCTGGCTGGACCGTGCCCCCGGCGGTCCGCGTGAGCGCGGTCACCGCGGCGGAACTGGCCGGGGCCCGGCGGCTGGGCGATGCGATTGATTCCCCGGTTTCCGCCCGCGCGGCGATTGTCGCGTGGGAGGCGATTGCCGCCGGGCAGCCGGACCAACCCGAGGCGTGGATCGAGCTGGCCATGCTTCGCCTGTTGGAAGGCGCGGCCTACCGGAACCGGCCCGGGGACCGGCTCAAGTGCTACGTCGCCGCCCTGCAGGATTGCGAAAGGGCGATGGCGACCAACCCCGGGTTTCTCCGCCGGGTGCGGCAGGGGCAGCAGCCATGGGCGGCGGCGGCGGCCCTCGGGCCGCGGGAGATGGGCGCGATGAATTTCTGGTCCACGGGCGTGTTCTACATCTTCCGCGACTGCCTCGGCCTGTTCGGCCGCATCACCAATGTCCGGGCGATGGAAGGCGCGAGGGACATGCTGGTGCGGATGGATGCCATCGACCCGGCGTGGGAGGAGTATGTGAGCACGTTTTCGTGGGGCATCTACTACTTCGCGATGCCCTCGGCCCGCGGCGGGGACAAGGTCCGGGCGCGGGAGTGTTTTGATCTGGCCGTGACCCGGGGGGTGCACCGGACGCTGCCGCGTTGGGGCCGCGCCAAGTATTTTTATCTTTCGCGGGGCGAGACCGCCGCCGCCCGGGCCGACCTGGTCGCGGTAGTGGCGAGCGATCTCGACGAGCTCGGCGGCAACCGGTCCTGGAACCGCTACTTTCAGGCCGAGGCGGCCCGGCTGCTTGCGCAGTAGCAAAGGGTGGGCACAAAGGGGTTTCAGTCCTCTGCTTGGCCGGTGCGATGTTCGTATTACGAACATTGCACCGGTGATGGCGCCAGGATGAATGTCACCTGTTAAGTGACATTCAGCTACAGGCAGAGAGGAGTTTCTTGAGACGGAGGAGGAGCTTCGCTTCGTCGCGGCGCTTCAGTTCATGCTCCCAAATGCGCAGCACCTGCCATCCGCGGGTGCGCAAAGCGCGATTTACGCGGCGGTCGCGGGCCTTGTTGGCGGCGATTTGTGAGTGGCTGCGCCCGATGGGCACCCGCATGCACTCACCTCTGCGGGGCCACACCTGCGGTGTGACCATCTCTGCGCTCCTCGCGCTCCGTTGCCTCACCAGAAGGCGGCGTTGGTCTTGGGCTGGGTGGCGTGCCTGGGGCAGCCGTCCACAAACACTGCGGTCTTTAACTACGCTTTCCGAAGGTGCTACCGTCTTCTGTCGAGATACTACCATCGGGCCAGACTTCTACAGGCAAGATAAAGTCTTCGAGGGTGATGGCGTCGTCAAAGTCACGCTCGCCATCCAGAAACTCCTGAAGGCGAGTTTGCAGGAGATCGACTACCTCTCGCTGCGCCTCTAGTTCAGTAGCGTAGACCTCGGGATAGTCGCCTTCGCTCCACCATGCCGGGATAGTCCCTTCGCAAACCGTGTTGATGAATATCGAGAAGGCAGAGCGAACCGGTTGTTGGTTATCTTGCACACCCTAATATGTTCCAAAATAGAACACTAATCAAGCCGGGACCTGGTAACCTGGGCGGGTGGGTGTTCCAAAACAGAACAATAATCTTGTCGGTAAACGCGTAAAGAAAGCACGGCTGGCGGCGAAGCCGAAGCTGTCTCAAGATGCACTGTCGGGAAAGCTGGCTGCGCGCGGCGTTACGATCGATCGAGCAGGTATTGCGAAGCTCGAGGCGGGCAGTCGCTACGTGTCGGACTTTGAGGTGAAGGCTTTGGCCTCTGCGCTTGGCGTTACCGTCGGGTGGCTGATGGGCGGCGAAAGTTAACGACCATGCCCCGGGCCAACGATATCATCCCGTATTACGAGATGTGCCAACGGGAGGGCACGAGTTTGCAGCGGGGAATGAACTTCCATCTTCACGGTAAGCATTCGGTGATTCTGATGTCCGTGCGTCCGAATGCACCTTACGCGGACGAAGTGAAGGAAGAAGGCAGGGTGCTGATCTACGAAGGGCACAACGAAAACAAGACGACAGCCTGCAAATATCCTGAGTTGGTGGATCAGCCTGAATTCACGAGGACCGGACGCCCGACCGAAAACGGGAAGTTTAAGAAAGCAGCACTGGCCTTCAAAGCCGGCTCCCAGCCGCCTGAACGCGTCCGGGTCTACGAGAAGATCAAGGACGGCATCTGGTCCTATAACGGAGTTTTCCATCTAGAGGACGCTTGGACTGAGCAAGCGGAGAAGCGGAAGGTCTTTAAGTTCAAACTGACGGCCGTCCAAGGTGAAGAAGACGACACGCAGCCGGTTCCGTTTAAACCAAACCCGGGGCGAATGATTCCGACTTCAGTCAAACGAGAGGTGTGGAAGCGCGATAGCGGTAAATGCGCCCAGTGCGGGTCCACTGAGAATCTTCACTTCGACCACATCATTCCGTGGTCCAAGGGCGGCTCTTCGACTGACGCCCAGAATATTCAACTTCTCTGCGCTGTTCACAATCTGAGCAAGAGTGACGAAATCATGTAGGTGCGGTCGAGGTCGGCGCGTTCGGCGAGTTGTTCCTGGGAGAGGTCCTGCGCCTCCCGGCGCGCGCGGACATTGTCTCCGAACTTTCTGAGGGATGGAGTGGCTGGCACCCTCAGACCTTAGCCGAATGTGGACTATCAGACCACGGACTATGAGTCACAATTCGTGCCTATCCATCAAACTGTCCCGATTAGGGAAGGTGCATCGGCTAAGAGATACTTTAGGGGCGGGCAATCGGCGCGTAGAGGCTATGATCGCGAATTGGCCGGCGATTCTATTATTTTGATGCGCCACCAAAACACGAAGCTTGAAAATTGGGTGTGCTTAACACGCAATTGCATGGCATGAAGCTTGATAGTCGCAAAGTGAAAATTACCGGAGTTGCCGCTGTGACCCCAGCTGGAATTGGGAAGCAAGAGTTTGAACGTGGTATCAACGAATCAATTAGTCGGGTCGGGCTAATTAACCGATTCGATCCCGAAGCTGGAACTTTTGTAGGAGCTGAGATTAGGGGGTTTGATTTGCGCGACTATGCGCCAAGTATTCCACCTAGGCGAACAGCAAGACAGACTCAGTTTGCTCTGGCTGGCGTGATATTGGCACTACGAGATGCAGGAATTACAATTGCTGACCTAGCAGGCACCGATCCGGTGGTGGTTAGTGGATGCTCAATGATGGATCCATTACTTACAACGCAAGCGGTAGAGCTGGTGTCGCGTAAGGGGCCACGTTTCGCATTGGCTTCGGTCTTATACCAAGCGTCGCCATCTGCAATCGGCGGAACGATTGCGAACATGCTCGAAACGCGTTGCCATACTATGGCGATCCAAACCTCATGTTGTTCGGGGTTAGACGCGATTGGGCAAGGTGCGTTAATTGTGGCAAGTGGACAGGCTGACATTGTAATCTGCTGTGGCACGGAAGCTCCTCTATCTTACCATCCAATGCTGGAACTGGGGACGGCTGAGTTGTCGCCTAGCAATCCAGAAAACCCAAGCAGTCTTGGGCGTCCGTTTGACTTATGGCGTAGTTGCGGCGTTCTTGGAGAGGGTGCCGGAGCCGTTATTCTTGAATCAGAAAATAGTCCGCGAGAGGCCTACGCTTGGATTGAAGGGTATGCGTTTAGTAATGACGTGCAGGACGAACTCGGAACTGGATTGGAATGGTCTATGATTAAGGCGCTAGATAGAGCACAAACTGATCCGAATGACGTCGACCTTATCCACGCGTGGGGAACGGGACATGTATCAGTTGATTTAGCAGAGGCAAAGGCGCTGCGGAGTGTTTTCGGCGAGCGATTGCGCGAGATTGCAGCAGTATCACTCAAAGGGGCGATCGGCTATTCCTTAGCGGCGTCTGGTGCGATCCAAGTTGTGAGTGCGGCATTAGCGTTGCGGAGCGGCGTAGTGCCTCCGACGGTTAATTGGGAGCGCCCTGATCCTGGCTGCCCACTTAATCTAAGCCGGCACTCGCGCCAAATCGACTGTAGCGTGGCGTTAGTCAATGCGCATGGGCTCAGTGGAACGAATGCAGCGGTCGTTTTACGACGCAGGTAGCGCGCGTAGATGCACTAACAGGGTTCGGATGCTTTCCTTGCTTCTAGGTTGCTGCTACTTGGTTAAGCAGTATGAATCCCACCATATTTGTGAGCCATGAGCCGCGACCAGAAACTTTATCGTGTATTTATCGCTTCGCCCGGTGATCTTGCTGCCGAGCGGACAGCGATGCGGGAAACGGTTGAACGCCTAAACTCAATCTTCGCGAAAGAGACTGTGTGGCGTATAGAGCTACTCGCTTGGGAGGATACATTACCAGGCGCAGGTCGGCCTCAAGAGTTGATCAACGCTGATTTGGACAAGGCCGATTTATTTATCGGCTGCGTATGGCACCGCTGGGGCACGCTATCAGGTCTCGATAGTAAGACAGGATTTGAAGAAGAATTTGACCGAGCAATGAATAGGAGGGCGGAGACCGGCAGTCCACAACTCTGGCTATTCTTTAAGGACATTGATGCCTCACACCGTGCAGACCCTGGTGAGCAATTACGTAGAGTATTGGCGTTTCGTGACAGAGTGACAGCAACTAAAGAGCTCCTCTATCGTAGCTTTAGTGACACGGGAATGTGGAGAGAAATTATCTCGGATTTCTTGTCTAGACAAATGATCCGATTGGTAACCGATAAAGACAATGGGCAGCAACCCAAGCGGGACAGGAACGAAGAGCCACAAACTGCCACGACAGTGTCTGCCCGCGAGCAAGTCCAATTACCTGTAAAGTTTCTTCCGGGAACCCTCGTGCTCGGGCCAAACGAAAGCCCACCGCGGCAATTGCCAGTAATAGTTCGGGACTTGATCGGCCAAGTTAGGCGAACGCACGAGACTCGGAAGATTGCTGCAAGCGAAGGCCAACCTTTTAGAATTCGTGCAGGGACTATAGATGAGACTGGTGGCATTTGGGTTTACTGGGAAGATGTCAGTGACGAGATGCAAAACGCCGCTGCACGAGAAAGAGCTGATCAGCGCCGTCGATTTCGTGAGTTGGCCTTGGCGTTGAGATGCGAAAAGGCCAAAAATCTTCCTGTGATTAACGCTCTCGATGAGCTTGTCCGAGTAATGTTGACCGTCGATGATGTAGCGCCCATCGATGTGCGAGATTTGGCAGAACGTATCGGTCACACATTGGGTATCAGCATAAGGACGGTCCCGGACCCAGTCGTCGTTGTTTGCAGTAGGGATCTTATGGAGTTCGCACTTCGAACAATATTCAAAGGAGTGGCAGAGAACCGAGCCGACGGGCTTAGAAACCTAATGATTTCGGTTCGTTCGTCCGGAATGGGTTCCGAGCTTACAGCATTGGTTTCAGTTATGGGCAAAAACCTTGTATTGCCCGGGATTCTGCCTGATGTAGCCGGGGATTCTGATGTCAGCCAAAGCGATTTGGCTATTTTGATTTCTAAAGAAATAATCCGGATTCATCGCGGGGAGATTCATGCGGGGCCAGGGATTCGTGGCACCGAGATTCTAATCTCATTCCGGCACGCTTAGATTACTTAAGGGCCAGATTGTTGCACTTAAGTTCTTTGATGGACCATTTCGTGTCGGGAAGGCCCTTGGAGGTTCATCCTTCGCCAAGGCTACGGCCGACACGGGCGGGTGGGTTACTTTAGAGCGAGATCGTTTCTCTTCACTACCTTGCTGCTCCACTTTGTCACCGTTAAGCCATTCGCCAGCCTGGTCGAAACGGGCACGGGAGTCAGAGCGAAGTCGAACTCGCGGATCATCCGTCGCCAAGGCCATCAGCCGTCGCCAAGCCTTCAGCCTTCGCCGGGCCTATGGCTGACAGGACGGCTGACAAGACGGAGGACAGGCAGGGTCGATGACGAGGAGAGGTCCTGCGCCTCCCGGCGCGAGCCCCGCGTTTGCGGGATTATCTCCAAATTTCCTGAGGGCGCCCGTCTCCGTCCCGCCAAAGCGGGACTTCCGCCGTCGCCCATGGGCTATGGCGAGACAAGTCGGCGAGGCGAGCCCGCAGATCTTAGCCGAATGCAGGCGATGAGTCACAATGTTGGGGAAAGTGAGGGTGAGAGTGAAAGTGTGGGAACCGGCAGAATCGAATCTTGCGAGGTAGAGTCGATGGGCTAGGGTGGGGGCATGAAGCCTGCGGCCACAACGTCCTTGTCCCTGACCGACCTCAGGTCGGTGGCGCGAGCCGTGTGCGAGCGGCATGCGGTGGCGCGGCTGGAACTCTTTGGTTCGCAGGCGGCCGGCCGGATGCGGACGGACAGTGATGTGGACCTGCTGGTAGAGTTTCTGCCCGGCTCCAAACCGGGTCTGCTGGAGATGGGCGCCTTGCAGGAGGAGCTTGAACAGCAACTCGGACTCAGGGTGGATCTGCTGAGCCGTCGGGCGGTGGAGAAAAGCCGCAATGTGTATCGCCGCCGTTCGATCCTGGCCCGGCCGGTCACGCTTTATGGCACGCATCGGATAATTAGGGATACGCGGCACTGAAAAAGGCCTGGCGGGAACCGGGCCCTCCAATGGAAACGGGAACGGGCTTGCCATGGGCTAAAAGGTTGATTCAACCTCTTGGTATGCCCAACCAGCTCCACCCTTCCAAGCGACGGCAAAGCCTGGCCGAGCACGAGGCGGTGTTGACCGCTCTCACGGTCATCGCCCGGCGGGAACGCACGAGCGTCATGGCCCTGCTGCGCGAGGCGGCCCGGGAGACGGTGAGGAAACGGACCGCCGATCCGCTCCATGCGGCGGCGCTCCGGCCGCTCATGGCACGGCTGGCGCCCAAGATGCCCGCCCGCTTCGCGTCGGCGGCCCAATTGTCCCGGTTCAAGCGGACCCAGCGGGAATTCGACCGGGTCGTGCTCGACCTGAATCTCGCCACGCCGGCGTCCATCCAGAGCCGGAACTCGCTGGTGGCGTCGAACCAAGCCGTGCGTCTGGTCAACTTTGACCATGCCCATGCCTCCGCATCCGTCTGAATCCGAGCCGCGGCCGCCGGGAGACTTTGCCCGGCTGCTGGCCACCAAAGAACCGGTGCTGCTGGTCGGCGGCCAGGCGGTGAATCTTTGGGCCCTCTACTACCAGGACCGGACGGCTGACCTCGCTCCTTTTGTCTCCCGTGATGCCGATGTGCTCGGAGACCGCGAAACGCTGTTGGAGCTGGGCAAACTGGCCGGGGCCAAGCCGCAGTTCTTCCCGCTGAAACCACCGGGCAATGAGGTCGGGGTGGTGATTGCCGGCGACGCCGGCGGCGGGGGCATGCTCATCGAGGTGCTGCGCTATGTGCGCGGGCCGACGAATGAACAACTGAAGGATCCCGTTTACACGATGATGCTGGGTGACACGCCGGTGCGGGTGCCGGGTCCGATCGCCCTGTTGCAGGCCAAGATCGCCAATCTGGCCGAGATCAACCAATCGGGGCGGCAGGATGGCCGGCATGTGCTCATCCTGAGCCGCCTGATGCCGGCCTATCTCGAAGACTTGCGGGCGGCGACCGCCGCCGGGCGCCTGGAGGAGCGAAAGCTGATCGGGTTTCTGGAGCGGTTGCTGGCCGTGGTCTCGGCCAAGGCGGCGAGCCGGGTGTTCGCTGCATTGAAGCTCGACCCGCTGGCGATGTTCGGTGAATTGAGGGCGGGCAAGCTGGCGAAGGTCGCGGCGTTTCTACAGGAACGGGTGACGCGAGCCTAGCCAGAGGCGCCCGCTTAATCGGCGAGGGGATTCAGGCCCTTGAGCTTGAAATGCGGCGCGGCGGCGAGAAGGTGGCTGTCGTTGGAGTAGACGGCCTTGAACCCATTTGCGGCGGCTGTGGCTAGGTGCAAGGCATCGGCTCCGCGCAGATAGACGGTCTTGGGCAGGCCAGCATAGGCAGTGCGGACACGTTCCAACACCTCTGAGCCAACCGGCAGCCAGTGGAAAGCACCGGCCTCACGGTCGGATTCGAACTGGGCGAGCAGGACCTGATACGATTTGGGCGTGACGACTCCCTCCCGCAGCTTGCGGTGAAAGGCAGCCAACATCTCGGCCTGGCCGTGGGCGGCACTGGCCACATGGTCTGCGAGGGCCAGTTCCCGCACGACGGTGAAGCCCGGATCCTCGAAATAGAGCCGGAACAGATAACTGGTATCGAAGTAGATCACCGCTCGTCGCGTTCGGCGGAGATACCGGCGGTCGAATCAGCGCCGCCGGCGAACTTCGTCGCCTTGAAAGCGGGCAGCAGGATGCGGCGGGAGAAATAGGGCGTGGTCGGGGTGATAGTCGCGGGCACCAGCTTGGCCACCGGCCGGCCACGCTCGGTGACCTGCAACTCGCCGATCGCGGCGGCCCGACGGACCCAGCGGCCGGTCTCATCATGGAGCTGGCGGATGGTGATTGATTTCATGTGACACCATGTGACACATGGGGTGGGGCGTGTCAAGGCGGGCGGACAGAGGACGGAGAAGGGTGGAGGTGGGACTATCAGTCCCGCAGTATTATTCAGACCGCGCCTTCCCCAATCGCGGGACTGATAGTCCCGCCTCCAGTTCAACACACGGCGGCGGCCCGCAGAGACCAGCCGTCGCCGAGCCTATGGCTGACAGGCGCGGGCCCTCCATAAGGCGGGGTTCATCCTTCGCCAAGGCTACGGACGACACGGGCGGGTGGGTTACTTTAGAGCGAGATCGTTTCTCTTAACTTCTTTTATGCTCCATTTTGTGACCGTTAATCCTTTCGAAGTTCTGGTCGAAACAGGCACTGGGGTTAGGTCAAAATCTAGCTCTCTCACTCGGGCGCCGCTTCTTCCATCCAATGATATGTGGACGCTCTTGGGCATGTCCTTTTCCTTGTCGCTGACTTCGAGGAAAATTACCTTCGAGCCTTCGGTTTTGGCGAGGGGGTAGAGCTTGTCGCGCGACAACCCGCCGATCTGGAACTTCTTGGCGTAGGTTTTTCCTTCGGGGCCGTCCCGGTAGATCATCGTGTAGAACCGCGTGTCGCCTTCCTTCGGCCACACCGCGACGTGCCGGATATCGAGGCCCATGAAGGTCTTGTCGGCGGAGACCTTCGTGACCTTGAGGGACGCGTCGCCCATGATGGTGAGCACCGAGTCGAGGATCGTGCAGTCGGTGACATACTCGTGCTGGCGCCAGTTGAGGCCGATGAAGCCGTCCTCGCGGTTGACGTAGAGGCGCTGGTTGGCCGAGACGACCTCGCTCGCGTCGATCTGCTCGATCTCGTCGTAGCTGGTCTTCCGCTTGATGCCCTTGCCGTATTTCTCGGCGAGCATCTCGAACCAGGCGACGGCATACTCGGTGAGCTTCCGGAGGTTGGCCTTCGTCTCCTTGATGCCTTCCTCTATCTTCTTCATGGCCTCGTCGGCCTGGAAGCGGTTGTAGGCGGAGATGCGCTTGATGCGGATTTCGGTGAGGCGGACGATGTCGTCGTCGGTCACCGGCTTGCGGAGCTGCTTCAGGAACGGCTTCAGTCCGCCGCGGATCTCGGCGAGGACGCTTTCCCAGGTCTTGGACTTCTCGATGAGGCGGTAGATGCGCTCCTCGATGAAGATGCGCTCGAGGGAATCCCAGTGCCACTGCTGCTCGAGTTCGCCGAGTCTGATGTCGAGCTCGCGCTTGAGGAGCTCGCGGGTGGCTTCGGCGCTGGTCTTGAGGATGTCGCGGACGCCGAGGAAGTGCGGCTTGTCGTCGCCGGTCTTGGGGTCGCGGACGATGACGCAGGCGGCGGGGTTGAGCTGCACCTGGCAGCTGGTGAAGACGTAGAGCTGCTGGATGACCTTGTCGGGCTCGGAGCCCTGCGGGAGGTGGACGAGGATCTCGACCTTGTCGGCGGTGTTGTCGTCGACGTGCTTGACCTTGATCTTGCCCTTGGCGTTGGCGGCGAGGATGGACTCGATGAGGCTCTCGGTGGTGACGCCGTAGGGGAGCTCGGTGACGGCGAGGAGGTATTTGGAGCGCTCCTCGATCTTGGCGCGGACCTTCACCTTGCCGCCGCGCTCGCCGTCGTTGTATTCCGCGAAGTCGGCGGTGCCGCCGGTGGGGAAGTCGGGGAGGATGCGGAAAGTCTTGCCCTGGAGGTGGTTGACGGCGGCGCGGCAGAGGTCGTTGAAGTTGTGCGGGAGGATCTTGGTCGAGAGGCCGACCGCGATGCCGTCTGCCCCCTCGAGCAGGACGATGGGGAACTTGGCGGGGAGGGTGATGGGCTCCTTGTTGCGGCCGTCGTAGCTGAGCTGCCAGGTGGTGGTCTTCGGGTTGAAGAGGACATCCTTGGCGAAAGCGGTCAGGCGGGCCTCGATGTAACGGGGGGCGGCGGCATCGTCGCCGGTGAGGGTGTTGCCGTAGTTGCCCTGGGGCTCGATGAGCCAGGCGCGCTGGCCGATGGCCACGAGGGCGGCGCCGATGGAGGCGTCGCCGTGCGGGTGGAGCTTCATCGTGGCACCGACGACGTTGGCGACCTTGTGGAAGCGGCCGTCGTCCATGTCCCAGAGGGTGTGGAGGACGCGGCGCTGGACGGGCTTCAGGCCGTCGTCAATGTGCGGCACGGCGCGGTCGAGGATGACGTAGGAAGCGTAGTCGAGGAACCAGTTCCTATAGCTCTGCGCGAGAGGAGCGTCCTCGTCGTAGACCTTTTGCCCTTTCTTGCGTTTAGGGGGAGGGGGGCCCTCCTTCGCCAAGGCTTCGGAGGGCGCGTCCTCAGCAAGCTGAGGCGCGGCGGCTTTGGTAGTCTTGGGACTGTCCTCTGTCGTCTGTCCTCTGTTCTCTGGAGCCGCAGGCGTAGCTGCGGCGTCGAGGGGCAATTCGGCTTGGTCTTTGTTCTTGGCAGGTTTCTTCTTGGACATTGGTCGGGGAAAGTAGCGAGTAGTGGGTAGCGAGCAGCGAGTAGAAGGAAGGTGGCTAGAAACTCAGTCCCGGGTGGCGAGCTGCAAACCGTGGGGGAGGAAGGAGCGGAAGTCCTCGAGATTGCGGGTGGCTAGTTCGGCGCCGGAGTTGATGGCAGCGGCGGCGATCATGCAATCATAGCGGAGCGCGCGCGGGCGACCGGTCACGTTGTAGAGGCTGGCCGCCAGTTCAGCCTGTCTGGGAGAGAAGGCCACAATGCGGTCACCGAGGGCGTGGCGAATGGACTCGACCGCCGGGGCGGGGACCGGGCCGCTGACGAACTCCATCCAGGCGATGGACGAGGTCGCGAGTTGGCGGCCGGAGGCAATCCAGTGGTTGAGGGCGGCATCTTCGGGGGAGCCCTTCTGATTGCCGAGGATGAGGTAGTTGGCGTCGAGATGGATCACGGGGAACGTTCGCCCCATGCTTTTTGGTCTTCGCGCAACTCGCGGAGGTAGGTTTCGGCCTTCTCCTGATAATGTGGGTCGAGGGCGGTGATCTCTTGGGCGCGGCGCAAAGCCTCAAGCGGAGTCATCTTCTGGACCTGCTTGGCCGGAACCATTTCGGCGATCCTTTCTCCCCGGTAGGTCAGTTCCATATGCTCGCCCTTTTTGAGCGATTTAACGATGCCCTCCA
>JANNDM010000095.1:0-2935 GCA_031387725.1 Verrucomicrobiota bacterium | reverse complement strand
CCAACGCCAATGGCACGGCGCCGGGCCTCTGGGTCGAACAGGAGGGCAAGGTGCTGATCATGCTGCCCGGCCCGCCGAATGAGCTGCGGCCGCTGTTCACCGAACAGGTGATCCCGCGGCTCGCCGCGCGCGGGCTGCTCGCCGAGGGCGAGGCCTACATCCAGATTCGCACCGCCGGCGTCGGTGAATCGGCGCTGGAGATGAAGTTCCAGCCCCTGTTCGACCGGTATCCCGGTCTGAGCATCGCCTTCTGCGCGCATCTCGGCCAGGTGGACTGCCGGATCAGCTCGCCGGACGGGACGTATCCCATGGCGACGCTGCGCGCGCTCGCCGCTGAGTGTGCCGCGCTGCTCGGGGATGATTTTGTGTGCTTCGGCCACGCCAGCCTGGCGGAGGTGGTCGCCGAACAGTTGCGCACCCAGGGCCGCACAATGGCCGTGGCCGAATCCTGCACCGGCGGGTTGCTGGCCAACTCCTTCACCGATGTCTGCGGCGCGTCGAAGTTTTTTCAGGGCGGCATCGTTTCTTACAGCAACGACGCGAAAATGCTGCTGCTGGACTGCCCTGAGTGCCTGCTCTCGCAGCACGGCGCGGTCAGCGCCGAGTGCGCCGTGGCCATGGCCACCGGCGTGGCCGAGCAGCTCGGGGCCGACTACGGCGTGGCCATCACGGGCTTTGCCGGGCCGACCGGCGGGGCGGGCGACAACCCGGTCGGCACGATCTATGTCGGCCTGCATGCCCCCGGCGGCGACTGGAGCAGGAAACTCACCTATCCCGGCCCGCGCTGCGCCGTGAAGGAGCGTGCCGTGACCGCCGCCATCGACTGGCTGCGCCGCGAAACGGTGAAGGAATCGCTCCGGGTGGCGGCCCCGCTGGCGAATTGAGGAATACCCTTCAGTCATCGCAAGGAGCGGAGCGACGAAGCAATCCAGAGGCTGATGGATCGCCACGGGCGACAAGGTCGCCCTCGCGATGACAAGGCCAAGGAGACAACGCACTCTTGCCACGGGGTCGCGATGAGTGCTGAGTTCGTGCGCAACATGCCCGTCGCCGCCAAAGCTTTCGCCTTCTTCTGCGGACCGGACGACTTCATCGTCAACCGGCTGGGCCAGGAGCGCTTTGAGGCGCTGGCAACGGAGGCGAATGCGGACGACTTCTCCCGCGAGGTCATCAGCGGCTTCACCAACAATGTGGACGAGGTCGAGACCGCCGTGAACCGTTTCCGCGACGCCGTGCAAACGGTGCCGATGTTCGGCGGCAAACGCGTGGTGTGGTTCAAAGACATCAACTTTCTGGCCGACACCGTGACGGGCCGAGCCGAGGGCACGCTCACGCAGGTCGAGGCGCTCCAGGAATTGCTGGAAAAGGTGAAGGCGGAGGAGGTGGCGGTCGTGCTCACGGCCGCGCCCGTGGATCGCCGGCGCTCGTTCCCCAAGTGGTGCGAGGGACACGGCTACTTTACCCTGGCGGGCGGCGACGGCGAGTCGGCCGGCGAAGCCCTGGTGGGCGTCGCGCTGGCGGAGGCGCGCGCCAACGGGGTGAGCTTCGGGCCCGGCGCGGTCGAGCTCTTGCTCCAGAAAGTCGGCGCGAACACCCGTTTGCTGACCGAGGAAGTGCGCAAGCTCGCGACTTTCGTGGGCGACCCCGCGACCGCGCTCCGGGCCGGGGGCGGCGTGATCGAGGAGGCGCACATCGAGGAGCTCACGCCGAATTTCGCCGAGGGGGACTTCTTCGCGTCGGCCGAGCGTTTTTTTGCCGGCGACCTCGCCGGGACCCTCGCCGCCCTCCAGCAGCATTTTTTCAACGGCAACGACGCCCGCCCCGTCCTCACCGCCCTGCAGAACCGCAACCGCATCCTCATCCAGGTGCGCGTGCTGCTCGACACCGGCGAGTTGCGCGCCCCCGGTCCCTATGGGTTCGACAAGGCGGCGTGGGCCCGCGCGCAAGAGGCCTATGCGAAACATTTCGGCGGCGATACCGAGAAGAGCGCCTACCACCTTTTCACCCAGAACCAATGGTATGTCGGCAAGCTGGCCAGCGCGGGGAAATTGCCGCCGCTGCGCCGGCTGATTGACAACCAGCAGGAGTTCATCCGCACGTTCGAGGAAATCGTGCGCCGTCCCAACGAGCAGGAGACCGTGCTGCGCGACATGGCCGTGCGCTGCCTGGCACCGGGGGCGATGTGATTGCCTTGGGGTGGAACTCGGCCTCCGGACGCGTTTCTTAAGTGCGAGCAACCCGTCCTGAGACCGGGTTCCACCTTGAACAAAACCTATTTCATCCCGCCGATAATCAGAAAGGGGATCTCCCGCCAGAAGCACTCGGGATCGGCGAAGCCGGCCTCACCGAGCAGGCGCAGCTCGATCGCGAGCGGCGGATAAAAATCCTCCTGGGCCCAACTGGCGAGGTGGGCGCGGGCTTGCGTCTCGGTGATGCCGTGTGGCGCCATGGCATTGACCCATTCCTGATAGGAAAACTCTCGCAGCGGGCCTGAGGCGGCGATCGCCGTGTCCGCATTCAGGAACACCCCGCCCGGGCGCAGCGCGGCGTGGATGTTCCGGTAGATGACGCCCTTGGCCGCCAGGTCCTTCACGTGGTGCAGCGCGATGCCGGCCACGACCGCGTCGCACGGCGTCAGGGAATTCGCGAAGGAGCGCTCCACATAACGGATGCGGGGGCCGAAGCGCCCACAGCGCGCGCGGGCGACCGCCAGCATGGCGGGGTCGGTGTCCCAGATCTCCACCTCGGCCAGGGGCAGGGTTTCCGCCACGGCCTCGGCGAGCGCACCGGTGCCGCCGCCCAAGTCGAGCACCTGGCTGCGCCGATCGGCGGGCAGAAGTTTCCGCAGCAGCGTCATGTGGGCCGTGCGCATGGCGGCGTAGCCCGGCACGAGCTGACGGATCTGGCGGTCGTAATCGGCGACGTTGAGCTTGAG
>JANNDM010000035.1:0-17961 GCA_031387725.1 Verrucomicrobiota bacterium | reverse complement strand
CGGGACAGCAGCGTGTGCTCGATCTCCTGGTGCAGCTCGGCGACGATCTTCAGCGGCGTCTCGACAAAGAGGTCGAGCGAATCGCGCACGGAGCCCTCGGTGGAGTTCTCGACCGGCACCACGCCGTAGTCGGCCTCGCCCTTCTCGACGGCGGTGAAAATGTCCGCGATGGTCGCCATCGGACGGTAGTCCACGCTCGAGCCAAACTTGCGGAGCGCGGCGGCGTGGGTGTTGGTCGCCTCGGGTCCGAGGTAGGCGATGCACAGCGGCTTCTCCAGCGCCAGCGCCGCCGACATGATCTCGCGGTAGATGGCCTGGAGTGCGGCGGGCTTGAGGGGGCCCGGGTTCGCCGCCGCGACGCGGCGCAGCACATCGGCCTCGCGCTCGGCCACGTAGATGCGGGTCTTCGCGCCCCGCTTCAGCTCGCCAATCTGCTGCGCACACTTCAGCCGGGCGTTGAGCAGTTCCACCACCTTGCGGTCGAGCGTGTCAATTTTGGCGCGGGTCTGGGCGAGTTGCTTCTTCATGGCATGACGGCGGTCTTGAGGGTAGGAGCTTGTTTACCAGCGATGCAGGATGTTGTCGGGTGGCGCGAGTGGGAATCGCCTGCAAGCAGGCTCCGACCTGGAAATTCAGACGGAACGACGGAGAGCATGGAGGGCCCGGGCCCGCTTAATCAACCCCGCAAGCACCGCCGGGGTGACGGCCTGCTTCGGGTCGTCGCCGAGCCCGTGGCTTGGGCTGACGTGGGCCTCGATGCACAGGCCGTCGGCGCCGTAGGCCACGGCGGCGAGCGCGCAGGCCGGGACATAGGCGGCCTTGCCCACCGAGTGAGACGGGTCGATGACAACCGGGGCCCAGGTGCGCTCCTTGAGCAGTGGCGTGATGGATTCGTCCGGGTGATTGCGGTAACCATCGAGTCCGGGCTGCGTGCCGCGCGGGCAGAGGATGACATTGGGATTGCCGAAATTGACGATATATTCGGCCGCGGAGATGAACTCGTTCAGCGTGCCGGTATGCATGCCGCGCTTGAGCAGCACCGCCACCGGTTTGCCGGCCACCGCCGCACCGACCTGGCGGAGCAGGGAATAGTTGAGGGCGTTGCGCGCGCCGATCTGCAGGATCTGCACGCCGGCGGCGAGTGCCAGCCGGAGCTGTTCCTCGTCCATCACCTCGGTGTCCACCGGCAGGCCGGTGCGGCGCGAGCCTTCCATCAGGATGTCGAGGGACTTGTCGTCGCCCTGAAAAGCGTAGGGATTGGTGCGTGGTTTCCACACGCCGCCGCGCAGCGCGTGCGCACCGGCTTCCTTCACCGCCTGCGCCGTCTCGTAGAAGAGATTCGGGTTCTTCGGGTCGATGGTGCAGTGCCCGGCCATGATCAGCAATTCATCGCCGAGCGTCACGGTGCCGACCTTCACCCGATGCCGCGCGAGGTCGGACTTGATGTCCATGAGCTTGTGCGGAGACTGGATGGTATCGACGCGGTCCACGAACGGCAGGCCCTCCAGCCGGCTGATCATCAGCTCATGGCGCTCGTCGCCCACGATGGCGTAGATGGTGCGGACATCGCCCACGATCGGCTGGATGCGGCAACCGAACTCGGCGACGATCACCGACAGTTGGGCTACTTCCTCGGAAGCGAGGCGGCTGTTCTTGGGCAGGATCATGGTGGTTTGGGTTAAAAAATGAAAAAGCCGCCCGGTGGGGCGGCTCCTGGGCTTAAATCTGGTTGTTCAGTTTATGCTTTGGTGCAGCCGCCCCGGCGCTTCGGGCTGTTAAACCCGAAGAAGTAAAAATAGAGGGCGGCCAAACGATTCATCGGGCGCCATTGGTGACCGGCCGGGCCCGGGCTGTCAATCCCGCAGCCGTTTATGACTTGGCGGCGTGGGCCCGGGCCGCCGTGAGCAGGTCGGCCCATTCCGCCGTCTGCCCGCACGCCAGCCGGGCGGCGGCGCGCGCGCTGAGCGCCCCGACGATGTTTCCGGTGCCGCAATACGCCCCCACGGCCCAGACTTTGTCGCTCACGGTTTCCAGCACGGGTAATCCATCCGTCGTGTAGGCCACCGAGGCGGCCCAGCGGTGCGTGATTGGCGCGCGCACCTTCAGGTGATCGCGCAGGAATTGATCGAGCAATCCCTGGATCTGATCCGTCGGCTCGGCCGAGTGCGTCCATTCCGCCTCCAAGGCGTGATCGCGAAATCCTCCCAGGGCAATGCTCCGGTCGGGGAGCTGCTGCCAGTATTCAAAACCGTGCCGCCAGTAAACTGGCCGGGCAAAACCCACCTCGGGCGCCGGTGCCGTGGCCAGCATCTGCAGCCGCGCGGTGCGGACGCGGGGACTGAGCTCGGGGAAAATCCGTTCCAGGCCGCCGTCCACCGCCACGATCACCGTGTCGCAAAAGATGGTGCCTTGGTCGGTCACGACCGAACCGGGGACAATCTTGCGCACCGGCGAACCCTCATAAAGCAGGGCGTCGCGCTGCCGCAGCTTCCGGGCGATGGCCCGCACACGGCGGAGCGGTTGCATCACTCCGTCCGTCGGCAACAGGATCCCCTCGCCCTCCGGCCCGGCGTAGGGCTCGGCGGGAAAGCCGCAGTAGCGCAGCGCCGCGAGATGCTTTGCGCAGTCCGCCCGCTCGGCGGCATCGGCCGCAATGCGCAACGAACCCGTGAGCCGGATAATGTCCGGCATCTCTTCCGCCTGCCGTTGGATTTCCCGCACCGTCAGCCGGTAGAGCGAACGAGCGGTCGTTTCCCCAAACTGCGCGACCGTCTCGTTGAAAAATTTCGCCAACCCCGCGAGCACGAATCCGCCGTTGCGCCCCGCCGCCCCGGCGCCCACCTCGCCGGCCTCCACGCCGACCGCGCTGACCCCCAGCGCGCCCAGCTCCTCCATCGCCGCCAGACCGGAGCCGCCCAGCCCGATGACGCAGACATCGGCCCGCACCGGACCTTCCAGCCGTGGCAACGGCCGCCAGTCAAGGTCTTCCCAGATGGGGAGGTTCACGGCCGCCATCATTTCCGCCGGGCGCTCGGAGGCAAGCGCGCGCGGTTGACGCCCGCCCCCCGCCCCACCTTGATGCCCTGGCTCGCCCGATGAAACCGCTCTACGATTTCTCCTCCCTGCCCGTGGATCGCACCTTGGCCCTTCGCGACCGAATGGTCGCCCAAGACACCGCCGCCACGCTGACCACGCAATATTTTGAATTGGGCCGGCGGGCACTGGAATTGATCCAATTCTCGGCGGAATTGTGCGACAAGCCGCACTATCCCGACATCCTCGATCTGCCCTGTGGCCACGGCCGGGTGCTGCGCTGGCTGCGGGCGCAGCATGGTTACGCCACCATTACCGCCTGCGATCTCGACCGCGACGGTGTGGATTTCTGCGCCACGCAATTCGGAGCCCGCCCGGTATATTCACAGCCGGATCTACGGCAGCTGCCTTTTGACAACCAGTTCGATCTCATCTGGGTCGGCTCACTGGTCACGCATCTGCCGCAGCCTCGTTGGCTGACCACGCTCGACTGTCTTGTGCGCTGGGTGCGGGCGTGTGGCGTCATCGTTTTCACCACCCAAGGGCGCACTGTCTCCAGCCTGTTGGCCCGCGGCCGACGCAATATCGCCGAGACCATCGACAAGCCCGCGCTGCTCGAGGAATACGCCCGCACCGGCTTTGCCTACCAGCGCTACTTCGAGAGCAACGCCGAGGAGGACTACGGCCTGGCGCTGACCTCGCCCGAGTGGCTCATGCGGACTCTTCAGCGCTACCCCGATATCATCATGCGCGCCTACTTGGAGGAAGCCTGGGGCATGCAGGATGTCGTCATTCTCTACAAAAAACCTGGCCACTTCGAACCCCTCCTCGGCGTGCCGGAGATGAATGGCGCGACCCCGGTTGCGAAGCCGCCCGGCTGGTTGGATCGGGTTTTAAAAAATAAAAAATCCGGGGGCGAGCCCCGGAATATTTAATCTCCCCACCTGCGGACGGGCCCTGGCGCGCGCCACGCTACCTCTGCCCGAAGAACTCCCAGCAGAGCACCGCCGCCGCCGCGGAGACATTGAGGGACTCCACCGTTTCGGCGCCGGGGATCTTCACGAGCCGGTCGCAGTGCGCCGCGATCTCCGGCGCCATGCCGCGCTCCTCATTCCCGAGGATGAGGGCCGGCGGCCGGGGCAGTCCGCGCTCGCGGGCCGCGCGCGGCGAAAGCTGGTTGCCACGCAGGCTCGTGCCGATGAGGCAGTGGCTGCGCTTCAGCTCGGCGCAAAGCGCCGGCAGGGCCGGCACGCGGAAGAAGTCCACGAACTCCATCCCGCCCTCGGCCACGCGCCAGGCCGCCTCGCCCGGCAACGCCTGCGCCGGATGGTCCGGCAGGATGATCGCCTTCACGCCAAAGAAGGCCGCCGTGCGCACGATGGCGCCGACATTGTTGGCGTTGCTCACGCGGTCGAGCAGCAGCAGCGGCGCCTTAACCCGCGCCCACTCCGTCATGACTTCGCGCGTCACCTTGCGCAGCGGTCGCGCGGCGATGACGGCCACGATGCCGCCGTGCAGTTTGCTGCCGGCGATCTTGTCCAGCTCGGCCGCTTCTACCTGCCGGTAGACCTTCTTGTGCTGCGCCAGCAGCGAGCAGAACTCCCCGGCCCGCTTGCCTGTCGCGGCGTCAAAGAACAGCCGCCGCACTTCGTCCGGATGCCGGGCCAACAGCATCGAGACCGCTTGCCAGCCGCAGACATTGAGCTCCTTGGATACAGGGAGTTGGGTCTTCATGGTTTGATTTCGCCCACCACCGTGAACTCCTCGCGGTCGTGATACAAGTGGCGGATGCGGAGGTTGGCGGCATGCTTCGCGAAGGGCGAGTCGAGCGCAACGATCTCGCGCAGCAGGGCCAGCGAGTCCACGTGACCGAATTTCAGGTTGAGGATAAACCGCCGGCACCAGCTGTGCGCCAGCCACGGGGCGACGATGTTCTGCATGACATGGTGCGGCTGCTCGACCAGGTCGCAAAACAGCCAGTCGTAGGTCACGCCCGGAGGCGGGGTGAATTTGAACGCATCCTCCAGCCGGTGCTCGATCAGGGGATGATGGAGCGCGCCGCCCTTCAAGGGACCGTTGTCCACGGCGATGACGCGCGCACCGCGTTTCGCCGCGCTGTAACTCCAACCGCCCGGCGCCGCGCCGAGATCCACCACCGTCTCGTCCGCCGCCGGCTCGCGACCGAGGACGATGTAGGCCTCCTCCACTTTCAAATAGGAGCGCGACGGCGCCGCGTCGTCATCCGCCATCCGGCGCTGACCGCCCGACCACGCTTCGCGCGCGGCAAACACCCGGCCAAAATCTGCGAAAAACACGAACAACCCGCGCGCTTGGCCCACCCCGCGGGGCAGCTCCGACGTCGCGAGCCTGGCGATGCGCGAGAGTTTTTTCTTCAATAATTCGCCGAAGGCCTTTTCGACCGCGCTGGCGCGCCGGCCCAGGCCGACCACTTCGGGCACGGTTTGGAACACGCACGGCCACGCCGCCTCGATCCGTTCGCCCCGCAGGCTCTCGAGGAAATAATCCGCCAGCTGCGACGCGAGGGCGTTGACCGATTCGCCCTTGAACTCCCGCGGAGAAGGCAGCGTCAGATGCGGGAAAGCCTGGGCTGGCTGTGGGAGCGTGCTTGCCCGCGACTCGTCGCGACCAAGGTCGCTCCCACACAGCACCCAGCCCGGGCCTTTCTCCGTGACGGCCAGTCCCGCCCCGGTCAGCTCCCGCTCGAGGAGGGCTTCGTAACCGTGCTGACAGAGGCAGAGCATCCCACAGCTTTACCGTCCCGCCCGCCCCCGCCGAGAGGAAAATGGGGGAGCGCGTTTATCCCGAGACCCGTCGGGGCATCAGCCGTCGCTCTGCGAGCTATGGCCGACAAGTATCGCCCCCTCCCACCACGAAATTCTCCGTGCATTTGGGGCCAGGGTTCATTCACTCAACCAACCGCATGCGACCGCCCACTTCCGACCTCCGCATCAGCACCGCGCGCCCGCTGCTCTCGCCGGCCATCCTCGAGGAGGATCTGCCGCTGCCCGAGGTCGGTGCGGCGCTGGTGCAATCGGCCCGGCGGGCCGTCAGCGACATCCTGGCCGGCCGCGACGACCGGCTGCTGGCCGTCGTCGGCCCCTGCTCCATCCACGACCCGGCGGCCGCGCTCGACTACGCGCGGCGGCTCAAGCCCGTGGCCGACCGCCTCGCCCGCGACCTGCTGGTGGTGATGCGCGTCTATTTTGAAAAGCCCCGCACCACCATCGGCTGGAAGGGTCTGATCAACGATCCGCACCTCGACGGCAGCTTTCAGGTCAACACCGGCCTCCGCCTCGCCCGGCGGCTGATGCTCGACATCAATGCCGCCGGCCTGCCCATCGGCACTGAGTTCCTGGATACGACGCTCGGGCAGTATTACGCCGACCTCGTGTCCTGGGCGGCCATCGGCGCCCGCACGACCGAGAGCCAGATCCACCGCGAACTGGCCTCCGGCCTCTCCATGCCGGTCGGGTTCAAGAACCGCACCGACGGCGACCTGCAGGTGGCGGTGGACGCCATCGTGTCGGCGCGGCACCCGCATTGCTTCCCCTCCCTCACCCGCGAAGGCGCGCCTGCTATACTCGGCACCACCGGCAATCCCGAAGGCCATCTCGTGCTGCGCGGCGGCAGCCGCACCGGCCCGAATTACGACCGCGAATCCATCCACAGGGCCGTCGCGTTGTTGAAAAAAACCGGCTCGCTCGCGGTGGTGCTGGTGGACTGCAGCCACGACAACAGCGGCAAGAAACATGATCAGCAAGAACACGTCGCGGCCGATCTCGCGGCCCAGGTTGCCGCCGGTGAAAGGGCGCTCATCGGCTTCATGCTGGAAAGCAATCTGGTCGGCGGCGCGCAAAAGCACGAGCCCGGCCAACCGCTGACCCCGGGACAGAGCATCACCGACGCCTGCCTGTCGTTCGACGAGACCGTGCCCGTGCTCGAAAAACTGGCGCATGCCGCGACGGCCCGCCGCGCGCGGACGCGCGCGAAGTAACAAGTATCAAGGTCCAAGTATCAGGAGTTAGCTGCCTTCCCCTTGTTACTTGCCAACTGATACTTGATGTTTTCCCCGTGCGCGTCCTCATCGCTTTCGACAAGTTTAAGGACGCTCTGAGCGCCGCGCAGGCCTGTGAAGCCGCCGCCGCCGCGCTCCGCGCCAAACATCCCGGCTGGACGCTGGACCTGTGCCCGCTCACCGACGGCGGCGAAGGCTTTGCCGAGACTCTCACCGCCGCCGGGCATGGCCGCCTTGAACACCTCGAAGTATCCGGACCGCGGGGCGGACGCGTCCGGGCGCCGATCGGCTTTGTGCGGGCCGCAAATCTTCCCGGTAACATTTGCTCCCAACTGGCATTAAAACCCGGCGCCACCCTCGCCCTCATCGGCCTGGCCTCCGCCAGCGGACTCGGGCTTGTGCCCCGCGACCAGCGCGACCCGTGGCAAGCGACGTCATTTGGCACCGGCGAGCTGATCGCCGCCGCGACCAAGGCGGGTGCCAACGCCCTCCTGCTCGGCGTTGGTGGCAGCGCGACCAACGATCTCGGGCTCGGCGCACTGGCGGCGCTGGGATTCAAGTTTCCCGAGACCCCAGCCCCCGCAACTTGGGGAAAGATCCACCGGATCGAGGGCCGCGTGCAATTGCCGCCGCTCTTCATCGCCTGTGACGTGACCAATCCCCTGCTCGGCCCGCGCGGCGCGACGGCGACGTTTGGCCCGCAAAAGGGATTGAAACCTGCGGACCTGCCCCGGCTGGAGGTCGGAATGGCCCGGATGGCGGCCTTGCTGTGCGTGGCCTGCGGCCAGCCGATCGCCCGCGCCGAAACGCCCGGCGCGGGCGCGGCGGGCGGTATCGCGTTCGGCCTGATGATCGCAGCTGGGGCACACCTTGTGTCGGGTTTTGATCTCGTCTCGGACTGGCTCGACCTGCCGGTCCGGATCGCCGCGGCTGATCTCGTGCTCACGGGTGAAGGCCGGTTCGACGCCACGTCGCTCGGCGGCAAGGGCCCGGGGGCGCTTGTCGCCGCCGCCCGCCGGCTCGGCAAACCCACGCAGGTCTTCGCCGGCAGCCTCGGCGTGCCGGCGGACGAAGCGCATCATGCGGTCACGCCGCCGGGCCTGCCGCTGGCCGAGGCTTTGCCGCGCACGGCGGAGTTGCTGGCGGCCGCCGTGGGCCGCGCCCTGTGATTCATACCGCACAGCGATTCTCCTCGCCATGCCCGCGCTGCGTTTTCAAAAATCACGGCCCATGTCGCGCCGGTCACTCGTGAAGATTTCCCTCGGAACCGTTGCCGCCGGTGCCCTCGCCTTGGTTCTGGGCTGCGCCAGCAAGCCGGCCAAGGCGGCGCCTAAACCCGCGCCGGCCGCTATGGTGCAACCGGTCGCCCCGCCGGAAAAACTCCCTCCGGTCATGCTGGGCATCGACGTGCTGGAGGCCGACGGTTTTGCCGCCGTCGCTGGTAAGAAAATTGGTCTGCTCACCCACCCCGCCGGCGTGAACCGCCGGGGCGAAAGCACGCTCAACGTCCTGCTCCGCGCCCCGAAGACCAAGCTCGTCGCCCTCTTCGCACCCGAGCACGGATTCGAGGGCCAGATCAAGGCCGGCGACAATTTTGGCGACACCATCCACACCGCCACCAGCCTGCCGGTCTATTCGCTGCACGGCAAGAACCGCAAGCCCACGGCGAAACAGTTGCAGGGCCTCGATGCGCTCGTCGTCGACCTGCAGGACATCGGCGTGCGCTCCTACACCTTCAACGTGGTGATGCGCTACGCGATGGACGCCTGCTTGCAATACGGCGTGGAGGTCATCGTGCTCGACCGCCCCAACCCGCTCGGCGGCCTGAAGGTCGACGGCCCGCCGCTCGACCCGGACAACATGAGCGGCGTCGGCGCGTATCCCCGCATGCCCTACGTGCACGGCCTCACCATCGGCGAGATTGCCCGCATGGCCAAGGACGGCTCCCGCGCCATCTCCGGCCTCGAACTGACCGACGCGGTGCGCGCGAAAGGAAAGCTCACCGTTGTCCCGATGCGCGGCTGGACGCGCGCCATGCGCTGGCCGGACACCGAATTGAAATGGGTCACCACTTCGCCGAATATACCCAGCTACGAGGCGGTCGTAGGCTACGCCATGGTCGGCCTCGGCACCCAGAACAGCGACTGGACCTGGGGCATCGGTCGCGACTTCCCCTTCCGTGGCATCGGTTATCCCAAGAAAAACCCGGATGAAATCATCAAGGTAATGAGCGCCTACAAGATTCCCGGCGTTTCGCTCGTGAAACGCGCCGGCACCGGCAGTGACGGCAAGCCGATCACCGGCGTCTACGTCGAAGTGGCGGACTGGGAGAAGTGGAACCCCACCGAACTCTCCTTCTACATGCACAAGCAGGCCGCGAAGTGGTCACGGCTCAATCTCTTTGCCACCCTGACCACCAACGAGGCGCGCAGCTTCAAGATTCACACCGGCTCCAACGCCTGGCTCGCCGCCCTGCAACGCGAAGGCGCGCGCATTGACGTCGACTCCTTCCTGAAAAACTGGGCCGCGCGCGCCGTGATCTACCGGGAGCAGACCAAGAAGTTCTGGCTCTACCCGTGAGGCACCATCGGCTGCCGCATAAGCTGATGATTATTTGGTGCCAACGCCGCTGTTCTTCGCCACCCACGCGTTGTATTCGGCGCGGGGCATGAAGCGGAGTGACGCGGAGTTGATGCAGTAGCGCTGGCCGGTCGGGCGCGGGCCGTCGTCGAAGACATGCCCGAGGTGGGCGCCATCCACGTTGGAGTGCACCTCGACGCGGATCATGCCGTAACTGCGGTCGGTGGTTTCGCCCACGAGCGCTTTCTCGATCGGCTTGGTGAAGCTCGGCCAGCCCGTGCCGGAGTCGAACTTGTCCCGGCTGTCGAAGAGCGGCGTGTCACTGCACACGGAAAAATAGACCCCGTCGGCGTGGTGGTCCCAGTATTCGTTCTGAAAGGCCGGCTCGGTGCCCTGCTGGCGCGCGACCTGGTATTGGCGCGGCGTGAGCCGCTTCTGCCACTCGGCGTCGGTGCGCTGGACCTTCGCCTTGCTCATGTCGATGACGACGTTGGACGGCAGGCCGCAGGCGGAGATTTCGCCGGGCTGGCACTCGAGGGCATCCTTGGGGGCGGTGGTCTTGGTGGATTTCATTTCAGCGGAGAACAGGACCCCGGTCGCCGCAAGCAACGCGAGAGCGAGGGGAAAGTATCGTATATTCATGCTGGCACTAGGAGAAGCCAATTGGGGCGTTTATTCCACCCGCACGCGTCGTTTGCCGTCGTGGAATTCATTTACCAGTGGCTGGCCAGGCCGGAGACCCTTCGCGCGGGAGACCGGGCGACCCGACTCGTCGCGCACAATGGCGTAACCGCGCTTCAACACCGACGCCGGACTGGCCGACTCCAGCCGCTTCCATAGCGCGAGCAAACGGTGCGATTCGAGCTGCACCCGCTTCCCGGGCGAGGCGGTGGCCAGCCGGGCGCGCACGGTGCCCACTGACCCGCGCCGGGATTGAACTGCAGCCCGCCAAGCGGAGCCCAGCCGGTTGCCGAGATCGTCCAGTCGGAGGTGATTATGCTCGATGGCCGCCGTCGGCACCAGCAACCGCAACCGGCTGCGGGCATGAGCGACCTCTTCCCCGGCGCTTTGCACCGCACCCGCCCAGGCATCGCCCAGGCCGGTGGCGGCCTGCCCGAGGCGTTCGGTCACGGCCAGGTAGTGGCTGGAGATCAATTCGGCCGCCCCGCTCGGAGTCTCGGCGCGCCCATCGGCCGCATAGTCGCACAGCGTCGTGTCGATCTCGTGGCCCACGGCGGAGATGATCGGCACGCCGCACTCCGCCACGGCGCGCACGAGCGGTTCCTCGTTGAAGGCCCCCAGATCCTCCGCACTGCCACCGCCGCGGCCGATGACGAGCAGGTCGAAAATCTTCAGCGCCTCGGCCGTGCGCAGCATCGCCGCCAACTCGGCGGCTGCGTCCTCGCCCTGCACCTTGGCCGGCAACACGACGAGCCGGCCGGTCCAGCCGCGCCGGGTGAGGATGCGGATAAAATCCTGCACGGCGGCGCCGGTTGGCGAGGTGATGAAACCGACCGTGCGCGGCAACAATGGGATGGGCTGCTTGCGGGCGGGATCGAAGAGACCCTCGGCGGCGAGCCGCTGCTTGAGTTGCTCCCGTGCCTGCTGGAGCCGGCCGGCGCCATGCTCGATGAGCGCGCGCACCATCAGCTGATATTGGCCGCGGGCCTCGTAGAGGCTGACTTCACCGTAGGCCAGCACCTGCAATCCGTCGCGCAGCGTCACACTCTGCCGGGCGGCATCGCCCCGGAAGAGCACGCAGCTGAGCTGGGCGCCGGCGTCCTTGAGCGAAAAATACACATGCCCGCTCGCTTGGGCGCGGAGATTGGAAACTTCCCCGCGCACCCAACCGGGCCGGAGGCCGCCCTCCAGGAGCTCCTTCACCCGGCGGGTGAACTCGGTGACGCTGGCCACGCGGCCCCCGTCATCCCATGGCAGTTCAGGCGCGTTTTTTGCCATAGTGTTTCCGCACCAACTGGGTCGCGGCCATGAGCGCCAGGATGATGCTAAGCGCGATCAGGGCGATCTTGCCCTTGCCGTGCAGGAGAGCATCGCCGAAAAGAATGAAGGCGGCGTTCAGCGGACCTTGGATCAGGAACGACACGAGCAGATATTGACCAAACGGAACCTCGGCGAGGCCGAGCAGGTAGTTCTGCACCGGAAATGGCACCCCGGGGGTCACGCGCAAGAGGACAATGAGATCGAATTCATCACCAGCCGCGGCCCGGGGCAGCGGATAGCCCAACCGTTTGAAAAGCGCTTCGAGCAAGGGTCGCAGGGCCCGGCGCGCGAGGAAATAGCTCAGCGCCATATTCACCGTGAGCGCGAACAGGGCCAGGCCGATGACCAGGCCCAAACCCAGCGTTGGCCCGAAAACCGGGCCCGCTGTCAGAGAGAAGGCCATCTGCGGTGCACCCAGGGCCGGCAACAGGGCCATGGCGGTGAAGAACGCCACCGGCCCCGCGCCCCGGATGAGTTCGAGGCCCTGGGCCAGCAGGGCCTTGAGGTCGAGTCCGCGCGCCACGAGTCCGGCGCCCACGAGCAACACGGCGCCGACGGCGACGAGCTTGAGCAGGAGCGCGCGGTTGGGGCGCGGAGCGGATTCAGCCATGCGGGGACGATGCCCGGGGCGGTTTGCCCGCGTCAAGGATGGAGGCGGGAAAAGGCTTTCCTAGCCGGGAGGCCGCGCTAGCGTGACGGCCCCTGCTGCATGAAGCTGTCGATCGTCATCCCCTGCTACAACGAACGCAAAACCATCCGCGCCATCGTGGACGCGGTCCGGGCCGCACCGGTGGCGGACAAGGAGATCATCGTGGTGGACGACTGCTCGGCCGACGGCACGCGCGACCTATTGAAGTCAGAAATCGAGGCGCTCGTGACCCGGGTCATCTATCACGACGTCAACCAAGGCAAGGGCGCGGCGCTGCGCACCGGGTTTGCCGCCGTAACCGGCGATGTGGTCATCGTGCAGGACGCCGACCTCGAATACGACCCGCAGGAATACCCACGGCTGCTCAAGCCCGTGCTCGACGGCAAGGCTGACGTGGTTTTCGGCTCGCGCTTCATGGGCGCCGAGGCGCACCGCGTGGTCTATTTCTGGCACATGATCGGCAACCGCTTCCTCACCCTGCTCTCGAACATGTTCACCAATCTCAACCTCACGGACATGGAGACCTGCTACAAGCTGTTCCGCCGCGAGATTCTCACGCAGATCACCATCGAGGAAAACCGTTTCGGCTTCGAACCGGAGATCACGGCCAAGGTGGCGAAACTGCCCGAGTGCCGCATCTACGAGGTGGGCATCTCCTATTACGGGCGCACCTACGCCGAGGGGAAGAAGATCGGCTGGCGCGACGGCTTCCGCGCCATCTACGCGATCGTGAAATATAATCTCGGCTGAATGCCGGCGGAGCGGGACGAAGATTAAAAGCCGTTTCTCGGTTCGCCCGCTTGCACTGGCGGGGCGCATCTGTCTCAATTCCGGCCAGCATGGCCCCGCCCTCGTCCCCACCCGCCGTCTCGGTCGTCCTCCCGATCTTCAACGAGGAAGAGGTGTTGCCCGAACTGCTGGCGCGCCTGACGGCGGTCTTTGACGCCCACCCGGCGATCCAGTGGGAAGCGCTGCTGGTCGACGACGGCAGCCACGACCGCTCGGCGGAGCTGATCCGCACTCACGCGGCCCGTGATCCGCGTTTTACCCTGCTCGAGCTCAGCCGCAATTTCGGTTTCCAGGCCGCCCTGGCCGCGGGCCTGGCCCATGCCCGGGGCGACGCCGTCATCACGATGGACGCCGACCTGCAGGATCCGCCCGAGTGCATCCCGGAAATGATCGCCAAGTGGCGGGAAGGTGCCGAGGTCGTGCGCGCCGTGCGCCGTTCGCGCCAGGAAACCGGCCCGCGCCGGCTCGGGATGGATCTCTTCCACGCCGTCTTCAGCCGCGTGTCGGATTTTCCCATCGAGGCCAACACCGGCACCTTCGGCCTGATGGACCGGACGGCGGTGGACGCCCTCAAGCAACTGCCGGAACGCAACCGCTTCTTTCCCGGCCTGCGCTCGTGGGTGGGTTTCTCCACGGCGGAGATCCGTTACGACCGGCAGGAACGCGCCGCCGGCCAGCCGCAGCAGACCCTTTCCCGGCTCATCCGCTACGCGACGGACGGCGTGTTCAGCTTTTCCTACCTGCCCCTGCGCCTGCTGACCTACGCCGGACTCTTCATCGCGTTTCTCGGGTTCTCGGCCGCCATTTTTTACGCCGTGCGTCGCATCATCGGCCTCGAAACTGCCCCCACCGGCTACACCACGCTGGTCACCATCGTGTTGTTCCTCGGCGGCGTGCAGCTCATCGGGATCGGCGTGCTGGGCGAATACCTCGGACGGATCTATGATGAAGTGAAACACCGGCCACTTTTTCTGCTGCGCCGGAATCCGCCGCCGGGATCCGGGAAGAAAGACTGATGCGATATCTGCGCGTGCCGGGACTGGTGCTTTTAGCCGCGGGCCTGGCGGTCGTCGGTTGGCTGCTGATGAGCACCAACTTCATGATTCACGATGACGAGGGCTATGTGCTGATCGGTTTGCGGAATTTCTCGGAGCACGGCCGGCTGTATGATGGGGTCTTCACGCAATACGGCCCGGCCCCTTTCCTTTACTACGACGGCTGGCATCGTCTGCTGAACTGGCCGATCACCCATCTATTCGGCCGCACCCTGACATTACTGCACTGGCTCGGCGCGTCATTCGCGGCGGGCTTGATCGCCTGGCGGCTTTCGAACCGTTACTGGACGGCCGTTGTCACCCTGGTCGCCGTCTTTGGCTTGATGTGGCAGATGACCTGGGAGCCACCCCACCCCGGCGGGTTGATTGCGATTATCGCTGCCGTGGGCCTGGCCGCGACCGTGGAAGCATTGGTGCGCGGACGGAGGGGGATCGCCTTGCTGATCCTGGGACTGGTTGGAGCCGCGTTGCTTTTTACCAAGATCAACGTGGGGTTGCTTTGGATCTGTTCGGCCGGCGCATTTTTACTGCTGCATACTGGCGGCCCGTTGGGGCGCGGCCGTGGGGTCTGGCTCGCCGCCCTCGGGTTGTTGGTGCTGCCCTTTATCTTAATGCGGCCATTGCTCGGCGAACCGTGGGTGCTGAACCTGGCGGTGATGTTCTCCCTGTCGGGTGGTGCCGTGTGCGCGTTGGTGAGCCAGGAAGCGACGCCCGTGATGCGCTACCGGGACTGGTTGGTCGGGTTTTGCGGCTTGGCGGGCTTGGCGGCTGTGATGGTTGGCGCCGTGTTGATCCGGGGCACGAGCGCGCACGGTTTGCTCCAAGGAATATTGTTGGATCCGCTCCGGCATCCGGTGAATTTCCACCTCGGCTTCATCTGGCCCGCCTTCGCCGGGGTGACGCTCGCCGCCGCTCTGCTGATGACGGCATTGTGGCGCATGCGCCCGGGCCTGCAACCGCGACTGATCGATGGCGTGGCGGTCTTACGGTTGTTGACGCTGGTTATCTTCGTTTGGAACGCACAAACCTGGCTTACGATTCATGGCATCCGCAGCCTGATTTGTTATGCGCTCCCGCTGACCGCGCTTTTTCTACTGCCGCTCGGCGAAACTCCGGCCGGCGACCACCGCCGGTTGGCGGCAGTCCTCGTCGCACTCGTGGGCCTCGGCCAGGTGTTGCACACTTATCCGGTGGCGGGCACGCAAATGGCCTGGGCCACCTTTTTGCTGGTCCCGCTCTTTGTCAGTGGCCTGGCCGACGCGGGGGCGCACCTCGCCCTGCGCCTGCCCCTGCCCTGGTTCGCGGGAGCGACCGCGGCGGTCGCGCTGGCCACTACCGGCTGGCAAGCCCATCTGCTCCGACAGCAGGGTTGGCAACGCTGGACCTCCTCGGACCCGCTCGGACTGCCCGGTGCCGAATCCGTGCGTCCGCCGGAGAACATCCGCCATGCCCTCCGCATTCTCACTGCCAATGCCGGATTGCACGCCGATCTCCTCTACTCGCGCCCCGGAATGTTCAGCTTCAATCTCTGGAGCGGCGTGCCGACTCCGACCCTGCGCAACGCCACCCATTGGTTCTGGTTGCTCAACCCCGATGAACAACGGGCCATCATCACCCGGCTGCGGACCGAGACGCGCACGGCGGTAATCAGCAGCCAGCCGTTGATAGACTTTTTGGACCAGGAGATGAACATGACGATCACCGGCCCGTTGAATGACTTTATCCGGCAGCACTACCGGCCGTTGTTCCGCGTATCGGGGTATGATTTTCTTGTCCCGCTGGCCAGCCCGGCCGCGCCGTTTTTTGTGGCGCGAAATTTTGATCGGGCACCGGGCGCCACCGGCACCGAGCCGGCCCTGATCACGGTCAATGTGGCCGCCACGGCCACCGTCGCCCGCATCGTGCTCCGTGATGTGCGGCGGCCGGAGCGCCACCTCGCCCAGTGGCAGGCGGACAACGCCCGGGTGACCCTGACTCGAATCAATGCCACCGGCCAGTCGGCGGGCGCCGCCCAACCGTGTTCGTGGCCGCTCCGGATCGACGGGCTCCACGAATTGCGCCTGTATCACAATCTCGCCATCCCCGCGGGCCGGGCGGAGCTGGAGTTGGTGTTTCTTGATGCCGCCGGGCACCCGCTGTTCGAGGCGTGCTATGACGAACCGGTTATCGTTTCCGCGCCACCAACAGCAGGCTGACCCCAAACGGAAACGGCACCCGCCAGAAGGCCGGCTGCACGAAAAACCACCGCAAGAGGGCGTTCAGCCAGGGCGCAGGCAGCTTGTCCTCCGAGCGTAACCGGCCGCTTTTGGGGGGGAACCGTTTCCGCCACTTGCGCACGAGCCAGACCGCCGGATAGACGAAGACATTGGTGTAGTTCACATGCCGCACCTCCCAGTGCTCGGCGGGAAACAGCGCCGTGAGCTGCGGGCGCGAATAGCGCCGGAAATGATGCAGCACGACATCCCAGTCGCTCCAGAGCGCCATGCCCGCTGGCACTGTCACCAACGCGACCCCGCCCGGTTTCAACAACCGGTGAAATCCCTGCACGACGGCGCGGTCGTCCGGGGTGTGCTCCAGCACGTCGAGCGCCGTGACGTATTCCAGTGACGCATCCGGTAGTGGCACCTGATCGCCGGCCAGGCTCAGAATCTGCTCGGGACGGAAACGGGCGCGCAGCAACCGCAGGGCCTCTTCGTGATCGTCGAGCACCAGCACCTGGCAGTGCGCCTCCATTTCCTGGGCGAACCGGCCGGTGCCGGCCCCGCAATCCAGCAAACGGTCCGCCGCCCGCGGGGGTCGCACCCGGAGCAGCCAGGCCCGGGCGAATTCCCGTTTGCCCGCATAATACCAGTGGGTGGCTTCCATCCGCTCCATGTTGGTGTATTCGTCGGTGTTCATGCGGGAGGATAAACGCCGAGGTTGTGCGGCGGGCAGGAACGTGTCCATACTGCTTATCCATTTTCCCCCGGCCTCCGCTTGCGCCCCATCCGCTCATCACTCACGCCCTCCGGACTGACCTGGCTCGCGCTGCTGCTGGCCCTCGGGCACGCGCTCCTCGCCACCCTCGCCATGCGGGAGAAATCCACGACGGCGGATGAGCTCGCCCACGTCACCGGCGGCTACACCTTCAACCACTGGCAGGATTACCGCCTGCATCCTGAGAACGGCATCCTCCCCCAGCGCTGGCAGGCACTGCCGGCCACCCTGCAGGGCGCCGCCTTCCCCCCTTTAAATTCTCCGGCGTGGCGCAATTCGGAAGTTTGGCTCACCGGCTACGCTTTTTTCTACGAGAGTGGCAACGATCCCGTCGGGCTGCTGTTCAGCGCCCGGGCGATGAATTCGTTTTTTGGCGCCGCGCTGGTGCTGTTGGTTTATTTCTGGTCACGCCGGCTCTGGGGTGAGGCCGGAGCGCTGATTTCGGCCGCTTTCTGCGCCCTGTGCCCGACGATGCTGGCGCACAGCGGCCTCGCCACCTCGGACATGGGCATGGCTTTTTTCCTGCTCGCGGCCGCGGGCGCCTACTGGTGGCACCTGCACGACGGCCGGCGGCGCATCTGGTGGCTCAGCGCCCTCCTGCTGGGGCTGGCGGCCGTGGCCAAATATACCTCCGTGCTGTTGCTCCCGATGGCGCTGGTGATGGCCACCGTGCGCATTTTCCACCCGACGCCGCTGACACTGGGTGGCGCCACGTTCTGCACGCGACTGGGACGGCTGGGGGCGACCGTCGCCTCCACGGCGGCTCAGGGTCTGGTGGCACTGGCGGTGATCTGGGCTTTTTTCGGTTTTCGTTACAGCGTCTACAACCCCGCGCTGCCCGC
>JANNDM010000026.1:0-28849 GCA_031387725.1 Verrucomicrobiota bacterium | reverse complement strand
GGCGAACCTGGTGCATGAGGTGCCCCGCGCCCCCAAGGGCGACTATTGGGTGCTGCAGTTTGCGACCGTGTTCGAAGGCTCGGAGGCGATCGAGACGGTGACGCCCATGCTCGACAAGGACGGCAAATGGCATGTGGCGGCCTACGCCATCAAGCCGGCGGGGTGACGGGTCGGCGGGAGCGCTGAAATAGCGTTGCGGCAGCCGGCGGGCTGGGGCTCGATCGCGGCGTGATTCCAACATCACAAGATTACAGACTGTCATTGCGAGGAGCCTGGCGACGAAGCAATCCATCTGGATCGCCACGGCGCGCTTCATCCTTCGCCGAGCCTACGGACGACAGGTCGCTCACCTCGCGATGACAAATTCTTGAACAAAGGAACGCTGGTATGATTCCACCGCCGCCCAAGGTGTGGCTGCTCTTCACCACGCGCATGGTGCGGATGTTCGCCTATGGCATTCTGGGCGTCATCCTCGTGCTTTATCTGGCGGCCACGGGGTTGGACGAAACCCGCATCGGCGTGCTGTTGACGCTCACCTTTCTCGGCGATGCGGCGCTCACGCTCTGGCTGAGCACGCGGGCCGATCTATGGGGCCGGCGCCGCGTGTTGGTCGTCGGGGCCGGGTTGATGGCACTCGGTGGCGCGGTGATGGCGTTGAGCGGGGACTTCACGCTGCTGGTGCTGGGCGCCACCGTGGGAGTCATCAGCCCGACCGGGGGAGAGGTTGGGCCGTTTCTTGCCGTCGAGCAGGCTTGTCTGGCGCAGGTGACCGCCGCCTACGACCGCACCAGGGTTTTTGCTTGGTATAACGTGGCCGGCTATGGCGCCACGGCGCTGGGGGCGCTGGCGGGCGGCTGGATGGCGGAACATTTGCAGCACACGGGCTGGACTGCGCTCGCCAGCTACCGGCTTTTGCTCGGCGGCTACGGCGCGCTCGGCTTGGTCATCGGGGTGTTGAGCTGGCGCTTGGGGGTGCAAGTGGAAGCCAGGACGATCTCCGCGCCGGCCGGCCGATTCCTCGGCCTCGGCGCGTCGCGCGGCACGGTGTTCCGGCTCAGCGCGCTCTTCTCCCTCGATTCTTTTGCCGGCGGATTCATCGTGCAAAGCTTCCTCGCCTACTGGTTGCACCGGCGTTTCGGCGCGGGCGAGGCCGCCTTGGGGGCGATTTTCTTCGGAGCCAATCTCCTGTCCGGCCTGTCGGCGCTGGCGGCGGTGCCGCTGGCCCGGCGTATCGGCCTGGTGAACACCATGGTCTGGACCCATCTGCCCTCCAATGTGCTGCTGATGGGGGTGCCCCTGATGCCGAGCTTTGGTTGGGCGGTGACTTTGCTGCTTCTGCGCCACACCATCTCGCAGATGGATGTGCCCACGCGGCAATCCTACGTAAACGCCGTCGTGCCCGCCGACGAGCGATCCGCCGCCAATGGCGTGACCGGCACGGCCCGGCAACTCGGCACGGCGCTGGCGCCTTTGATTGCCGGCCCGCTGTTGGGCTCGGCCGCCCTGGCCAGCGTGCCCTTCTTCGTGGCCGGCGGGTTGAAGATCGTCTACGACCTCGCGCTCTGGCGCAGTTTTCGGGCGGTGAAACCGCCGGAAGAAAGCGGGTGAAACTGCGTTTGGAGCTTTAGCTAAATTCCCCGTTGACGCGCTCTTCCGTGGCCCTTTTAACTCGGCCCCTTTCGGACATGGCAAGTTAGCTCAGTTGGTAGAGCAGAGGACTGAAAATCCTTGTGTCCTCGGTTCGATTCCGAGACTTGCCACCATCCTTCGCCCCAGCGCTACGGATGGCAGGCCACTTTTCGTGTTGGCGGCGGCTGCGCCGCCCGGCTGCAGGGCAGCCGGTCTCGGAATCCTGATGCCTCGGCCTTCCCGGCCTCGGGTTCTCGCTGCGCTCGGAACCGAGACTCGCCACCATCCTTCACCCCAGCGCTCCGGATGGCAGGCCATTTTCAGTGCTGGCGGCGGCTACGCCGCCCGGCTGCAGGGCAGCCGGTCTCGGAACCATGATGCCTCGGCCTTCCCGGCCTCGGGTTCTCGCTGCGCTCGGAACCGAGACTCGCCACCATCCTTCGCCCCAGATGGCCCGCCACCACCACACCGCCATTGCGACTGGCAACGCTGGGACGATTTCTGGCGCATCAAGTCGGCTCAAGAGGCGAGTTAAGCAAAATGGGTGGTAGTTTTCGCCTTATATGGCGACTTGCAATAACTAGTCACTAGTGGCGAATAGACTTGATATATTGATTCTATTCGCCATATATGACGCATTATGAAGATTTCCACGCAACTGACCGATGAGGCTGTGCTCAAAGAATTGGGCAGCCGTCTGGCCGGCGCACGCATTGAGCGCAACCTGACGCAAGCGGCGCTGGCGGAACAGGCGGGAGTGTCCAAGCGGACCGTCGAGCGGCTGGAATCGGGGGAAGTGGCGACGCATCTCTCGGGTTTTCTGCGGGTCTGCCGAGCGCTCGGTTTGTTGGAGCGTTTCGAGACGCTGCTGCCGGAACCGGTGCCCGGCCCGATGGCGCAATTAAAGCAGGCGGGGCGAAAACGCCAGCGGGCGACGAGCAAAAAAACAGCGCCAGGCAAGTCGAAAAAATGGACGTGGGGTGAGCCGTCATGATCGCGAAGGTGCAACTCTGGGGCCGGACGATCGGCGCAGTATCGCTCGACGAAGGGCGCGACGTGGCGGCGTTTCAATACGACGCGGACTTTGCGCGCAGCGGAATCGAACTTTCACCGCTGACGATGCCATTGCACGAGCGGGTGTATGAATTTCCCACACTGCCGCGGAACACTTTTCATGGCCTGCCCGGATTGCTGGCGGATTCGCTGCCGGACAAATTCGGCCATGCGCTGGTTGACGCGTGGCTGGCGACCCAGGGCCGGACGCCGGAGAGTTTCAATGCGGTTGAGCGGCTCTGCTACACCGGCACGCGAGGCATGGGGGCGTTGGAGTTCGCTCCCTTGAAGGGGCCAAAGGTGCGCGCCGCGACGAAGATTGAGATCGACGCGCTGGTGCGACTGGCGGGCGAAGTGCTGACGCATCGCGGTGATTTGCAGGGACATTTTCACGAGGCGGGGAAGGAGAAGGCGCTGCGCGACATCCTGCGCGTGGGCACGTCCGCCGGCGGCGCCCGCGCCAAGGCGGTGATCGCGTGGAACCGCACGACGAACGAGGTGCGCTCCGGCCAGATCGCGGCCGGCGATGGTTTCGATTATTGGCTGCTGAAATTCGACGGCGTGGCGGGCAACAAGGACAAGGAGCTGGAAGACCCGCAAGGCTACGGCGCGATCGAGTATGCCTATCACCAGATGGCGAAGGCGGCGGGTCTCACGATGAGCGAATGCCGGCTGCTGGAGGAAAACGGGCGGCGGCACTTCATGACGCGGCGCTTCGATCGCCTCGCGGGAGGCGCGAAACTGCACATGCAGTCGCTCTGTGCCCTGGCCCATTTCGATTTCAACCAGGCCGGCGCCTACGCCTACGAGCAGGCGTTGCTGACCATCCGCCAGTTGCAGCTGCCGATGGCGGCGGTGGAGGAGCAGTTCCGGCGGATGGTGTTCAACCTCGTGGCGCGGAATCAGGATGACCATGTGAAGAACATCGCGTTCCTCATGAACCAGCAGGGCGAGTGGTCGCTCGCACCGGCCTTTGACGTGACCTACAGCTACAACCCGTCCGGCTCGTGGACGGCCACGCACCAGATGACGTTGAACGGAAAGCGCGACGGTTTTTCGCTGGAAGATTTCGAGGCGTGCGCGAAGGCGGCGGTGATGAAGCGGGGGCGGGCCGCGACGATCATCGAAGAAGTGCAGGAGGCGGTGAAACGCTGGCCGGAGTTTGCCGCCGAGGCCGGGCTCGCGCCCGAGTGGCGGGACAAGATAGCCAAGACCCATCGACTGACTTTTCCGGAAAAATGAGCCTCAACGAATCCATCGTCGAAGACGCCGCCCTCGCCTAGTTCCTCCGACCACCACCGCCCGCCGCAGTTCGGCGTAGGACGACGGGACCGATCAGATTGGAGTCGGGCATGGCGGAGGGGGGTTGAGAGGGAGCCGGGCGGGGGATGCCGCCAGTTTGCCTCCGCCCGGCCCTATGTCGAAAGCAGAAACCGCCACCCGTGGCCCCAGCGATGGCCGCAGCGTTTAAGAGCCGGCCGGAGGCGTCAAATGCCAAGCGCTTCGGTGAGGCTGAGTAGCACCGCAACATACTCGACCTGACCCCATCGGCCGCTTCCACCCTTGCCGCCCCGGGGCCAATCGGCAAGCTGCACCCCACGACCATGGCCCGCGCGAAACCCAGCACCCTCGCCACCCTGCGCGATCCCGCCATGGCGGGATCGCCGAAGCTGCTGAGCGGGGAGTTGAGCGTGGCGGCAGCAGCAACAGCATGATCATGAGCACCAGCAGGAGCAGCATGATGATGTCGACGATCACAACTACGACTACTGCTACTTCTTCTACTACGACTACGGTGAGGATTAGGACGAGGACGAGGGCCATGACGGGCTTGAAGCTCATGAGCAGGCCCACCATGGTGACGGCTGCCTGACACAGCCGACCTAATCTCATGCCCACGAAGCCAAAGTTCGACGCCCGCAAGATGATGGAGAAGGCCATCGCGGTAATGAAAGAATCCATCAACGAACCGCGCGCCGATGGGAAGGCAAGTCCCTTGGTCGGTGCGGTGCTGTGGAAGCCAGACGGTTTCGTGGAAACGGCTCACCGCGGTGAACTACGCGAGGGGGATCATGCCGAGTTCACGCTGCTGGAGCGAAAGAACCGGGCGAACAAACTGGATGGCTGCGTCCTCTTTGCCACGCTGGAGCCGTGTGCGCCGGGAGCACGCAAGCATCCGAAGTTGAGTTGCGCGGAACGCATCGTGAACGCCCGCATCAAAGAGGTGTGGGTCGGCTATCCAGACCCTGATCCGACCGTTGATCGCAAGGGCATCAAATACCTGCAGGACCACGGTGTGACCGTCCATATGTTCGACCTCGATCTACAGGACGAGATCAAGGCGGCGAACAAGGAGTTTATCGCGCGGGCACTGGAACGCCGGGCCGCAGCGGAAGAGGCGGAGGAGGAAACCGTGCTCTCGCCGTTAGAGAATCCAGTTGGGACGGCAAATCAGCACGATTTTTCGACCGCGGCCTTGGAGGAGTATCGCTCCATTGCGAAGATCGGGGACGCGGTGAATTCCGACGCATTCCGGCGGAAGCTGGTGCAGCAGGGACTGATGAAGGTCGAGGGAAAGAAGACGTTGCCGGCAGGTTTCGGACTCTTGCTCTTCGGCAAAGCGCCCCGGGACATCATGCCACAGGCCGGACTGCTGGGAACCATCCACTGGCCGGATGGCACCGAGGATGTCCGGGATTTCGACGGGCCCATGGTGGAGGTGCCTGGGCAGGCGATCCAGTGGCTGAAGGACAAGCTGCCAAATCCGATCAATCGCAGCGGCGCCCAGCGGAGGGAGGCGAACGAGAAGTTCTACGAACTCGTCCGCGAGGGCATCGTGAACGCGCTGGTGCATCGAAACTACGAGGTTGCGGGCGCGAAATGCCAGTTAGTCGTGACGTCAGACACGATCACGCTCAAGAGTCCCGGCGAGCCGGTGCCACCGATCACGTTGAAGCAGTTGCAGGAGTTTAACGCGCCGATGCTGAGCCGCAATCCTGTGCTCCACTATGTTTTCGCCAAGATGGAGCTGGCCGAGGAACGCGGCTTGGGCCTGAAGTCGATGAAGGCCCGGGCCACCGATGTCGGCCTCCCGCTGCCGAAGTATGCGTGGGAGAATCCGTATCTGGTGCTGACGTTGTATCGAAGCGCCAAAGGGGCGGTCCGGCTATTGAATGCCCAGATTCTTGAGCGGCTAAACGCCGACGAGAAGGAGGCTTGGCAAGTGATTCTCCCCATGGAGCCCGTCACCAGTGCGGATGTCATGGCAGAAACACGTTTCGACGAACGCAAGACTCAGCGTATGCTGAGGAAATTCGTGGAGGCCGGTCTTCTCCGTCGTGTCGGGAAGGGGCGTGCAACCCAATACGCCGTCAACAGGCCATGAGCGTATTCCCCGACCATTGCCCGACACTACTGTCGGGATTCGACTGCCGTGCTGCGCGTAAAACCCGAATCCCGACAGAATCCCGACAAAAGTGTCGGGATTCGGGAGTCATAGGTCAGGCGATCGTGGAATCCCGCCAGATATCCCGCCAAAATGGCGGGATAGCCGAAGACTGTGCCCCGATATTACACAATCCTGCCAAGTATCCTGCCAAAATGACAGGATATCGCTACCCGGACATTTATCCGGACATTTTGGCCGGCTAGTATCCTGCCAAGAATCCTGCCGTTTTGGAGGATTGGGCAGACCGGCGTTGCATGAGCCTCAACGAATCCATCGTCGAAGACGCCGCCCGCGCCTAGTTCCTCCGACCACCACCGCCCGGCGCAGTTCGGCGTAGGACCGCGGGACGATCAGCTTGGAGTCGGGCATGGGCGGCCGCTATTTTTGCCAAGGCGACAGCTTCGGATGGTTCTCGCCGAGCCCGGCCACGACGGCCGCGCGCAGCTCGAGGGCGAAATCCCGGAGCTCCACCGCCTCGGCGGCGCTGACCCGGCCCGCCGCGTCGTATTCCAGGCCGTTGCGTTTGCTGCGGCAGGCGTCGAGGTAGTCGGCGCCGTCCTGCCACTTCGGGCCGAGGATCAGCGGCAGGGCGGAGATGGTGCGATGATGGGCGTTGAGCTTGTCCGGCTTCCAACCCTCGGCCAGCAGGACGATGGCGCAGAGTTGCAGCGCGGCGTTGTAGGCGAGGTTGAAACGGCCGTCGGGCGACAGGTTCTGCTTCGCGTCGTCCAGGTCGCGGTCGACCACGCCGAAGACGGCCGCCACCTGGGGCCGGGAGGGCGCGTGCGGTTTCAGCCAGCCGGCCTTAGCCCAGACGCTCAAGCTCAAGGGGCCCTCCGATGATGAAAAGTTTTTCCTTGTCCGCGAGGTCGAGCAGCAGCGGGTGCTTCTGCCGTCCCTTCGCGTATTCCGCCGCCGTCATGGTCACGGGGTTGATTTCGCGGCCGAGCTTCTCGGCGGCCCGGCGCAGGCGCGGGGCCAGGGCCCGCAGGCCGGTGTCGCCGAGCACCAGCAGGTCCACGTCGCTGGCCGCCCGGCCCGGCCCGGCGGCCAGGGAGCCGAAGACAAACGCCACTTCCACCCCCTTGAGCCCCCGCAGGGCGGCCACCAGCACATCCCGCAGGCCGGAGGTTTTCAGCACGATCTGCCGCAGGTCGGGATATAATGGATGATGGGCGTTGGCCCGGTAATAGCGCCGGTTGCCGTCCCGCCGGCTGGTGACGATATCGGCCGCGGAGAGCTTGGCGAATTCGTCCTGCACGGTCTTGAGGGCGAGGCCGCTCTGGCGCGTCAGGTCGCGCAGGTGCAGCTCGCGCCCCTCGACGGCGAAGAGGAGGCGGAGGATCTCGGCGCGGACCCGGGGGAAGAGCAGGGTGAGCAGGTTCATTGACTGCTTATTACCTACGATAGTATGCTTAAAGCAGTCAAGCTTGTCTTGGCGGGGGTGGAGACCCGGGCGGGACGGGTGCAGGCGGCGCGCAGGTGCAGCTCGCGCCCCTCGACGGCGAAGAGGAGGCGGAGGATTTCGGCGCGGACCCGGGGGAAGAGCAGGGTGAGCAGGTTCATTGACTGCTTATTCCCTACGATAGTATGCTTAAAGCCGTCAAGCCTGCCTTGGCGGGGCCGGGCGCCGGGCCGGGTGGTGGCCCTGACGGGGGGCGGCCGGCGGCCTGCACCAGGGCAGCGAAGGAGCCGGGGTGGGGTGACCAAGGCGCGGGGCATGGCGGAGGGGGTTGAGAGGGAGCCGGGCGGGGGAGTGTGGGTAGTTTGCCCCAGACCCGCCGTTTGTCGAAAGCAGAAACCACCGCCCGTGGCCCCAGCGATGGCCGCAGCGTTAAAGAGCCGGCCGGAGGCGTCAAATGCCAAGCGCTTCGGTGAGGCTGAGTAGCACCGCAACATACTCGACCTGACCCCTTCGGCCGCTCCAAAAACGCTGAAGCCGCCCCTTGCGGGACGGCCTCGATACTCCTTCAACACATGGTTGATGAGCTGGTCGGAATATCGTCATAGCTGTCTCGCAAATCAAGTCCGGTGTTTATACACCGTATAAACACCTAACCTCCGATGCCTTCGGTAAAAGAGTCCATCGTTGAAGCTGCCGCCCTTAAACGTCTTTGGGCGCTACCCGGACAATTAGCCGGACATTTTGTCCGGGTAGACCAGAGCTCAATGAGATCGGGCAGGATGTCTGAGGTTGCGGCGGGTTGGGTCTCGCGACACTTCTCACGACAGAGTGTCGCGAGGGCATATGTGTGGCTCCGGGCAATCCCGACAGAAATGCCGCCAAAGTGTCGGGATCGCTACCCGGACAATTAGCCGGACATTTTGTCCGGCTAGTATCCTGCCAAGAATCCTGCCGTTTTGGAGGATTGGGCAGACCGGCGTTGCATGCGACCTCAACGAATCCACCGTCGAAGTCGCCGCGCTCGAATGGTTCCCCCGACCACCACCGCCCGCCGCAGTGCGGCGTAGGACCGCGGGACGATCAGATTGGAGTCGGGCATGGGCGGCCGCTATTTTTGCCAAGGCGACAGCTTCGGATGGTTCTCGCCGAGCCAGGCCACGACGGCCGCGCGCAGCTCGAGGGCGAAATCCCGGAGCTCCACCGCCTCGGCGGCGCTGACAGCCAGCCGGCCTTAGCCCAGACGCTCAAGCTCAAGGGGCCCTCCGATGATGAAAAGTTTTTCCTTGTCCGCGAGGTCGAGCAGCAGCGGATGCTTCTGCCGTCCCTTCGCGTATTCCGCCGCCGTCATGGTCACGGGGTTGATGTCGCGGCCCAGTTTCTCGGCGGCCCGGCGCAGGCGCGGGGCCAGGGCCCGCAGGCCGGTGTCGCCGATCACCAGCAGGTCCACGTCGCTGGCCGCCCGGCCCGGCCCGGCGGCCAGGGAGCCGAAGACAAACGCCGCTTCCACCCCCTTGAGCCGCCGCAGGGCGGCCACCAGCACATCCCGCAGGCCGGAGGTTTTCAGCACGATCTGGCGCAGGTCGGCATACAGCGGATGGCTGGCGTTGGCCCGGTAATAGCGCCGGTTGCCGTCCCGCCGGCTGGTGACGAGGTCGGCCGCCGAGAGCTTGGCGAATTCGTCCTGCACGGTCTTGAGGGAAAGGCCGCTCTGGCGGGTCAGGTCGCGCAGGTGCAGCTCGCGCCCCTCGACGGCGAAGAGGAGGCGGAGGATCTCGGCGCGGACGCGGGGAAAGAGCAGGGTGAGCAGGTTCATTGACTGCTTATTACCTACGATAGTATGCTTAAAGCCGTCAAGCCTGTCTTGGCGGGGCCGGGCGCCGGGCCGGGTGGTGGCCCTGGCGGGGGGCGGCAGGCGGCCTGCACCAGGGCAGCGAAGGAGCGGGGTGGGGTGACCAAGGCGCGGGGCATGGCGGAGGGGGGTGAGAGGGAGCCGGGCGGGGGATGCCGCCAGCTTGTCGGCTGCGCTCCGTTTGTCGAAACCAGAAACTACCGCCAAGCGCCCACCGGAAGGCTTGCCGCGCGGCGCCGAGCCCGTTCAACTAGTTCCATCTTATGATTTTGATGTCGGCACACTATGGCAATTTCGCCCATGTCCTCTGAGATCACCTACCGGCAAGACCCGGATCCCCTGTCTTCTGCTGTTCGGGAGCAAGACATCGAAGGCGCCTTCATCGAAAAGCTACGCGGCCTTAAATACGACTACCGCCAGGATATCCGCGACCGCGCTGCGCTGGAGCAGAACTTCCGCCAAAAGTTCGAGGCCCTGAATCGGGTCAGTCTTACCGATGGCGAATTCGCCCGCCTCCTTGAGAAGATCATCACCCCAGACGTCTTCATTGCAGCTAAGACCCTCCGCCAGATCAATGCCTTCACCCGCGATGACGGCACGCCGCTGAACTACACCCTCGTTAACATCAGGGACTGGTGCAAAAACACCTTCGAGGTCGTTCACCAGCTCCGCATCAACACGGACTACAGCCACCACCGCTACGATGTGCTCATCCTCATCAACGGCGTGCCCTGCGTGCAGATCGAGCTGAAGACCCTCGAAGTCCCGCCCCGCCGGGCCATGGAGCAGATCTTCGAATACAAGAACGACCCCGGCAACGGCTACAGCAAGACGCTGCTCTGCTTCATGCAGCTCTTCATCGTCAGCAACCGGACGAATACCCGCTACTTCGCCAACAACAACAAGCAGCACTTTGCCTTCAACCAAGACGAGCGTTTCCTGCCTGTCTATGAGTTCGCGGATGAAGCCAACAAGAAGATCACCCACCTCGACGACTTCGCCGCGACCTTCCTGAAAAAGTGCGATCTCGGCCGGACCATCAGCCGCTACATGGTCCTCATCGCCACCGAGCAAAAGCTCATGATCATGCGGCCCTACCAGGTCTATGCCGTGCAGCACATGGTGAAGTGCATCGACGACGACAATGGCAACGGCTACATCTGGCACACCACCGGCAGCGGCAAGACGCTCACCTCCTTCAAGGCCTCCACCCTGCTCAAGGAAAACGCTTCCATCGCCAAATGCGTCTTCGTTGTGGACCGCAAAGATCTCGACCGCCAGACGCGCGAGGAGTTCAACCGCTTCCAGGAAGGCTGCGTCGAGGAAAACACCAACACCGCCGCCCTCGTCCGCCGCCTCCTTTCCGAGGATTACGCCGACAAAGTCATCGTCACCACCATCCAGAAGCTCGGCCTCGCGCTGGATGAAAACAGCAAGCGCAACCAGCAGCGGAAAAAGAACGACCAGCCCACCTACAAGGAGCTGCTAGAGCCGCTGCAGGACAAGCGCATCGTCTTCATCTTCGACGAATGCCACCGCTCCCAGTTCGGCGACAACCACAAGGCGATCAAAGCATTCTTCCCACGCGCCCAGCTCTTCGGCTTCACCGGCACGCCTATTTTCCCAGAAAATGCCAGCTACCAGAAAGTCGAGGGAGAAGTCGCTTCGCTCTTCACCACCATAGACCTCTTCCAGAAGGAACTGCACGCCTACACCATCACCCACGCCATCGAGGACCGGAACGTCCTCCGCTTTCACATCGACTACTTCAAGCCCAAGGAAGAGCCGGGCAAAAAGCCGCCGAAGTCAGGCGAAGCCATCGCCAAGAAAGCCGTCATCGAGGCCATCCTGTCCAAGCATGATGCCGCCACCGGCCAGCGCCGCTTCAATGCCCTGCTCGCCACCGGGTCCATCAATGAGGCCATCGAATACTTCGAGCTGTTTGCTGAGATGCAAAAAGCCAAGGCCGCAGCCGACTCCGATTACCGGCCGCTGAACATCGCCTGCGTCTTCTCCCCGCCGGCCCAGCTCGCCGAGAATGCGGAGAGCAAAAAAGACATCGAGCAGCTCTCCGAAGACCTCCCGCAGGAACAGGCGGACAACCAAGTCGATCCCGAGGAAAAGAAGAAAGCCCTCATCGCCATCATCGCGGATTACAACACCCGCTACGGCACCAATCACCGCATCAGCGAGTTCGATCTCTACTACCAGGACGTGCAGAAGCGCATCAAGGACCAGCAGTGGCCGGTCGCCGACCTGCGCAAGGCTTACCCGAATGTGCCCCACCACAAGATCGACCTCACCATCGTGGTGGACATGCTGCTCACCGGCTTCGATTCCAAATACCTGAACACGCTCTACGTGGACAAGAAGCTCAAGCATCACGGCTTGATCCAGGCCTTCTCCCGCACCAACCGCATTCTCAACGGCACCAAGCCCTATGGGAACATCCTCGACTTCCGCCAGCAGCAGGACGCCGTGGATGCCGCCATAGGCCTCTTCTCCGGACAGAAGGGCGATGCCAAGGCCCGTGAAATCTGGCTCGTGGAAAAGGCCCCCGTGGTCATCCAAAAGCTCGAGGCCGCCGTGCAGGAGCTGGACGGCTTCATGAAATCCCAGGGCCTCGACTGCGCCCCGTCTGCCGTGGCCAATCTCATGGGCGACGCCGCCAAGGTCGCCTTCGTCAAACAGTTCAAAGAAGTCCAGCGGCTCAAGACCCAGCTCGATCAATACACCGACCTCACCGAGGAGCACAAAGCGACCATCGAGCACGTGCTGCCCGAGGAAGACCTGCGCGGCTTCCGCGGTGCCTACCTGGAGACCGCCCAGCAACTGCGCGAACAGCGCGGCAATGGCGGGGACCAGCCCGGCGCTGAAAACCCGGTGGACCAGATCGAGTTCGAGTTCGTCCTCTTCGCCTCCGCCATCATTGATTACGACTACATCATGGGTCTCATCGCCCGGTTCTCCGCCAGTGGCCCGGAGAAATCGAAGATGACCAAGGAGGAACTTGTCGGCCTCATCAGCTCGGACGCCAAGTTCATGAACGAGCGCGAGGACATCGCCGCCTACATCAGCACACTCAAGGCGGGCGAAGGCCTCAGCGAAAAGGCTATCCGCGACGGCTACACCCAGTTCAAGGCGGAAAAGGACGCCGCCGAACTCGCCACCATCGCCGCCAAGCACGGGCTGGAAACGGCAGCCCTCCAGGGCTTCGTGGATGGTATTCTGCAACGCATGATTTTCGACGGCGAGCAATTGAGCGACCTCATGACCCCGCTGGAACTCGGCTGGAAAGCCCGCACCCAGGCCGAGCTCGCCCTTATGGACGATCTCCTTCCTCTTTTCACCAAACGCGCCCAAGGGCGCGACATCTCCGGCCTCAGCGCGTATGAGCACTAAGACGAAAACCACCGCCACGAAGGAAGATGGCAAACCCGCGCTGGTGCCGAAGCTGCGGTTCCCGGAGTTCCGGGAGGCTGGTGAGTGGACCACGGAAACACTTGGATCAGTGGCAAGAATCAGCACGGAAAAAGTGGGAGATAACACCTGCATCCCCATGAGTATCACCTCTGGCGTCGGCTTGGTAAGCCAGATGGAGAAGTTCGGGCGGATCATCGCTGGCAGCTCCTACACAAACTATCTCCTACTCAAGAAGAACGACTTCGCATACAATAAGAGTGCCACCAAAGAGTGTCCCGAAGGATTCATCGCGTTGTATTCCGGCGACGCGCTTGCCGCTGTGCCGAACAGCATTTTCACCTGTTTCCGAATTAAGGGCGACTCTCCCGAACCCTTATTTCTGAACTATCTGTTCCTCGGAAACCTGCATGGAAGGTGGTTGCGGAACTTCATTGAGGTTGGTGCCCGTGCCCACGGGTCGCTGAGCATCAATGATGACGATTTGCTCGCTTTGCCGGTGCCACTCCCGAGTGGAAAGTCGTCACTTCGCGAACAGCAAAGAATCGCCGAGTGCCTGAGTTCGGTGGACGAACTGATCGCCGCGCAAGCGCGGAAACTGGACGCGCTCAAGACCCATAAAAAAGGGCTGATGCAGCAGCTTTTCCCCCGCGAAGGCGAGACCATCCCACGACGCCGCTTCTCCGAGTTCCAAAACGCGCCAGAGTGGGTCACTGATTCACTAGGAGCTATCTTTGAAACCACGTCTGGTGGAACTCCGAGCCGTTCAGAAAAGAAATACTGGAACGGAGAAATCCCTTGGATCACCACATCCTTAGTCGACTTCAACGTGATCACTGAGGCTGAAGAATTCATTAGCGCAGAAGGCTTGAATAACTCCTCCGCTAAACTCTTTCCCAAAGGGACCACCTTGATTGCAATGTATGGCCAAGGGAAAACACGCGGGCAGGTCGCACTGCTGGGAATCGAGGCCGCAACGAACCAGGCCTGCGCTGCTGTCTTTCCTCGAAAGGGAATAGATCCATATTTCGTATTCCTGAACATGGCCGGTCGATATGAAGAGCTGCGTGACTTGAGCAACAGCGGCGGGCAGGAAAACTTGAGCCAAGGTTTGATCAGGGAAATCTCCTTTTCGTATCCAGCAGACGAGTCTGAGCAGCGGAAAATTATCGGCTGCCTCTCCTCCCACGACAACCTGATCGCCGCCCAAAGCGACAAGGTCGTCGCCCTCCAGACCCACAAGCAAGGCCTCCTGCAGCAGCTCTTCCCGTCCCCCGTGGAGGCCGCCAAATGACTAAACAAATTGCGATCTCCAGGTATCGTTCGCTCGAATCGTTAGCGCGTAAACTGCGCCGGGATTTACGGGGTGTTCACGGCAGGAAGAAAACTGCAAAACGAAAAGGCACCACCAAGGTCAATGGGAACGATTTTGTTCTGCTGTTCGCCCACAATGGTGTCGGGAAAACGCGTCTATCCATGGAGTTCAAAGACGTGGCTAAAAAACGAGGTCGACCTGACACGCTCTACTACAACGCCTTCACCGAAGACCTGTTCGACTGGGACAATGACTTGAACGGGGACAAAGAGCGAAAAATCGAATTTAAGTCGCACTCGAAATTCTTCGAGGACCTTGCTGGTAGTGGCGTTGAAGACCTAATTCGGCCTCATCTGAACCGATATGCCGATTTCAATTTCACAATTGATTACGCCGCCGCCGAAATGCGATTCTTCCGTGATGTGGTAGAGGGCGGGAAAAGCGTGCGGCATGAAGACATCAAAATTTCACGCGGAGAAGAGAACGTTTTCATTTGGTGCTTTTTTCTGGCGATCCTTGAACTAGCACTAGAAGCGAAGAAAGGAGAGCGCTATGACTGGGTTAAGTTCATTTACATAGACGATCCAGTTTCCTCATTGGACGAGCACAACACGATCTGCCTAGCTTCTGATCTGGCTGAATTATTGAGAGGTGCGACCAATCGTGTGAAGGTCATCGTCTCCACCCATCACGGCCTGTTCTTCAACGTGATGTTCAATGAGCTCAAAGGCAGAAGGACAATCGGCGAAGGTGCCGAGGACATCAGGAAAAGATCTTACATTCTAAGTCCAATCCCTGCGACCCAGAGCTATGTCCTTCTGGATTCCGGAGAGTCGCCATTTTTGCAGCATGTAGCGGCGTTGGGTGAATTGCAGGCCGCAGCGAAATCCGGAAAGATTTTCCAGCATCACTTTAATTCCCTACGAAGCATTCTGGAGAAGACGGCGATATTCTTCGGCTATCAGCATCTTTCGACGTGCTTTGACGGTTCCCCCAAGAAATCGCTTTATGTTAGGTTTCTAAACGTGAGAAGCCACGCAAAGTATTCGGTCTTTGAGCCGAAATCTCTTAATCTTACCGAAACGAGAAAGTTTCGGGAGATATTGGCCGAATTTACAAAACGCTACTCATTCAAATCGGCGACACTCCGCACGCCTCGCACAAAACCAGCGGCTCCCGCTACGGCTCCAATCACATGACCGCCCAAGACCAACAACGCCTAGGCAAGACCCTCTGGAACATCGCCGACCAACTCCGCGGGGCGATGAACGCAGACGATTTCCGCGACTACATGCTGTCCTTCCTCTTCCTGCGCTACCTCTCGGACAACTACGAGACCGCTGCCAAGAAAGAGCTGGGAAGGATTACCCCGTGCTGAAGGTCGACGACCGCCGCGTGCCGCTAGCCCTCTGGTATGCCAACAACCCCGATGACATCACCGAGTTCGAGAAGCAGATGCGTCGCAAGGTGCACTACGTCATCCAACCGCCACACCTCTGGAACAGCATCGCCAATATGGCCCGCACCCAGAACAGCGAACTGCTCAACACCCTGCAGGCGGGATTCAAATACATCGAAAACGAATCCTTCGAGAGCACCTTCCAAGGCCTTTTTTCGGAGATCAACCTCGGCTCCGAAAAGCTTGGCCGCACCTACGCCGACCGCAACGCCAAGCTCTGCACCATCATCGCCAAGATTGCCGAAGGGCTGGCGGAATTCTCGTCCGAGATCGATGCCCTCGGCGACGCCTACGAATACCTGATCGGCCAGTTCGCCGCCGGCTCCGGAAAGAAGGCGGGCGAGTTCTACACCCCGCAGCAGATTTCCGACATCCTCTCCGCCATCGTCACCCTCGACAGCCAGGAACCCGCCACCGGCAAGAAAGACCGCCTGGCTAGTGTCCTCGACTTCGCCTGCGGCTCCGGGTCCCTGCTGCTCAACGTGCGCAAGCGTATGGGCCCGCATGGCATCGGCAAGATCTACGGGCAGGAGAAAAACATCACCACCTACAATCTGGCCCGCATGAACATGCTGCTGCACGGGGTGAAGGACTCAGAGTTCGAAATCTACCACGGCGACACCCTGACCAACGATTGGGACATCTTGCGCGAGCTGAACCCCGCCAAGAAACCCGCCTTCGATGCCATCGTCGCCAACCCGCCCTTCAGCTACCGCTGGGACCCCACCGAGGCCTTGGGCGAGGATGTGCGCTTCAAGAACCACGGGCTCGCCCCAAAGTCCGCCGCCGACTTCGCCTTCCTGCTGCACGGCTTCCACTTCCTCAAGGAGGATGGCGTTATGGCGATCATCCTGCCGCATGGCGTGCTCTTCCGTGGCGGAGCCGAGGAACGCATCCGCACCAAGCTGCTCACGGGCGACCACATCGACACCGTCATCGGTCTGCCCGCGAATCTCTTCTACTCGACCGGCATTCCGGTCTGCATCCTCGTGCTCAAAAAGTGCAAGAAGTCCGACGACGTGCTCTTCATCAACGCCGCCGAGCACTTCGTGAAAGACAAACGGCAGAACAAACTGACGGAGGCGCACATCGCCAAAATTATCGACACCTACCAGTTCCGAAAGGAAGAGGAGCGCTACGCCCGCCGGGTGGACATGAAGGAGATCAAAAAGCACGACTTCAACCTGAACATCTCCCGCTACATCAGCACAGCTACCGCAGATGCAGAGATCGATCTAACGGCTACCCACAGCCAGCTCGTCGACATCGAGAAGAAGGTTCGAGCCGCTACGGCCAAGCATAACAAGTTTCTAAAAGAGCTAGATTTACCTCCGCTGCCGGGCGATAATTCACAGGAGCGCTAAGCTGGCTGGTCGTCGACTGCGCGAGAGCAACTAGGGCAGACTTAAATGAAACTCCTCGCCAGCCCCATCGAGTTAAGGAACGAATTGTCGCGCCTCATCGAACAATATTCGGAGTTCTCCTGTGCAGTTGCTTGGGCCGGGGCCGACTTCCCGCTGGAGAAATTGCTACATCGACACCGCCGAAAAATACGCCGGTTGATTGTCGGGACACATTTTTTTCAAACCCACCCCAGTTTTATCCAACGATATCGCAGAAACTCCCGCGTAAGATTCGTGCTCGAGACGAACGGAGTGTTTCACCCCAAACTCTACTATTTCGAAAATTCACCCACCGACTGGGCCTGTGTTGTCGGTTCACCTAATTTTACTCATAGTGCCTTCCATAAGAACGTAGAGATCGCGGTGGTGTTTGACAGTCTCAGTGTAGACGCCAGCGAAACAAGGGAACGTCTATTGGCTTTTCAGAAGTTGGCTTGGAGTCAATCGACGAACGTGACCTCCGCTTGGCTACGTATTTACAGGGCTGCATGGGATAGGAATGTTTCCCGGCGATCGTCGTTGGGGGCTCCTGTGAAATCCAGCCGAGCGGCACAACCGGTGCCAAAAGCCGGGGCGCTGATTTGGACTTGGCGCGAGTATATGAAACATGTGCCGGCAGATCCGCACCATGACTTTCAAGAGCGACTAGCGATCCTGAAGATATTTCGCGGATATTTTGAGGGATGCCGTCGTTTCCATAAGATGAGCGGCGAGCAGCGCGAGCAAATCGCCGGAGTTGCGGAGGATTCACATCATAGATGGCGCTATTTCGGCAGTATGAAAGGGGCGGGACGGTTTAAGTCGGCCGTCGGGCAGAACAGCCTGACCCTGTCCAAAGCAATCGATTTAATCCCCCTAAACGGCCCGGTTTCACAAAAGCAGTTTCTCCGCTATCGAGATATTCTCATGAAAGCGTTCCCGAATGGCGGATGTCAGATCGGGGTGGCGAGCCGGCTCTTGGCGATGAAACGCCCCGACTTGTTTCTCTGCATTGACGGCCCGAACCGAGATAACGTCGCCGCCGACTTCGGCACAACTAATGCGCGGCTCCGTAAGGATTTTGAGTTCTATTGGGCAGAGGTGATTGAACGGATACACGAGACCGAATGGTGGTGCGAACCCCGTCCAGTGAACACACGCGAGCGGCGCATATGGGATGGGCGCGCCGCATTGCTGGATGCCGTCTATTACGACCCGTTGGCCAAAGCTGGGAGTGCAAATGCACAGGCGCGGCAGCTCCGGGTTTTCGTGGTGGGTTGCGACGACTCGAATAACGGTTCCGAACTCAAGTCATCCACCATCAAATGGAATGTCCCGAATGACGCTGACGAGGGCGATTTGATTCTGATCTATCGCACTGCACCTACTTCAGCAATTCAGGACGTTTGGAAGGTGAAAGGAGACTTCCATGTTTACGCCCAAGGCAATACGAGAGGCTACAAACCTGGCCGCCAAGGCCGTCTTAGGAGGGTAGTATCCCTGAAGAACTTCCTTTCCCGTGCCGAACTTATCCGAGATCAAGCCACGAAGTATCTCACTCTGGTTCGGAAGAACTTTCAGGGGAAAACCGACGTGACCGAAGACTGGCCGAAACTCTATAAAAAGATCATTGAGTCCAATCCAGAAGCGGAAGCCCCGTTGAAACCCTTCCGGCCGGTCTGAATGCGATCAAAAGTTGCATGGCATAGTCGAAGGCACCGAAGCTAACTGCAGGCAGCGGCCTGCGTGCCCGGCGACGCGCAGCCCAAAACTTTTCCTTGGAGTATGGCCGCGTATTTCGGCCGGGACACGAGGGACCAAACCAAATGTTTCATCGAGTAGGAGAAGCGTGTTTTCGCAGAATGGAGCATTCCAAAGCTTGGAAAAGTCTTGGAAAAGAATCGCCATAAATTACACAACCGTTTGATAATAAGCACTTGTAGTAGCCATATTCTAAATAATCTGTATTAACGAATCGGATTCGTCGATATATATAGGTATGAAGACAATCCAGATAGATGACGACCTATATGCCTATCTCGTAGGCCACACCAAGGATATCGGCGAAAGTGCGAGTTCAATTCTCCGAAGGTTGCTTGGGGTTACCGGCTCATCGTCAGTTGGTGATTCGGGCGCAGCTTCCAATAGCCCGTTCGATTTCCTTAATGATTGGGATTCGCTGCGACACCTGACGCAGACACGTAAGTTTCTCCACATCCTTTCCTGGGCATATCAAAAACATCAAGGCGAGTTCGAGAAGCTCCTCACAATCGAGGGTAGGCGGCGGAAATATTTTTCGCGTGACGAGAAGGCGCTGATGGCAAGCGGCTCCAGCACCAATCCACGGCCCATCCCTGATTCACCTTTTTGGGTGACCACAAACAACTCCACCATTAAGAAGGCCGAAATACTTTCCGATGCCTTTCGTGTTCTCGGTTACAAGCCTGAAGATGTTCAGGCAATGCTAGCCCGGTTTTAGCCTCCACCTATATGAATGTTCAAACCGGCATCGCCATCGGGTTCATAGTCCTGTTTTCTTTTATTGGTCTGGGCCTATTTGTGCAGATTGTTTTCTCGATGATGGGAAGCCGGGCATCCACAGTATCTCGTCCGATCAATTACGGGAAAGTTTTAGCCGAGATACTCAGGAATCTGGGGAAGTGAGAAGAGCGGCCGAAGGGGTCAAGTTGGGCTTGCCCCGATTCCTCGGCCAGTGGCCGCTTCACGCTCACCGAGTTGTGCGCGGACTTTCATGTCAGCCGGAAGACCGGCGACAAGTGGCTGCGGCGGTATCAGGCCGATGGCGGTGCGAGGCAGCGACGCAGAACAATTCGAGTCTGGACAGGTTGGTCCTCCGTAAGGTGGCCACAATAATCCTTCTGGCGTAGCCGGGCGGCGGATTGTAGTTTGCCGGCAGCCTGATTTGTTGCGAGGGTCTGGCTCTGAGCCAACCCGCCCACCACCCTGTGTCGCCGCCCAAAACCCTTCTCGACTACTATCACGAGTTCGCCCGCCAGGAAGCCGAGCTGCGCGAGGGCGGCGGGTCGGTTGGTCAGGCTCGTCAGCACAAACTCGGACGGCTGTTCGTGCGGGAGCGGCTCGCGGCGCTGGCGGACGACAAAGGCTCCGGATTTCTTGAACTCGGACTCTGGGCTGCGCATGGGATGTATAAGGAGTGGGGCGTGTTTCCCGGGGCAGGTGTGGTCACGGGCATCGCCGACATCGGCGGCCACCCGTGCATGATCGTCGCCAACGATGCCACCGTGAAGGCGGGTGCATTCGTGCCGATGACCTGCAAAAAAGTGCTCCGCGCCCAGCGCATCGCCTTCGAGTGCAACCTGCCCCTTGTCTACCTCGTGGACTCGGCCGGCGTGTTCCTGCCGATGCAGGACGAAATTTTCCCGGACGAGGACGACTTCGGCCGGATTTTCCGCAACAACGCCGTCATTTCCGCCGCCGGCATCCCGCAATACGCGGCGATCATGGGCAATTGTGTCGCCGGCGGGGCGTATCTCCCGGTGCTGTGTGACAAGATCCTCATGACCGAGGGCAGCGGCCTCTATCTCGCCGGGCCGCAGTTGGTGAAGGCCGCGATCGGCCAGGAGATCGATCAGGAATCCCTCGGCGGCGCGTCGATGCACGCCGAACTTTCGGGCACGGTGGATTTCCGCGAGAAAAACGACGAGGCCTGCCTCAAGCGCCTGCGCAGCCTGGTGGCGTTGCTGCCGGCCGAGACAAATGTGGGAGGGAGTTTATCTCCCGACTCAGCGTCAGGATCGGGGCATAAAGCCCCTCCTACAACCGAACCCGAGTTTCCCGCCACCAAGATGCTCGACATCGTCTCCCTCGACGGCCGCCGCGAATACGATGTGCGCGACCTGTTGCGTTGCCTGGTTGATGCGGGCTCGATGGACGAATACAAGGCGGACTACGGCAAATCCATCGTGACCACTTTTGCCCGGCTCGGCGGGCGTCCCGTCGGCATCGTGGCCAACCAGCGGATGCGCGTGCAGTCCAAGGCAACCGGACTCCAGATGCCGGGCGTCATCTACGCCGATTCGGCCGACAAGGCCGCGCGCTTCATCATGGACTGCAACCAGACCCGCCTGCCGCTGCTGTTCCTGCAGGACGTGTCCGGCTTCATGGTCGGCAAGGACGCTGAGCAAAGCGGCATCATCCGCTCGGGCGCAAAGATGGTGAATGCGCTCAGCAATTCCACCGTGCCGAAGATCACGGTGGTCACCGGCGGCTCCTACGGCGCGGGCAACTACGCCATGTGCGGCAAGGCCTTTGACCCGCGATTCATCCTGGCCTGGCCGAACGCCAAGTATGCCGTGATGGGTGCGGCGCAGGCCAGTGATGTCGTCTACCATATCCTGGCCCGGGCCGCGAAGGACCGGCCGAAGGAAGAACTCGACCGGCTGCGCCAGCAGGTGAAGGAAAACTACGTCGAGCAGGCCGACATCCGTTACGCCGCCGCGCGGGGCTGGGTGGATGGCATCATCCAGCCGACCGAGACCCGCGCGACGCTGTTGCGGGCCTTCGCCCTTGCCACCCGTCCCGCCGCCAAGGGCTCGTTTCACACCGGAGTCATCCAAGTCTGAACCATGTCCTCGTCACTCGTGCTTTCCGCTAGCGCCGGCCCCGGTCTCACGCGGCTCACGCTCAACCGGGCCGAGAAGCGCAACGCGCTCTCGGTCGAGCTCGTGCAGGCGTTGCTCGCCGCGCTGACAGCGGCGGAAAACGACCCGACGCAACGGGTGCTGCTCCTCACCGGGGCCGGCCCGGTTTTCTGCTCCGGGTTGGACCTGGCCGAGGCCGCCGATCCCACCCGGGCGCACCAGTCGGCCGAGTTGATCGCCCAGATGCTGCAGCGGCTGAGCGAGAGCCGGCTGGTTTCGATCGCGGTGGTGAACGGGGCGGCGATCGCCGGAGGCGCCGGATTGATGTCGGCCTGCGATTTCGCTTTCGCCGAGGAGTCGGCCCAGATCGGCTACCCCGAGACCCGGCGCGGCCTGGTGGCGGCGCTGGTGATGACTTTCCTGCGACGGCAACTGCGGGAGCGCGATGCGCGGCGCCTGTTGCTGACCGGCGAGACTATCTCCGCGCGCCACGCCGAGACTATTGGCCTGATCAACGGGGCGCTCAGTGCGGACCAATTGCTGCCGGCGGCCTTGAAAATCGCCGCCGATGTGATGCTGGGGGGCCCCGAGGCCGTCGCCCGCACCAAGCAAGTGCTCGCCCAGCTGTGGCCCTCGCCGCTCGCGACGGACCTCGAGCAGGCCATGGCGGCGCACCTGGCGACCCGCCATTCAGCCGAGATCCAGGAAGGCATCGCCGCGTTTCGCGAGAAACGCCCGCCCAAGTGGGCTCCGGGCAAGTGATTTAACGGCGGAGTGGGGTAACTTTCCCTTGGAATAAGGCCCGGTCCGGCTGACTCTTATCCCCGCATGGCCAATGATTTGTTCAACCAGCTGGTAGACGCGCATTACACGCCGCTCTTCCGCTTTGCCCAGAGTCTGACGAGAAATTCGTCGGACGCAGGCGACCTTACGCAGCAGACTTTTTTCATCTGGGCGAAACAGGGACATGCGTTGCGGGAGGCGGGCAAAGCCAAGTCGTGGCTTTTCACCACGCTCTATCGGGAATTTCTCCGCGGCCGCCGCCGGGCCGGGAGGATCACGGCGCTGGAAGACCTGGGGCCGGTCGAGTCCGACCCGCCCGCGCCGGAGGTGGATGTCGTCAATGGGATGGATGCCAACCTGGTGGTGGAAGCCTTGCAGGATGTGGACGAAGTTTATCGGGCACCCTTGACGCTCTTTTACCTGCAAGAATTCTCCTACAAGGAAATCGCCGAAATGCTCGAGGTGCCAATCGGCACAGTGATGTCGCGCCTGTCCCGCGGCAAGGCCCAGCTGCGCGCCGCCCTGGCGCGCAAGGAATCCGGCACGCCCGGCAAGGTCGTGCCCTTCAACTCTCCATCCGCGAGGAAACTATCATGAACAACGTAGAGGCAAAATTCATCCTGCAAGCCTACCGGCCCAACGGCGCTGACGCCGGAGACGCGGTCTTCTGCGCCGCCCTGGATCAGTCGAGACTCGACCCGGGTTTGGGGCAATGGTTTGCCCACACCCAGGCTTTTGATACCGCGATCAGCGCCAAACTCAGCCAGCTGCCCGCACCCGCGGGGCTCCGCGAGGCCATCCTCGCCGGGGGCCGGGTGACTTCGCCGGACACGACCCGGCAGAGCTGGTGGCGCCAACCCGCTTTCGCGGCGGCCGCCAGCGTGGCGGTGCTGATTGCGGCCAGCGTGGCGTTTTGGCCGAAACAGGCCGTGGCAAGCGCGGCGTTTATTGACTTGGCCTTGGCCGACGCGCTGCGCAGCGAGACCCATGGCGGGCATGGTGAGGAGGCCGGTGCGTTGCAGGCGGCGTTCAGCCATCCGACGACGCGACTCGGTCAGAACCTGCCGGTGAACTTCACCGCCCTGCGCAAGGCCGGCTGCCGCACGGTCAGCTTCAGCGGACACGAGGTGCTCGAGGTATGCTTCCAGCGCAACGGGGCCTGGTTCCATTGCTACATCGCCCAGCGGGCGGACTTCCCGACGTTGGCGGCGGCGGTCGCCCCGGCGCTGGCGGACCGGGACAACGTCAGTCTGGCGACGTGGGGCGATGCCTCGCTGCTTTATGTCGTGGTGAGCAAGGCCGGCCGTGCGACCTTGGAAAAACTGCTATGAAAATCACGCCGGGCGTGTAAGGCTCAGCGCGTGAAGAAGGCTCCATCCACCGCCGAGCATCCGCCTTCGCTCGGAGAGCTACGGCGGACAGGTGCGCGTTCAGCGGAGCACGTTCGCTTGGAAGAAGACGCGCAGCGCGGGAAAAACTGGAAGCGGTGGGGCCCCTACCTGGCCGAGCGGCAGTGGGGCACGGTGCGGGAGGATTATTCGACGGATGGCGAGGCTTGGAAGTATTTCACTTTTGAGCAGGCCGAAAGCAGGGCCTATCGCTGGGGGGAGGACGGTCTGCTGGGCATCACGGACCGCGAGTGCCGGCTGTGCTTCTCCCTCGCGCTGTGGAACGGGCGTGATCCGCGGCTCAAGGAACGCCTGTTCGGACTGACCGGACCCGAGGGCAACCACGGTGAGGACGTGAAGGAGGCGTATTTTTATACCGCCAGCACACCGACCCACAGCCACATGCGGGCGGTCTATCATTACCCGCAGGCCGAGTTTCCCTATGCCCGGTTGCGCGAGGAGAACGCGCGGCGCGGCCGCCACGAGCGGGAGTTCGAACTGGAGGACACGGGGGTGTTCGCGGAGAACCGTTATTTCGAGGTCGCGGTCGAATACGCCAAAGGCGGTCCGAACGACATCTTGATCGAGATTTCCGCGCGGAATTGCGGCCCGGAGCGGGCGTCGTTGCACCTGTTGCCAACCCTGTGGTTTCGCAACACGTGGTCCTGGGGTTGCAAGCATGAGGGGTGCGAACTCAAGCCACGGATGCAGCAGTTGGCGCCGGGCCATGTGCAGACCCACCACGAGTCGCTCGGCCGTTTCTTTTGGGAGATCGAATCAACCCCGGGTCGGCCCGACCCGCTGCTTTTCACGGAAAACGAGACCAACTCGGCCCGGCTATTCGAATCCGAGAATGCGGGGCCGTTTGTGAAGGACGCCCTGCACGACTACGTGGTGCGTGGTCGGCCAGAAGCGGTGAATGCGCGACGCACCGGCACCAAGGTGGCCGCACACCGGGTGCTCGACCTCGCGCCCGGCGAGACCGCGGTCATGCGATTGCGACTCAGTGCCGAGGCCGAGGCCCCGGGGCGGCCGTTCGGCGAGGGCTTTGCGCAGGTCTTTGCGGCCCGGCGGGCCGAAGCGGAGGAATTCTACGCGACGGTGTTGCCGGCCGGGGTGAGCGCGGAGGAGCGCACGGTGGCCCGCCAGGCTTTTGCCGGTTTGCTCTGGTCGAAGCAGTTTTATCATTTCGTCGTCGCGGACTGGCTGGAAGGTGACTCCAAGCAGCCGCCTCCACCCGCGGCGCGCCGCGCGGGCCGGAACAGCGACTGGCCGCATCTGTTCAATCGCGACATCATCTCGATGCCGGACAAGTGGGAGTATCCGTGGTTCGCGGCCTGGGACCTGGCGTTCCACATGATCCCGTTCGCCCGGATTGATCCCCATTTCGCGAAGGAGCAGCTGAACCTGTTCCTGCGCGAATGGTATATGCACCCCAACGGGCAGATCCCGGCCTACGAATGGAATTTCTCCGACGTGAATCCGCCGGTGCACGCGTGGGCCTGCTGGCGCGTCTACAAGATGACCGGGCCGCGCGGCGGCCGCGACCGGCTGTTCCTCGCGCGGGTCTTCCAGAAGCTCGTGGTCAACTTCACCTGGTGGGTGAACTGCAAGGACCCGGGCGGCAAACATCTGTTCTCCGGCGGTTTTCTCGGGCTCGACAATATCGGGGTGTTCGACCGCTCGAAGCCACTGCCGACGGGCGGACACCTGGAGCAGGCCGATGGCACGGCGTGGATGGCCTTTTATTGCAGCACCATGCTGGCCATGGCGCTGGAACTGGCGGAGGGGGATCCGGCCTACGAGGACATTGCCTCCAAGTTCTTCGAACACTTCGTGGCGATCGCCGACGCGATGAACAATCTCGGCGGCACCGGACTGTGGCACGAGGAGGACGGGTTCTATTATGATCAGCTCAAGCTGGGCGGGCAGTCGTTTCCGCTGCGGCTGCGTTCGATGGTGGGCATCATTCCGTTGTTTGCCGTGGAGTTCATCGAGGACGAGCAGCTGGATAAGTTGCCGGGCTTTGCGAAACGGACCCGCTGGTTCCTGGAAAACCGGAAAGACCTGGCGGCGCACATTTCCTACATGACGCAGGGCAAGTCCGCGGCCGGCCGCCGGCTGCTGGCCATACCGTCGCGGGAGCGACTCGAGCGGGTGCTACGCTATGTATTTGATGAGCGGGAGTTCCTCTCGCCCCATGGCGTGCGGTCGTTGTCCCGCGTCTATCAGGAGCATCCCTTTGTGCTGCAGGCCGGGGGCGAGGAATACCGGGTGGATTATGTGCCGGGTGAGTCGGACTCGGGCCTGTTCGGCGGCAATTCGAATTGGCGCGGGCCGGTGTGGTTTCCGACCAATTTCCTGCTGATCGAGGCCCTCGAGCGCTACCACCACTTCTATGGGGACAGCTTCACCGTTGAGTTTCCCACCGGCAGCGGCCGGCGGGTGACCTTGCAGGTGGCGGCCCAGGAATTGGGCCAGCGGCTGGTTAACTTGTTTCTACCCAACGCGGCCGGCGGCCGGGTTTGCCATGGCAACGGGGGCTCCAATGAGGATATCGGGCGGCTCAAAGGCATGGTCCTTTTCCATGAGTATTTCCATGGCGAGACCGGGCAGGGGCTGGGTGCCAGCCACCAGACGGGTTGGACGGCTCTGGTCGCCCGGCTGATAGAGGACATTTGCGCGAAAAACGGCAAAGCCCGCTAAATATTTTTGCGCAGGAAAGTCGCGTAAAAACTCACATTGATAGTGGGTTGCGGAAATGACTGGTAAAACATGAGACAGTTCGTCTCTTGTAAAATACTTGGGATAAATTGGTTCTTGTCGCTGTCATGAAGATGGCCTTTTTCACGGCCACTTAGGTCATGAAAAGTAACATCATCAAGTTCCTCCTGCTGGTCACAATTCTCGGTTTTACAAATGTAGCCGAGGGGTCTGATCGTTGGGAAACATTGCGCGCCATCAACTGGGTGGAGAACCCGAACAACCAGACCCACGTGGGTCGGTTTGGCGAACTCGGGCCGTATCAATTCCGCCCGGGCACCTGGCGCATGCATACCGACAAGCCCTTCCGTCACGCGATTCAGCGCACCGTGGCCGACGAGGTGGCCATCAAGCACTACGAGTGGATCAAGCGGACGCTCGAGCGGTCCGGCGCGGAAGCGAGCGTGTTCAATATCGCCATGGCCTGGAACTGCGGCGTGGAGGCCGTGCTGACCGGCCGGGCGCCCACGGTCACCTATCAATACGCGGAACGCGTCTCCAATTTGGTCGAGACATTTAAGCAGCGCATCCAGCCCGGTCTGGCCCGAAGCAACCCATCTGGCCCGCGGAGCGAAATGAATCCCGATCAGCTGGGCGCCGACCAAGTGCGCTTCCGCATCCTGCGGGATACGCCCCGTTTCGTGCTCGCGGCCGGTTAGGAGGCAAGCCGGCCGGAACGCCGGCTATTCCAGAAACGAGGCCTGCTTGGGCTGTTTGGCGGCTTTCTTGGCCGCCTCTTCCTCCGGCGAGGCATTCAGATGGCGGGGCGGGCGGGTGACACGGGAAGCGACCGCCGCTTCGCGATCCGTCACGATCCGGTCGCAGATCTTCTCCACCTGGAGGTGCAGCCAGTTCGTGGTGGCGCTCCCCTCGGTGTAGTCGGCCGGGCCGTAATGGTCGATGCGCCCGGTGTGGCGGAGCCGGTCATTTTGCTCAAACTCAGCCCGCACGGCGGGGTTATAAACGGCATAGGTCTTGCCGCCGCCCTTCTTGACCACGGAGAAACTCGGCACATCGCTCGGGCCGTCGGCAATGTAGATCATGTTCTGCAACGGAATCCGGCGATCCTCGGGCGTGACCTTGGCATTGACATCAATGGCGGCGTTCTTGTTGGTGCCCTTGTTGATCTCAAAAATGGCGCGGGTTTTGGTCGTGTTGTCGATCATGACGCCGATCTGGGCGATCTCGGAAGCGGCCTCGAGCGGGAATTCCTTCTGCTGGAGAAATCCCGGTTGCAACGGGCTTTCGATGAACTCGCAGGCCCAGGTCGCGTCGATAAAAGGGGCGAGGGCGCTGCCGCGGATCATCTCGGCGAGGCCGGTGCTGACGACGTAATGTTCGAGCACGATTTCGTGTTTTTGGTATTCGGGTTTGGCGCGGGCCCAGGCGCGGGAAGCCTCGAAGAATTTGGGCAGACCCGGGTAAAATTTCACCTCGGCCCCACATTCGCGCAGCACCTTGTTGCTGAGGCCGGGCATCTGGCCGGCGAGCACGTAGGTCAGGAGGTGGTTGAGATAGCTGATCTCGGGCGCGATGCGGTAGCCGCGTTTCCGGTAGTTCTCCGCGAGCGCATTGGTCTCGGCCCAGAACGTGGCTTCGTCGATCCCATAGCGCCGGAACAGCGGCGCCTGCATGTAGTCCGGAATCAATGTCTTGTCAAAATCCCAGACGCAGGCGATGATGTTCTGAGTGAAGAGTGTGGAAGCCATCGCGGAAAAGTTCTACTAGACGGCAGGTGCTGCCGTTGGTTGGCCCTTGATAAAGCCGCGGGCCGCGGCTGAAGCAATTCACAATTTCCCCCCCACTCTCCCGCATGGACCAGTTGCCCGACATCTTCCCTTTTCAACGCCGTCTCGACGAACTCGATGCGCAGATGGCCGCGCCCTCGTTCTACGCCAATCCGCGCAAGGCGACGGAAGTTTCGCGCGAGCAGCAGTCACTCCGCCGGTTGGTGGAGAGCCATGCCGATTATGAGCGGGCGGAGCGGGAACTCGCGGAGCACACGACCCTGTTGAAAGATCCTGCCGCCGGTGACGAGTTGCGGGAGCTCGCCCAACATGAGATGCCCGCCTTGCTGGCCAAACGCGAGGCCCTGCGCGCCGCGGTGCTTTTGGCCATGATTCCGCCGGAGCCCTCGGATTCACGCAACACGGTGTTCGAAATCCGCGCGGGCACCGGGGGCGACGAGGCCAGCCTGTTCGCCGCCGAGCTTTACCGGGCCTACACCCGCTATGCCGAGGGCCGGGGGTGGAAGATCCAGTCCATGAGCTCCAGTGCCTCGGACCGGGGTGGATTTAAGGAAGTCATCTTCCTCATCACGGGACAGGAAGTTT